>CAIXKI010000187.1 GCA_903920005.1 uncultured delta proteobacterium
GTCTTAGATACGTACCAGGATCCGCCTTCCTTAAGGTGAGCAATAAAGAATACGACATCACCCCTGCGGTAAACGTCGAATCAAATGAGGATGACGCCCGATATCTTGTGTTCTATCTGCCTCAGAAAATCTTTCAGACCGGAAGCCAGGAGTACAATGGGCAACAAGGAACCCTCACTTTTCAATTAGTAGGCCGACAAGAGGTTGAGGAAGGCCTTGTGGAAGTGGACCCCGATGTTGACGACCCTGCCATAGACAACTCTGTTGAGTTCGATCTCGCAAACCCTGAGTTCGTCGCTGAAGATGAAGCACCGATATCGGTAGTGGTAGGTAAGTAGGCCCCGCCGAATCGTACCCCTCCAGCTGGTGATTGCAGCCCTCCCCCGCTTCGACTAAGCTGGCGGCACCCGTATACATTTAGCATTCCAAGAGACGGCCGTGGGACAGAACCGACAGATACTACTAGAGCACATCAGACAACCCGATCAGCACACACTGGCAGGATATGAATCCCGCGGTGGGTACGAAGCGGTAAAGAAAGCGATCGCGATGGATCCACTAGCGGTTATTGAAGAGATGAAAAAGTCAGGGCTGCGCGGTCGAGGCGGAGCAGGATTCTCGGCTGGCATGAAGTGGAGCTTCGTCCCCCGCAACTCCAACAAGCCAGTGTATATCGTGTGCAACGCGGATGAGAGCGAGCCAGGGACATTCAAAGATCGTCTCCTTCTCGAAAAGAATCCTCACGCGGTTATCGAAGGGATGATGATCGCCGCCCTCGCGGTTCAAAGCCACTGGATGTGTGTGTATATCCGGGGCGAATACGCGTATCCATACGCTCAACTCAAGCAAGCGGTAAACGATGCCTATGCCAAGGGATACCTCGGAAAAAACATCTTCGGAACGGAGTACTCCCTCGAACTCGTAGTTCACCGAGGGGCTGGAGCATACATCTGCGGCGAAGAGACAGGTCTTCTCGAGTCCCTTGAGGGCAAGAAGGGGCAACCCCGATTAAAGCCCCCATTCTTTCCCGCTACCATGGGCCTTTACCACTCGCCTACCGTGCTCAACAACGTAGAGACCTTCGCGTCAGTTCCTTGGATCATTAAGAATGGCGCCGACGCGTACTCGGCCATCGGCACTGAAAAATCCAAAGGCACAAAACTCATGTCCGTCTCTGGTCATGTGAACAAGCCCGGCGTGTATGAGGTCGAGATGGGATACCCCTTCAAACGCTTCCTTGAGGAAGAGTGTGGAGGGATGCTCAACGGCCGAAAGCTAAAGGCCGTGGTTCCAGGCGGATCGTCGATGCCGATTCTCACCGCGGAAGAGATCGAGGACGCGACCATAGATTATGAGTGCATGAACAAACTCGGCACCTACCTTGGCTCGGGTGGCGTCATTGTTATGGACGAAACCGTGGACATGGTCGACGCGCTGCGAAACCTGACCCACTTCTACGCACACGAGTCTTGCGGACAGTGCACACCGTGCCGCGAAGGCGGACATTGGGTCGAAAAGATATTCAACCGCATGTATGACGGAGAAGGCTTACCAGGAGACCTGGAGCTACTAGACTCAATATGTAGTCAGATTGCCGGACACACCATCTGTATGCTTGGCGACTCGATCGTCATGCCGGTAAAGAGCTACACGACAAAGTTTAAAGACGAATTCCGCCAACGAATTGAGGAAGCTCTCGAAGGAAAGAAGGTCGAGCGGCAGGGACTCAACGCGAAATTCGAAAGCTCTCACTGAGGAGATACTCGATGAAGTCGTGGAGCACTCCAGCACAACGACTCCTCATCAGCGCCGTATCGTGCGTCGCCATGCTGTGTCCCTTTCTGAGCCATGCGGAGGTATCCGTTGAGCAAGTAACCTGGGACAAGCTCGGCGCGGACCTGGAGCAGGCGAATTTTCGGATAAACGCGTCCGCGATAATCTCCTCGTCTATCGCGATCGTTCGCTCTGACATGAAGACTCATCGAATAGGTGTCATTCGGGCATCGGAATTCGGATGGAAGAGCGCGACAGTTCAGGCGTTGTGCAAAGCGAGCGGAGCCACCGCCTGCATTAACGCGAATTTTTTTGATGAGCAGGGGAAACCTCTCGGCCTCGTTATGAGCCGAGGGATCATTCACAATCGAATCCACAAAGGCGGAGGGCTTCTCACAGGCATTCTTTACGCATCCGCAAAACAGGTTGGAGTCGCGCATCGAGAAACGTTCAACCCTGCCGGAGTGGTCGAAGCAGTGCAAGCTGGACCACGACTTGTATCAGATGGAAAAGTAGTAGAAGGCCTCAAAGAATCCTCCCGCGCGTCGAACCTCTCTGGAATCTGCGTAGATTCCGAGCGTCGAGTATCCATCTTTCGTGTCACAACGGGGGTCTTTGGATGCTCACTCCTTCAACTACAATCCCTACTCGCTAGCCCAGCTCTTGGGTGTGTAGAGGCCCTGAATTTCGACGGCGGTGGCTCTTCAGGTATGTATATCGCTGGAGAGATCTCGGGTCACGCAGGCGCGGTTCGAGAAGAGAACTTTCCTGGTTCCGACGAAGTCCCAATCGCGGTTGGACTCTTTCCCCTCGCCCCACCTCAGCGGCCCGAGAACGCCCCGAAGTAGTGTTACGCGCCGGCTCTCCAACCTCAGAACTCCACACCCTACTATTACTCGTAAATTCGAATAGATATATCGACCAAACTGACCTCGTGAGAAGTTTGCAGATTGACACTACCGATGAGCTCACTGTACCGTTACTTAAAGATGCTTGTAGTTACTTAACGCATTACGAGTTGTATTCGGCTGTTCAGGGGCCTCACGGATGACTGTTCACATTTTAGATCGAGAGTTTACGGCTAAACAGGTTCAAGAGATATTGCGAACCCTGACAGGCGGAAACGAAAAGATCGGCCTTGCGCTCCTCAATTACTACGCTCGAACGAACCTCGTTCCGACCACCGGCAAGTCCAAGAGTCGCGGTCGTCCCAAGTACTCCTATCCCGATCTTATCCTCCTCTGCTGGCTCTTCCGCATGAAGCGCGAGGGGCTTCCGGTTAATCGATTCCGCCGTGGTATCGACTACCTCAGAAAACGACTTCCGAAACTTCACAAGAATCCAAGCGACATGGTTCTCCTGACTGACAGTAAGCAGCTTTTTATTAAGCATCGCATACAAGACAAGGGAGAGATCGCCGAGGTACTCACCGGCAAGAAAGCCGGTCAGTACGTGTGGGCATACGCGATCGGTTCGCTCATAGAGGAAGTCGATAAGATTGTGAATGAGCTCAAAGACTCCCCAGAAGAGACCGACACGGCGGGTAAAGTTGCCGCATAAGGGATCGGAGCGGACAGCCCCCTCGCCTCAACACACATCCAAGAGCACACGCGTTGTCTGCTAGTGAGAAATGGTGTTAAGTACGGCTTGTTATAACGGAGCATCTCATGAGCAGAGCAGGCACAATTAAACAGATTTTTGACCTTATTTTGGAACGAAAAGCGTGGTGGCTTGTGCCGATGGTCGTTGTATTCCTCCTCGTAGGACTACTCATCGTAGCAACACAAGGCTCCGCCCTCTCCCCGTTCATCTACGCTCTCTTCTAAAAAAAAAGCGCCGACTATGTCGGCGCTTAAGTCAACCTAAGCTCACCGTATCACTGCGGTGGGCACTCGGTTGCGCTAGTAGGAGGCGGCCTCTTCGACGGCCTTCCACGTGGCTTTTTAACAACACCAACACGCTGCTCATCCTTTAGCCTCCGAATCTCGTGAGGGAGCCTCCATCCACCCGGCTTCGGCTGGTCATCGTCACTAAACAAAAGCTGATTGGAGCGCTCGTAATCGAGGAGAGAATCAACGAAGTTTATGGTGGCGCGCGTCGCGTACTCTGACACGAAAAACTTTATAGACCGATACGAGTGAGCCACCGCTCGACGGATATCTCGATCTACCGGAAACATGTTGTCGCCATTCTGTTCAAAAGCTTGCCGAAATCGAAAGGCTAGCTCCTCAACTGTCGTCAGATCCTCCCATTCCATGACCTCGATAGCTCGATGTGCTCGGGTCCTTTTTCCCTCTCTGAGCACAATAAAACGCGCGACAAAGGCGGTACGGCGCGCACGAATGATAGCCCGATCTACCTCCTGGGTAGATGAGAAATGAGTCTCAAGAACTTCCGTTTTCATTTTGACACCACTACTGAACTACAAGAACTACACGTGAACAGAGATGAACCACTGAGAGAACTTCCTTGCTCATGACTAATTTCGGAACGCTGGTTTGGATTCTTGAGGTCATTTTTAATACCGCTACGACTTTCAACTAAATCAGTCACTTAGGCAGACATCAAATCCCCTACACCCCATCATTCGTCCTCGAGGCCACCCTTTCGTGACAGGTTGGCCGAAGTTTGGTGTAATCCGGCTATGCATCCAGTTGTTCGCTTCCTGCGCGAATTTAAAACCAAACATCTCGGGGTCTTAATCGACGACCTTAGCGCCTCAAGGGCCGCCCTGGTGGCGCCCATCGAGCAAATCTCTGCTGACGGAGTCAATCGGATCCTCTCGCTCTCGGGCGGGCTCACTCTTGTGGCGCTTTCGCCAGAACGAGCCAACACGTTTATGCTCTCGTCGATGGCTCGGCCAACAACAACACTCGATCACAAGCTAGCATCCTCCAGTTTGCCTCACTTTGTATCAGTTGAAGCCCGCGAAGGTATAACCACCGGCATTAGCGCGGCAGACAGAGCGCGAACGCTCAACATTCTCGGGGCGCAAGTCCCTCAACCAAGAGCATTGGTGAAGCCTGGTCACATATTTCCTGTCGCCACTCGTGAAGGCGGAGTTCTTGTAAAAACCGAAATTCCAGAGGGTGCTCTAGATATAGCGCGTCTTGCTGAGTTCACCGACGCGGCGCTGTACGTGGATCTACTCGACGAGCACGGGGACCTGATAGATGCCGATGCCGCTCAACGCTTGGCGGAGAGAGAACACTTACCAGTAATCACCCTTTCTCAGCTAATCAGCTATCGCCTTGCGCACGAGAGTCTCGTGGTCAGAGTCGCGGACGCTGCCCTTCCAACGACATTGGCGGGCGACGTTCGCGCTATCGTCTACCGATCGTCCATTAGCGATATTGAGCATGTCGCTCTCGTAAAGGGTGACGTTCGTGCCGCAGAGACAGTTCTCGTTCGTGTACAAGCAGAACATACCGTTGCCGATGTTTTCGGTGGCGCATCTCCCGCGTCTCGCGCCCATCTCCAGAATTCGCTCGCCGCGATAGGGCAACGTGGATGCGGAGTACTTCTGTACCTTAGACGTCCGTTCTTGGACTCAAAGAATTCAAACACGCAACAACTTCGCGAAGAGGCGACACAGCCAAAAAACGCGGCGATGATGCGAGAGTACGGCGTGGGCGCTCAAATATTGAGAGACCTCGGCATCACAAACGTGGAGCTCCTCTCTGGAACTCACCGCTCTCTTGAAGGACTCTCAAGTTTCGGCATCTCCGTAGTCCTCCAACATCCGATTCCAACCCTCCTACCATCTCCAGGACACACCGTATGAGTGACATCACCTTCGCAGACGTAGTTCATCAATCGGTTTCGTTTTCAAAAAGCGACCCAGCCGAAACCCTGCTACTGAATCTCATCGACACGCCGTGGTTTCAGAGACTCCGGGACATCAGCCAAACCGCGAATACGAGACTTGTATACATGT
Organism: uncultured delta proteobacterium; assembly: GCA_903920005.1. Classification (GTDB taxonomy): domain Bacteria; phylum Bdellovibrionota_C; class UBA2361; order UBA2361; family OMII01; genus OMII01. The sequence continues at coordinate 5,711 of CAIXKI010000187.1, forward strand.
TCTCGGAACACTCTCGGTTCGGTCACTGCCTAGGAGTCGCCTATCTCGCGAAACTCGCGCTTGCCAAACTCTCAAGGGATTTTCCCGACGATGTGGCCCAGTATCGTTCCGCAATTTTGGTAGCGGCATTAGTACACGACATCGGGCACCTCGCCCCAGGCTCACATACCGCATTCAAAACCTGGTTCCCGGATCAGCCCGATTCTCACGAAGAGCTGGCGGAGATCGTTCTCACGCAAGACCAGGAGATCTCCGCGCTCCTTCACAACTTCTCCCCAACGTTGCAGAGCACCGTGCTCTCTATCCTCAGAGAGGACGCGGATGTTCCCCCGTGGACGTGGCAGATCATCTCAGGCGGAGGGTGGAACGTGGATCGCGGCAACTGGTCGACCGTTGATAGCGTTCTCGCGGGAGTGAGCTACGGCAAATATAATATCCCCGCTCTTGTAGACTCCATACGTATCACCTCGGACAAACAACTAGCGCTCATGGAGAACCGTCTTGACGCGATGCTTCACTTCATGGTGTCGAGACACGCCATGTATCGCCAGGTATATCAACACCGAGTTCTTCTTGCCGCCGATATGCTCAACAAGGCGGTCGTACAACGCGCTCGAGATATCGGGTCAGAGCTCCCGTTCGCTGATTCTGTTATGCAGTCCGCTCTCGCCGCGAAAAGCGCGAGCGACCTAACGCTCAGTACGATGTTCGAGATGCGGGAGTCGTGGTGGCGCTACCATCTTTCACGATGGGCCACCTCATCCGACTCCATTTTACGAGATCTGAGCCTCCGAATCCTCAATCGACGACTCTTCAAGACCGTTCGAGTCAGCGATACATCACACAGAGATTCCCTGATAAAGGAGGCCACACACGCCTTAGAGGCTGCAGGACTAGATCCCCGATATTATCTGCACGAGATTTCAACCGCGGATGTTCATGCCGGAGATTCTCGCCAATCGATGCTTGTACAGCTCGACAACGGGGGTGTTATCACGCTGAGCGAAGCTGATCCCCTTATCAAATCGATGGCCTCTGAATCAAAGCTATCGAAACGCTCGTGGCTGGCTCTTCCCGCTGAAGGAAAATCGAAGCTCGCGAATTTTCGATAATACTATGAACAATCCAAACTCGTCGCTCCTCACGCGTAGCTACCGCTTCTCTTGGGGGGTCGTATTGTACACTGTCCTTGTCATCGCCTGGGGAGCCTGGGTTCGGCTCTCAGGATCGGGAGCTGGATGTGGAGATGATTGGCCTCGCTGTAATGGAGCGGTTCTGCCGACAGCGGCCTCAGTACAAACCATGATCGAATACTCTCATCGTATTTCGACGGCGGTGTACGGGATCTTGATACTCATTCAGGTCCTTCTCGCACATAAGAGTTACGCGAAAGGAAGTCGCTGCCGATTCTGGGCCTGGTTGACCCTCCTCTTCACTATAACCGAAGCTCTTATCGGACGGTCCTTAGTCAAACAGGGGCTCGTGAATCAGAGCACAGATCTCTCGCGGCTTGTGGTGATGCCACTTCATCTTATCAACACCTCGATGCTCCTCTTGTCATGCGTGATGACCGCGGAGAGCTTCAAATTCGGAGACCGAAGAGCTTTACATCTCTCCCCTCAGGTGAAACGTCGCATCGGAGTTGTCGTGGCGGTGCTGGCGGTGATTGTAACATCGGGAGCGATTGCGGCGCTCGGTTCTCACCTTGATCCATCCACGTCACTCATCGCAGGATTCTCAAAAGACATGGCCTCAGAATCTCATCTGGCGGTGCGGCTACGTGTCATACATCCGATGCTCGCCCTAGCCGCGGCCGGAGCCCTTATCGTTGCTCTCAGTTCAGGCATGTCCCGCGCGTTACCCATCGCCCATCGATGGATTCGCCTTTTTTCGGTGACGTTCTTCGTAACGATCGGCATCGGCGTTGTGACGCTCAGCCTCCTCTCTCCGCTCTGGCTTAAGGTGACGCACCTGGCAATGGCGAACATCCTAGTGATCGTCGCATCGTTGTGCGTCTTTCATACGGTATGTCCTGAAGACGCGCCCGCAAAAGGGAGTGAAAAATAATTTCATGTGACGCATCACAACGGAGTGGTCTCCACCTTCGCTGAAACCCCGTGGCCTGAGCCACGTGACTGGAGTTGCCGGAACTCTCAAAAGTCCCTTAACGGAGATTTTGTACGCCCCGCGAAGAACTCCTGCTTTCCTGGCCAAGCCCCAACCCTGCCTTATTCTTGGCTCTACGCCAGCCGAAAAAGCAAACATCGCCTCGCACAGCAAAACAATCTCACTCCGACTCCCTTATATACACCCCAATCCCTCACTCGTCGGCCCCTGGGCGCCCATCTCTGCATCACAACAAGGCGGTGATTATCGTCTCCCCCGGGGCAAAGACGCCGTTTCGCTGATGAGCTTGGCAGGAGCAAGACAGGGGAGATCCATTTTGATATAACCCGCTGAACTTTTTTAGGGAGTTCGCGCGCTCGACTATGAACGACTCCACACAACCTGGCACATTCACCTCAATCCTCAACTTGGCAAAGGCCTCGTGGGAATCGACTCAGGGCGACCGAATTCGATTCTTTGGTTTTGTCGTACTCTTCGTCCTCGCGTACTCAATCGACCTCATCGTTCCATGGGCAATCGGGTGGATCCTCGATGTGTTCGTTAAGCAAGGATTCACTCAAGCCGCTTTCGAGATCGCGGTAAAATTTATCACCGTGTACGTCGCGCTAAAGATGGCGACTACGATATTTCACCATTACGCCCGGTATCTCCAAGGAACGGCCGCGTACTCAGCGCGTTTTAAAAAGCTTCAAGAGGTGTTCTCCGCTCTGATCGGCTTTCCGCTAAAGTGGCACGTGCACCATCACTCAGGAGAAAATCTTAGTCGCCTCAACCGTTCGGTTGGCGCTATTGAATCCGTCATCAGCAACTATATCTGGCAAATTATCGATGGCATGGTGAAGTTCTTCTTCGCCACATTCGCGCTTTTCACTCTCGATATTGAAGTCGCGCTCACCGTCCTCATCATGGGATTTGTGACGGTCTCGGTAATGATCCTCTTCAATAAGCGACTCACAAAGAAGTGGAGAAAGAACAACCGCTTCTATGACAGACTCAACCGAACCTGCGTTGATTACCTCTCAAATATTATAACGGTCAAAACGTTACGCCTTGAAAAACCGGCGCTCTCCTACCTCGTGAACCAGCGCCAAGATGGATTGACCCTCTGCCGAAAGATCTGGAAATATCAAGAGCTCAAATGGGGGACGATTGGGGTGGGCTACAGCTTGGTGATGGGAACCTCGCTTCTCATTTACTTCAAGAATCACGTGGGCCAGAACGCTGCGTTCGATGTCGCTCAGGTGTACGTTCTCCTGAACTACCTCGACCGTATATTTGGAGCGATTACATCATTCACCGGCTATTACGGTGGAATTATTGAGGCCTCCCTCGCCTACGACGATGCTTCCTCAGTGCTCGAAGAGTCAAACAGCTTGAAGGCTCCGCCACGCACCGCCGCCTTACCGCGCGACTGGAAAACACTGGACCTTCACTCCGTTGATTTCTCCTACGGAGGAGACTCGGCAAACCTCCGAAATATCTTCCTGCAATTCCGGCGCGGAGAGAAGGTCGCGCTGGTCGGTCCGAGCGGCAGTGGCAAATCAACCTTACTGAAAGTTCTCTCTGGAATGCTCGCGGCTCAATCAGGAACTGTCACAACGTCGTCCGGTGGAACGTACTCTCTCGATGACGTAGCGGACGTGAGCATCTTAGTGCCTCAAGAGCCTGAGGTGTTCTCTGAGACGGTGCGATACAATTTGGCCTTCGGACAGAATTACTCGGACGCTGAACTGCAACGCGCTGTGACGCTCTGCCGCATCGACCACCTCCTTGAGAAATTGCCACATGGGTGGGACAGCCCTCTCGAGGAGGCGGGTCTAAACATCTCCGGTGGAGAGCGCCAACGTCTCGCTCTCGCGCGAGGAGTCCTGCGAGTGCCGGGCAAGGACATCTTGCTTCTCGACGAACCAACCTCAAGCTTAGACCCGCTCACTGAAAAGCAGATCTTCGCGAGTATCCTCCACGAATTTAAGGACCTGACCGTCATTACTGCCTGCCATCGTCTTGCCCTTGTGCCGATGTTTGATACCGTTGTGTATATCAAAGACGGCCGCGTGGAAGAGGTGGGTTCGTTCAATGAGCTTAGGGCTGCCGGCAGAGGATTCTCCGCGGCATGGGCTGATTATGAACGGACCGTTATCAGCGGCGAGTCGCCAGGATAAGAACGCCCATGTCGACACCTATTGATCGAAATGTCCTTCGGCGTTTCATTACCCTCTCCGCCCCGTTCTTTCGCTCGAACAAACGTGCCAAGGCGATCGGTCTCGTCATACTCCTTCTTTCTCTCTCTCTTACCATCAATGGCATAGGTGTCGCGATGAGTTACATCGGTCGTGACTTCATGACCGCCCTACAAACTAAAAACCAAACTGAATTCAATTGGAAACTCGCCGAGTACCTCCTGGCGTTTCTCATCGCGACACCTATCGTCGTTTCATATAGCTATACCGAACAACGCTTAGGATTGCTGTGGCGCCGATGGTTAAGCCATCACATCCTGGCTCGATACTTCCTCGACCGCTCTTACTATCGGCTTAACCTGCGTGGCGACGTCGACAATCCGGACCAACGTATAGAGGAAGATGTCCGTTCGTTCTGCGCTCAGAGCCTGACTTTCTGTCTGATCTTATTCAACTCAACGGTTCAACTCTTCCTCTACGTGTATGTGCTGTGGTCGATCTCGGTGACTCTCCTCTTCGCGGCGGTCGCCTATTCGATCATCGGCTCACTGGTCACCTACTATCTGGGGCGTCCCCTCATCGGATTAAACTTCGCGCAGCTCAAGAAAGAGGCTGATTATCGATACAAACTAATCAACGTACGAGACAGCGCTGAATCGATCGCTTTCTACGGCCGCGAGGCTCGAGAATTCCTTCGAACACGTCAGAGACTGAAAGCCGCGCTCAATAATTTGCTGCAAGTAGTCAACTGGAACAGAAATCTTCAATTCTTCACCACCGGATACAATTACCTGCTCACCATCTTGCCAACGGTCCTCGTAGCGCCGTTATTCTTTAATGGCCAGATAGAGTTCGGAGCCGTCATTCAGGCGGGTGCAGCGTTCGGTTTCGTCATTAACGCCCTCTCGATCGTGGTCAACCACTTCGGCAATTTGAGTGTGTTCGCGGCGGTTATCAACCGGCTCGGCACATTCTGGGAGGCGCTCGAGACCGCAGGAGAGCCATTCACTGGTGGTGAACATATCAAAATCACAACGGGCCAAAACCTAACGTTCAAATCGGTAACGATATGGACCCCTCGACGGGAACAAGCGCTCATTAAAGACCTATCATTCTCATTCTCCGGAAAATCTCTCCTCCTCGCGGGACCAAGCGGAAGCGGAAAAAGCTCTATTCTTCGAACTATCGCGGGGCTCTGGGATACGGGGAATGGGCAGATTATTCGCCCCGATCTCACAGACGCTCTCTTCTTACCACAGCGTCCATACATGGTTCTCGGTTCTCTTCGAGCGCAACTTACCTACGGCATTCGAGGGAGGGTACTCCTCGATAAAGAACTTCGAGCGGCTCTTGAGCTCGTCCGCCTCACCGAGATGTACAACCGTGTCGGTGGTCTCGACGCGGTACTCGATTGGCCGAATATTCTTGGCACCGGAGAGCAACAACGGTTGGCGTTCGCGCGCCTCATTCTTCTAAGACCGAGACTCGCCTTTTTGGACGAAGCAACAACCGCGATGGATAAAACGATTGAGGATGACCTCTATTCGATATTACCGCGATACGTCCGCCAATGGGTGAGTATCGGCAGCGCGGCCGATCTCAGCCAATATCACGAAAACATTCTGACACTCTCGGGAGATGGTACATGGTCGTACAAGTAATCTCCCTCATTATCGGTGTAGGTATCGCGTGCGCCTCTCACTCGGCGTGGGCCCAATCCCATTCTATTCAGGAAAAGATCTTTGAGAACTGCGAAGAGGCTCAAAAAGAGGTCCGCGCTCTTCCTCAAGACGATCAAAAGGCCCTTCTTGATTTTTTGGTCCGTGTTGTAGGACTGAATACCCAAGCCCCCGCGGCGCCGGAGGTGTTCGCCGTGATGCCAGGTGGTAAGCCCGGAGAAGGCCTCTCTTCAGGCGGGTCACGAAATATTGATGTAAGCGCCCCCGCGCTCTGGCAAACAACGGACGCGAAGCGGGAGCTTCGGGGCAAGCGATGCGCCCTCGATCTTCTCACAACTAGTGGCGCGCTCGCCTTCAGTATCACTCCTCGACTCGCCACACTCTACAGCGAACAACCTCTCAGCGACGAGATCGCTGTGGGAGTTGAAGAGGCGACAGCGAATATCGCCGAACAAGCGCATCGAAATGGTCAAACCCTTACCGAAGAACAGATTGATCAACTGGTACCCCACCTCATCGCGGACCGCCCGTTGGTCACTCAAAATCTCCTACACGAGTACATCGTTCTTACGCTTCCACGGATCCTCACCTACCTTTCAAAACTCCCGCAAAGTGACGCCGATAAAGTTATTCCGTTTCTCCAGGAAGTAGATCCCGACGGAAGTCGCTCAATGCGAGCATTCTTTGATCTCGTACCAAAACTGCCCGCCGAAAACGCCAATCGCCTGGCTGGCTATCTTCCATTCCCTCAAAAAGACTCCCTCGCTCCGCTCGTCGTCGACTTCGCGAAGCTCTCTTCTGACGACAAACTAGGTAACACGATAACCGGCCTCATCGGCAAAGCCTGCACTTCACTCGGTACAGTGTCTCTCGAGTCCTCTGTCAGCTCTCTTCTTGGTCACAATCCCGGAATTCTCGCAAAGGGAAGACTGCCGATGGACTATCAAAAGTGTCTCGTCGCATCGGTCCCCTCTCTCGCGGCTATCGTCCTGCCTTGGATCTCAAATGGAAGTGACGACGAGAAGAGACAGGCTCTCATCCTACTCCCCTCCGCGCTCCCGCTTCTCGATGCGGAGCGTAAAGGCGTTGTCTTTACAAAGGTAAAAGAGCTGGCGAATGATCGGCACTCCTCCCTTAGCCGCGACGCGATTGCCGCGTTCAGCGGATTCTCCGAACGAAGAAGCGATGTAGTTTCCGCGCTCGGAGCGCTCCTCAAAGACGCCCCCGCCTTGAAGGAACGATCGGAAGAATCAATGGTTGCCACAACCTGGAAGGTCCTGAACGACATGCCTTCCTCAAAAGAGTATCAACGAATCTCGCCGATACTTTTTGACGCGTTTCAACGAGACAACACCCCTGACGTCGCGGCTGAAGTCGTCGCCAAGATCGACTCTCTCGAACCAGCACTTATAAAACTCGCGGCGAATCGCTCATCGTCGGTCGCCTCCCGCGCTCTTCAAGCGCTTCAAAAGCGTAAAAAACTTAGCAAAACGTCACTACCCGTAATCGTTGAAGCCCTCCGAACTCCAGGGACAGCACGTGCCGCTGAGGCGACACTTCTCACGCATGGCTCGTCGAGTACTCCCCTCCTCAGAAAGGCTCTGCTTAAGACCTCAAGCTCCTCACGACTTGGCCTCCTTGCTTTACTTGAGAGCTTCGACAACGCCTCCAAGGCAGAGAGGAACGAACTCGCGTCCTCCTTGATAGGCGCGGAGGGCTGCGGTGCTATAGAGGGTCGGTCCAAGGCGATAGCCTCGCTTCTCAACTCAGAGCTTGATAGCGCGATGTCAGAGAAGCTCGCTCGAAAGACTGTCGGGTGTCTGTGCTCTATTCCCGTAGAGGATGAGAAGAACTTCCTGGCGTCGGTACCTGGAAAACTTTTTAATTCTGTCGAGACTCTGAAAGGGGCTCACACCACCACCACTCAATGCGCGTCTCTGCGCTCATCGTCGATCGAGCTTATACACAACGAGGCGGTCGACCTGCCAGTGAGAACGTACCTCGCGACTGAGCTCCTCGAAAAAGGTACCGATGCGGAAAAGATAGCTCTACTAACCTCGATCAGAGGGGCATCGGACTTTACAACCAGCATCCTCTCCCGGATCCGAAACCTTGCCTCCGTAGATGGCAAGGGAACCGAGCTCTCCTATACAGCCGCTCTGTGTCTGGCCCTGCTGGGCGATTTTGAATTTGATTGGAAGAGGTTCATTCGCTCCGTTATCGAGCTACCGGACTATGCGCCACATCACCCCCTGGCCCTCAAAATAGTTCAAAGGCTGCCGTCTGATCTAGTGCTCGGAGAGGTCACTCCTGCCCTTGAGGGTGAGTCCCCCTCGAAAGTAGCTGGGGCTTGCAGGGTTGGGGCGGCGTTGGGCCAACTTGCGATCCCCATAGTCTCGAAAATATGGAATTTAAGAGAGAAGCGCGCCCCCGAGATTCGCTACGCGGCAGTCCTGGCGTTGCTACAGATTAATCCACTCACCCCTGAGCTTCACGGCTCTCTTCGCGCCATACTGGCAAATCGGTATTATAGCTCAGCCCGGTTGATACCAGTGCCGTGGCGCCAATGTGTGGCGGTAGTAGACCTCGATAAAGCGTCGTTTGGAACCCTCCGCTCGGTGCGCCTCGATCGCCTACTATCAGAGAGATAACCCTTCATTTTCGCCCAGAAAAAGGGTAAATAACTGGACCCCGCTAATGACGAATCATGGGCTAACTGGGTATACTTCACCGATGTGCGGGGCGTGTATATTCCAGCAGCCCAGCACACAGGGTCTCTCGTCTGAACAATCAGCCTCTTTGGGGGTTGGCCTGTCGGAAAAGACCGCGTGAACGACTAGTATCTTTTCGGTCGATCAGAGTGATTACACCCTCCCCTTCTCTTGTGAACCGTATACGTCGCGCCACTGCTCCGCTTCGTCGCTCCATCGCGTCGCTGGGGCGATTGTCCCCGTTTTCGAACAGTGATGTTCAACCGGAAGCACCCTGGCGGGCAGAGGTCCTCTCCCGCGAGGCGCTCGCGGAACTCGCCCTACAACTCGCCGAGCAACATCGAGGGACGTTTGGGCCGAGCGGATCAACCAAACTACTTCACAGCTATCGGGCAAATCGTGAAACGCTAAAGCATGTCTATCAGTGCTTAGCGGACGCCGCTCGCCGTGGCGAGTCGCTTACCGCCGGAGCCGAGTGGATGCTCGACAACTATCACGTCGTCGAGCGACACATCGCGATGATCAAGAAGTACCTTCCGTGGGCCTTCTATCGAACTCTTCCGAAATTCAAACAGGGAGACCTGAAGGGGTTTCCACGGGTATATAACCTAGCTCTTGAATTCATCGTCCACACAGACGCGGCAGTTGATGCTAATCTCGCCGCGGTATTCCTCTCCTCGTATCAACAACGCCTTGAGTTATCATCGGGAGAGCTCTGGGCGTTTCCGATCATGCTTCGGTTCGCGCTTTTCGAGAACCTTCGCCGACTCACCCGTGAAGCCGAAAAGGAGCTTTTAGCTCGCCGCGACGTATTCTCTCTAGTTGACTCAGTTCTTGGCGACGAATCAAAGCCAGGAACTGAGATCATGAACGAGCTCGCTCGCAAGATTAGCGAACGAGAGACCTTCCTGCCACACGGAGCGTTGGAACTGATAAAGCGCCTTAGAGTCCGTGGGCGAAAAGCCTTTCTTGCTCTACAATTTATCGAAGAGACTCTTCGTGAGCGTGGGCTCGACTACGAAGACCTCCAACGCACTCAAGACCACATGCAGGCAGCCCGGCAGATCTCTGTCGGTAATACCCTCACCTCCCTGACCGCCATCGACCAGATGAACTGGCGAGACTGGTTCGAGACGGTTAGCCTCGCGGATAAGCTCCTTCGACAAGATCCGGCTCGCACGTATTCTCGATGCGACTTTACAACTCGCGACAGAATAAGACATGACATAGAACGAATCGCGAAACGGCTCAGCCTTACGGACTCCGCGGTCGCCGCGGCCGCACTCGCCTGTGCCGAAACCGCCAACCTCGCCTACCCGGGGGACGACAACGAGTCGCTCTGCAAGAAGTACGTGGGGTCATTCTTCATTGGAGACGGACGGCTCATACTTGAAGAGCGCTTGGGGTACACCCCAAGCATAAAACACCAAATCATAAGGTTTCTCGAAAAACACGCCGTCGCCTCCTACATGGCATCGATCTTTTTCGTGACCTTCATGCTTGTCGTGTACGTGCTCCTCATCTCGGAGTGGGCGGACGTCTCAACATGGGTTCTTCTCGTAACGCTCGCGATTGCGTTTCTTCCGATGTCAGAGCTTGCCTCAAGCCTCGTTCAGTACCTAGTCACTCGCTCAGTGACTCCTCGACCACTCCCCAAGCTATCGTTTGAAGAGAGGGTCCCCGAAGGGCTCAACACGCTCGTTACCGTTCACACTATCTTCAGTAGTACCAGCTCAATTCAAAAGGCTATCGACGGGCTTGAGGTACGATTCCTCGCCAACGAAGACCCAGCGTTCACCTATGTATTAATGGCGGACATTCCAGACGCCTCAACTGAGCAAACGAGCGTAGACGAAGAGATTATCGGTATCGCTAAAGATGGTATCGAGACTCTTAATATTCGTCACGCGTCAGCAGACCGCCCTCGGTTCACCCTTTTCTTCCGTCGCCGCCTCTGGAACCCCAACGAAAAGCGCTGGATGGCATGGGAACGAAAACGAGGAAAGATTGAAGAGCTTAATCGCTTCCTTCTGGGCGATGACAACACGACGTTAAGTCTCGTTGTTGGAGATGCGGCCCAGCTTAGGAGCGCTCGTTACATCATCACCCTCGATAGCGACTCTCAGCTTTCAAGAGATGTCGCGAAAAAACTTGTCGCGACGATCGCTCATCCTCTCAATCAGGCGGTTATCGATCCAACAATCAATCGAGTCGTTCGTGGGTACGGACTTATTCAGCCGCGAGTCACGATATCGCTCACATCAGCGACAAGTTCGTGGTTCTCACGACTCTTCTCTGGCCAGGCCGGCCTTGATCCGTATACCAACGTGGTCTCTGACGTGTATCAGGATCTCTTCGCGGAGGGGTCCTACGTCGGAAAAGGCATTTACGACATTCGGGCATTCGAGTCCGTAATGGAGGGCCGAGTTCCCGAGAATACTCTGCTCAGCCATGACCTTTTCGAGGGCTCATTCGCGCGAGTGGGATTAGCCTCTGACATCGAGCTCTACGACGATTTCCCATCACGATACATGGCTTACTCGAAGCGTCTTCACCGATGGGTCCGCGGAGATTGGCAACTTCTTCCATGGCTCCTGCCTCGTTGGGTAACCGGCAATCGCATTCCAAAGTCAAACCTCTCCACTCTTGCTCGCTGGAAGATGCTCGATAACCTTCGTCGAAGCCTTCTCGCGCCTACGTCGCTTGCGGCACTTATTGGCGGATGGCTCTTCTTACCAGGTGGTCCGCTGACATGGACTGTCCTCGTACTCCTTGTAGTCTCGTTTCCCGTCTTTACCGGATTAGCGAGCGTATTCGCCCTACCCACCGTAGGAATCTCGCTCGGAGGATTCCTCGGAGATATTGGAGTCGATCTCTGGAGACAAACGATCCGGTCGCTATGCGCTATATGTTTTCTCCCTCACCAAGCAGCGCTCATGCTCCACGCAATCGGGGTTACACTCGCACGTGTGTTTGTGACCGGTACCAACCTCCTTGAATGGGAGCCCGCGGAACGATCTGAGCAAAGAACGAAGAACGAGATCCGTATCTACATGCGGTTGTTCACTCCGGTAATGATCACGATAGTAGCTCTGGCTATCTACGCGGCATTCCTAGACCTAAACACACTCTCATACTCTCTTCCATTCTTAGCCCTCTGGGGAACATCACCATTTATCGCGAAAAAGATATCGAGACCAGTAGAGGCTGTCTCTATCGCGGCATCCCCAGGCGAAGCCCACTATCTTAAAGAAGCAGGCTTCGATACGTGGCTCTTCTTTAATCACCACATGCGTGAGGACTACAACTACCTCATGCCAGACAACCTGCAGCTCATCCCGAGCGAGGTGGTTGCGGAGCGCACATCCCCCACTAATATATCACTCTCACTCCTGACAATATTCTCCGCGTACGATCTCGGCTTTGTACCTTTCCATCGAGCCGTTCATCGCGCATCGCTCCCCATGAACACCATTGCGGCGATGGAGAAGTATCGTGGGCACCTCTTTAATTGGTACGCTATTCGTAACCTTGCCCCCTTGAGTCCACGATACATCTCAACGGTCGACAGCGGTAACATGCTCGGGCACCTCTACACGATGAGAACGATCCTGGAACACGCTCATCACACCCCACTTGCGTCCGATTCCCACAAAGCGGCACTTATTGCTCGCCTCGAGGCGACGTTAAAAGAAAAAACCTCGCTTGAGCGGTCCGAGTTAGAGCTACTCACTGGGCTCCATGGTACCCTCCGAACTAGTAAGAGTGGCGACACCCTGTCGTGGCTCTCAGTTGTGTTTTCGCACGAGACAGCGTTGAGCGACATCGCGGCGAGACACGCGCATGATGCGCCCGATCGAGGAAGCTCGGTTCAAAAACTTGCAGCGCTTCTGGAAGACTTCCTACACCTCAAGCCACTCTATCTTTGGATTCACCAGCTTCGTGAATTAGAACTAAAAGGCAATTCATCGCCAGCGGCCGCCATAGTACAGTCCGCGTCCCGCGCGCCGTTCACGATGCATTCTCTAAGAATCCTTTTCGAAAAAGTCGATGCCATGATTATTGCGGAGAGCGCAACTGGCTCCGCCGACCTCCGCCCTCTCGGGCAGGCTCTTACTGACGCGAGGGGAGTCGTTGAGACATGCGAAACAACTCTCGACACCATGCTTCAACAGGTCACCACTCTCATCGATGAGATGGACTTCTCATTCCTTTACGATGAGTATCGGTCTCTCTTTACTATCGGTTTCAATGCGGAGCATGCGCGCAGAGACGTGAGCTTCTACGACCTGCTCGCCTCTGAAGCTCGTCTCTTAAGCTTCCTTGCGGTAGCGCGAGGAGAGGTTCCACAAAAACACTGGTTCTCATTGGGTCGTTCGCTGGCCAGCACTCCAGGAGGCAAAGCGCTCGTCTCATGGAGCGGGACGATGTTCGAGTACCTCATGCCATTCCTGGTAATGAGAGACTATCCCACCACCATTCTCGGCCGCACAGGGCGCGCTATCGTCGAAGCGCAGGTGCACTACGCGAACCGTCAGTCGGTTCCGTGGGGTATCTCTGAATCCGCGTATAGCGGCGTCGATTTCGAAAAAACCTACCAATACCGAGCATTCGGAGTTCCCGGTCTCGGATTGAAGCGTGGACTCTCCGAAGATCTCGTTATATCACCATACTCGACTTTCCTAGCGCTCCCCTTCGCGCAAAGCCTCGACAGTTGCATCACGAATCTTAAGAAACTAGAAGCAGAGGGAGCGCGCGGCATGTACGGTTTCTTTGAGGCCGTTGACTACACACCAAGCCGGAGCCTCCGGACTGAGGGTAAACACATCGTTCAGTCGTTCTTCGCGCATCATCAAGGCATGTCGCTCGTCAGCATCAACAACGTTATTAACAGCGACGTCATGGTGGAGCGATTTCATGCACAGCCAGTCATTCGATCAGCGGAACTTTTGTTACACGAGAAATTCCCAGAGCGTGTTTCAGCTATTAAGCCGCACGCCCCAGAACTGACAAAGCTCATCACCGAGGAAACTCAAAAAGAGGAGCCTGGACTAGAGGTGATAACGTCTCCTCACACCTCCGCGCCCCGGGTTCGAGTGCTCTCGAACGGACGCTACTCAATTATGGTTGACTCCTCGGGCGGTGGATTCAGCGCCTATCAGAAGAGGACCATCCTCACTCGATGGAGAGAGGACCCAACGACAACCGCTCACGGCTCATTTATTTATATTCGGGACAGAAAGAAGGGAACCCTCTGGTCGACAGCCTATCAGCCAACGAAGAAAGAGCCTGATTCTTACGAGGCGATATTCAGTCCTGGTCGCGCGGAGTTCAAGCGTTTCGATGATAAGATCTTCGTGCATACTGAGATCACAGTCGCCCCTGAAGACGATGTTGAGCTTCGGCGAGTCACGATCACAAACCTCGGAGATTCGGATCGAGAACTTGAATTAACAAGTTACATAGAGCCTGTATTACTCTCTCAACAGGGAGACTCCTCGCATCCCGCCTTCAGCAAGCTCTTTATTCGAGCCGAGGTCTTAAAAGACTCGGATGCGATACTTTGCTCACGACGCCCGCGGACTGAATCTGAAGAGGAGCTCTTCCTCTTTCACCGCGTGACTCTCAAGACGAGCTACGCGCCTATACAATTCGATACCTCTCGCGCCTCCTTTATCGGACGCGGAGGCTCAATGCGTAACCCAGCCCGATTCTCGGAGTCTCACGTACCGACTCACTCGGAAGCGAGCTCGATCGACCCAATCGCGTCTCTGGGATGTAAGGTCAGACTCGAGAGTGGAGCAAGCGAGACGCTCGTTTTCATCACCGGCGCCGCCAAGACCCGCAGAGAGGCGATCGGCCTCGTGGATCGCTATCAAGATCTACTTCATGTGAGCCGCGCGTTCGAGCTTTCATGGAGCCGCGCGCAGATTGAGCTCAGAAGTCACGCGTACTCGGCTATCCAGGCAGACCTTTTCCACCGGTTGGCTGGCTCCCTCATGTACAACGAGGATAGCGTTCGAGGCACATCAGAGTCGATGATGGCGAACCGGCTAACCCAATCAGGGCTGTGGCGCTTCGGTATCTCGGGAGATCTTCCGATCGTACTCCTACGAATGAGTGATGCGCGACAGACTAAAGTCGCCCAAGAGCTTCTCCTCGCGCATCACTTCCTCAGAGAGCGAGGAATAGAGATCGATCTCGTCGTCCTCTACAAGAGCGAGGGAAGCTACCTCCAGAACTTAGCGGAGGAGCTTAAAGATGTCGTTCGTTTGAGCCCCGCTGGCCAACTTCTGGACCGCGCGGGCGGGGTGTTCCTCAGGTCAACAAGCCAAATCTCTGAGGGTGAGATAGCCCTCCTTGAGACCGTTTGTCGAGTACTTGTTGACGCGGACATCGGAACCCTAACAGACGCGCTTAAGACCTCAGCCTTCGAGCAGGTGATCCCGGCGGTACCACCGGTACCGCGCAAAAGAGCTCAAGGTCTCCTACCGGCCCTCCCCGCTCTACTCTACGAAAATGGATTCGGCGGGTTCTCACCCGACACCAACCACTACGTTCTTCCTCGAGTCGGAACGACACGGCCTCCACTTCCGTGGGTGAACGTGGTTTCCAATCCAACTTTCGGATTCATCGTTACCGAGTGCGGTGGTGGGTATACCTGGTCAGATAACAGCCGCGAGAATCGGCTTACGAGCTGGAGCAACGATCCGGTTCTGGATCCTCCGAGTGAAGCGGTCTACCTCAGACGATCAGAACATGGCGACTACTGGTCATTAACTCCAGCTCCTGCGGGAGACGGTCTGGACTATGTAGTAGAGCATGGCTTTGGCTCCTCCAGCTTCCAAACAGCCAATCAAGGAATCTCCTCGAAGCTCACCATCTCGGGAGCTAGTCACGATAAGGTGAAGTGGTACTCAATCGTCCTCTCGAACAATGAAGGGACCGAACAGAAACTAGAGCTTTATTTCTACGCGGACCTTGTACTTGGCGTAACGAGAGAGACTTCATATCGTTTCGTCACTACGCACTTTGATCGCTCTGCTCAAACGTTGTGCGCCCAAAACCACTACAACAATGAATTCGCAGGACATGTGGTCGCTCTCGGAAGTAGCGAGCCAATCATCAGCTTCTCGGCATCGCGACTCGAGTTCTTGGGCCGTAACGGTGACCTTCAAAGGCCGGCGGCCCTCGAACGTGGCGCTCAGGTGCCGTTCTTCCCAGCCAAACCCAAACCGGTCAAGCTCACGGGCAAAGTGGGCGCGGGCATCGACCCCTGCGGCCTCATTCACATCAGCGTCGCTCTCAAGCCACGAGAAGAACGTACGATACACTTCTTCATCTCCGAGTCAGGAACGATGGAGCAAATGCGTACGGACGCGACGAAGTATCGAAGCGTTCAAACTCAACGGGTTGCGCTTAATGGCGTAGAGAGCTCGTGGGCTGACCTTCTCACGACGGTCCAAGTGAAGACTCCAAGTCCCGCCTTTGATCTCATGATGAACGGGTGGCTGCTCTATCAGACACTCTCGTGTCGACTGATGGGTCGCTCAGCGTTCTACCAAAGCGGCGGCGCTCTTGGATTCAGAGATCAACTCCAGGACTCGCTCGCCCTTCTGCCAAGCAGGCCAGAAGCAGTTCGCTCTCAAATAATCTTGCACGCCGCTCATCAATTCGTTGAGGGAGATGTGCAACACTGGTGGCATCCGCCGACCGGTAGAGGTGTACGAACGAGGATCTCGGATGACCTCCTCTGGTTACCGTATGCGGTTGCTCGATACGTAGAGGCAACTGGCGACTATTCAATCCTGAACCAAGAGGTTTCGTTCCTCCGTGGCCCCCCACTGGGTGAGGAGCAGATGGAAACCTACTTCGTGCCAGACTTGAACGGGGCGAGCGGCACGATACTCGAACACTGCTTACGGACATTCAGCGCCACTTCAGCTGTCGGTGACCACGGGCTTCCGCTCATTGGTGGAGGAGACTGGAACGACGGAATGAATGAGGTCGGTCGACACGGCCGGGGCGAGAGTGTCTGGCTTGCGTGGTTCCAGATCGAAGTTATTAAACACTTTACACCACTCCTTGAAGCGCAGGGCGACCACGAAACCGCGACTACGCTGCGTCAACGCGCGGAACGTTTAAGAGACGCCGCGGAGAAACACGCCTGGGATGGTGAATGGTACCGCAGAGCATTCTTCGACGACGGGTCCCCTCTTGGAAGTAAGAGTAACGAGGAGTGTCAGATCGACTCCCTAGCTCAGTCCTGGGCGATTATTAGTGGCGCGGGCGATCAAGAGAGAACGAGCCAGGCGATGCAAGCGGTTCGAGAGCACCTCGTCGATGAGGAAGGTAAGCTCATTAAGCTCCTAACACCTCCGTTTAATCGGTCTGAGAAGAATCCTGGATATATCCAGGGATATCCTCCTGGGGTTCGAGAAAATGGTGGTCAGTACACACACGCGTCCGCGTGGGTGATTATAGCTAACGCCCTCATGGGTCGTGGCACCGAAGCGTTGAACCTCTTCGAGCTTATTAACCCAATTAACCACACTAGCAGCGCCGATGGAGTATCGACCTATCAAGCTGAGCCCTATGTGTTGTGCGGCGATGTATATTCAGAAGGCGCACTACGCGGTCGCGCGGGGTGGAGCTGGTACACGGGTTCCTCCGGATGGATGTATCAAGCTGGTCTTGAGTATATCGTTGGGCTCAAAGTGCACCCGAACCACTTCACTATAGATCCGGTCATTCCGGCTTCGTGGCCCGAGTTCACCCTAACCTACCGACGCAACAACAAGACCTTCGTGATTGAAGTGATTAACGAGGGGCATATTGAGCATGGGGTCAGCGCAATCGCTATCAACGGAAAGATAGCAACGGGCCGCGAGATCCCATACGAAGACCCCTCGTACGGAGCTACCGTCTCAGTACGAGTCACGTTGGCATCAGCGGACAAGGCCTCTATAGCGATATAAAAGAGCCGTTATCACCACTATTAAAACCTAAAAACAGCGGGTTAGTATCAGAGAGCCGCGGCTATTCGTATGTTTCGTATCCTATTAAGAATATGCGCGACCCTCGCTCTCGTTTGGACAACATCACGCATCGCCGCGTCAGCTCTTCCGATCTCGCCGGGCGACATAGGTACACGTGATGGCATTCAGTACTGGAACTCTCTTCAGCTTCTTCTGAGCGGTGAAAATCCGTACGATCCGCAGGCGGTGCTCGATCTTGAGGCGACGATCGGTGGATATAAGAATCAGCCCACCATGTCACGTAATCCTCCTTGGGTGGCGGTATTTCTATCTCCGATATTTTGGGGAAGCTTTTCCCAAGCGATGTGGGCATGGAGGTTGGCTCAGCTCATACTAGTCGTTGTTATCTGGAGACTCGTTGTTCCCTCTCACGCCTCGAGAGAACAAAAGATCGTTTCAGGTATAGCGTTAGCGGCCTTCTACCCCCTCCTCGATAGCTTTCATTCCGGCCAATTCGGAATCCTCCTCGCCTTGGGAATCACCCTCATCATCAGACAGAGGCAGCTTTCTTTTTCGCTTATGAGCACAACAGCGCTCGTTATCTGTCTATCCAAACCGCACCTCTTCTTACCACTCTTTGGATATCTCGTTTTTGATAAAAGTAAGATACTCATTACAGCGGCCTGCGTTTGCGTAGCCGCTAGCCTGGCTTCCTTTGGCCTCGAGCCTCTCCTCTTTTGGATCGAATCCATTCGAGCACCACTTCACCCCGAACTTATAACCCGTGTGGTTGAATTCAGGAGCGACTCTCTTTGCTCGTGGACACGGGGTGTGCTCTCTGACTGGGGCTTCGGTGAATCCAGCTGGCTGATGCTCGTGTTCGCCTGCGCATCCTTGCTGTCCGGATATGTGGTCAAAAAGAGATCAAAGGATTTCGAGTGCGACGCACCTACTCTCGTGCTACTCGGCCTTCTACTAACCCCTTATGGATGGATGTCCGACTACACGATCCTCGTCCCGCTCATAATCGGACCGAAAGCACATCTTGAGCTCGCTACCCAACGCCTCAAAGTTATCGCTCTATGCGTGACATCTGCTGGAGGGGCAGCCGTTTTCGGTAGCGCGGCTCACGCGTGCGCGTGGGTACTGGTCCCCCTTTGTAGGCTCTTGAGGATCGCGTAAAACAACCTCGCCATAGTCACCCTATCTGGCGTCATACCGACTCGGCATAGTCACGCTATCCTCCTCCTGTTTGGCCCCCTCAAGCAGCCGAATTGTTTGAGCGATGGACAGCGTCTGCCAATCCATTGCATGCCTTGGAGATAAATCATCAATGAGCAATGAGCCAAGCGGTCAAAACCATGACAAGCAGTCTGCGACCTACGTCTCCACCGGAATTACTGGTTTAGACATAGTCTTGAAAGGCGGTTTTCTTCAAAAAGGGCTCTATCTCCTCGAGGGAGACCCCGGATCTGGGAAAACCACCGTCGGACTACAATATTTACTTCATCACTATAAAAATGGGGAACCCGTCCTCTACATAGCGATGACGGAATCACGACGGGACCTTGAGATGATATGCGACTCCCATGGTTGGGCACTCGAAGATCTTGAGCTGTTAATTCTGGGAAAAGCGTCTTTGAATCCCATTGAACAATCTCAACGCTCGATCTTCGATCCTAGCGAGACCCAACTCGGAGAGTTGATTCAAGCTGTGGTTGCCGAGATTGATCGAGTCAAGCCCTCTCATCTCGTCTTTGATGGGCTCGCGGAGCTGCGGCTATTAGCAGGTTCTCAGCTCACCTATCGTCGGCAACTCATATCGCTCAAGCTTTTTTTAGTGGAACGCGGCGTAACCACACTCCTCCTTGATGACGGAACCACCAGCAGCACGGAAATCTCCGCGCATCAGAGCATAGTTGGCGGAACTATCATATTGGAAAGTCACCTTCCTCAGTATGGTCGAGCCCGTCGTAGGTTATATATCGGAAAAGTAAGATGCTCGGATTTTAAAGAGGGCTTTCACGACTATGAGATCACCGCGGACGGGTTGTTAGTTTATCCAAGGCTTGTAGCACCGGAGCCTCTAGTGTTGGCGGAGCGGCGCATGCAATCAAGTGGAGTGGCGAATCTGGACCTCATGTTTAGTGGAGGTCTACTTACTGGCACTTCCTCTGTCTTTATTGGACCGTCAGGTGTAGGTAAAAGTACGGTGGCGATGCAATTCGTCGCCACGGCTCTCAAACTCGGCTTCAAGGCAGCCGTTTATACCTTTGATGAGGTGTTAGCGACCTTTATCGGGCGCTCGGAGAAAATAAATTTCCAAGAGCCTGGCGCCCTACAACCTTATATTGAAGATGGGCGCCTAATCCTTCGTCAGATCGACCCCGCGGAGCTCACTCCTGGCTCGTTCGCGCAAGGAATACGCGACGCTGTGGACGGAGGGGTGTCAATTATTATAATTGATAGCCTTAACGGCTACATCAACTCCATGCCCGAGGAGAGATACCTCTCTACGCATTTGCATGAGCTCGTTTCCTACCTCAATCAGAAAAACGTCATTACGATCATGGTGGTAGCTCAGCACGGAGTACTACGAGGAACTGTGGCTCATTTTAATGTTAGCTATCTTGCCGATACCGTTCTCCTATTCCGATATTTTGAGGAAACCGGAAAGATCTTGCGAGGGGTGACCGTTTTCAAGAATCGAACAGGCCCCCATGAAAATACCATGAGAGAAATGGTGCTGACAGACAAGGGAATCGTCGTAGGCGCTCCGCTGACTGAGATTCGACAGTTAGCCACTGGCGCTCTCTACGAAGATCCAGTCACAGTCGAACCCTTTCCGTATCAAGACATGACTCAATAATAAGGGGATCGATAACAATGCCTCAAAAAAAAACAGAGGAGCGAGTCATCCTTTGCGTGGAGGCCTCTCGGGATCTTGAGCGAATCGTCTCACTCTTAGCAAATATAGGTATCGAGGGAGTAGCGTGTGCGCACATCTCTGAGCTATGCGACCAGATAGAACAGGGAGCGGCGGCTATTATCCTGACCGAGACACCTGATATCTGGGATTCTGATTCCAGGTTCTTCTCGCTACTACACGATCAACCTACTTGGTCGAGTATACCGACAATTATAATAACTAACGAGTTCAAGTCCGAGGATAGTCTTCCCCAGAATCTACCTATGGGCGTGACTCTTATTGAACGACCGATTCGAAAGCGAACACTCGCCAGCCTGACCAGGTCAGCACTGTACGCGCGCCGCAATCAATATATGGTGCGAGACCTTCTTAATGAGCGACAGAACATTGTAGAAATACTTCGCAACGAGGCGACACTAAAAAATGAATTTTTGGCAACCCTTGCTCATGAATTACGCAATCCTCTTGCTCCGATTCGCACCGGATTACAGGTATTACGCCTGTCCACCACAAAGGAAGGCTCGGCGCGAACCTTGGACATGATGGAACGACAGGTCCGTCACATGGTCCGCCTTATAGATGACCTCCTTGATATCTCTCGTATCTCCCGCGGTACGCTGAATCTTCGCAAGGAGAGGGTCTCCCTTAACTCTTTGGTTGAAAACGCGGTCGAATCGAGCAAACCCTTAATCGAGGCTGGTAAGCACACACTGACTATCTCGCTCCCGGAGGAAGATGTTGTTCTTGACGCGGACGCTACCCGAATCGCTCAGGTGATAAGCAACCTCCTCAACAACGCGGCCAAATATACTCCCAATGGTGGCACTATTGCGCTAACGGCTCGATGTACAAATAAGACCGTTCGAATTGAGGTCGCGGACAACGGAGTGGGCCTTCCTCCTGAGATGCTGACAAAGATTTTTGATATGTTTTCTCAAGTCGATCCCTTACTGCCTCGCTCTCAAGGCGGGCTAGGAATTGGGCTGACGCTAGCGAGACGATTAACAGAGATGCACAACGGCACCGTTGAAGCCACCAGTGCTGGCATTGGCAAAGGGAGCACCTTTATAGTAACGCTTCCCTATAATCAAAGCACGCAGAGAGAGCCGAGACTTCCCGGGGAAATCCAGGCGTCACCGAGCGAGTCACACCGAGTGATGATCGTTGAGGATAAAGTAGATATCGCTCAAAGCTTGGAAGATCTTCTTTCGCTACTCGGACAAGAGACGCATATAGCCTATAACGGGCTGGAGGCCCTAAAAGTCGCGAAAGATTTCAAACCCGAGCTGGTATTTCTCGATATTGGGCTCCCAGGAATGACCGGATATGAGGTGGCTCGGCAACTACGAGCGCAGGATAATACTCCCAAACCCCGGCTGATCGCGGTCACAGGTTGGGGAGGAGAAGAAGACGTATCCCTCGCTCGCGCGGCCGGTTTTGACCAACATCTGACAAAACCGGTTGACCCTCGGGAGGTTGAAAAGATACTTCGAACTCTTTGATAAAGGGAACATTACCCTGTTTCCGGACTAGCCCTCATATTGCCCTATCAAAGTCTCGGGGAATGCTTTGTATCGACCCCTGTTTATCTAGGACTATCGCTTTAACAGATCGTCCTGAATCGCTTTGATAGTATCTCGGAGCTTAGCGGCGTTCTCGTACTCTCGACGAGCGGCAGCCTCAAACATCTGTTTCTTGAGGCTCTCTATCAACTTCTGCTGTTCGCGCGGTTCTTCAGGCACAACAACTCCGTAGTTCGGAGCGTTCTCCGCCAAGGTCTCCTCGGCGACAGCCTCGCCAAGAGCGATTTGTTCTGAACGGGTAGCGCTGCGTGGAATGATGCCATGCTCCTTGTTGAACGCAGCTTGGATCTTTCGGCGTCGATCGGTCTCCGCAATCGCCTCCTTCATCGACTTGGTCATCGTATCGGCGTAGAGAATGACCCGCCCGTTAATATTCCGCGCCGCTCGTCCCATAATCTGGATGAGCGAGCGAGTTGATCGCAGGAACCCCTCCTTATCAGCATCGAGGATCGCGACGAAGCTCACCTCGACGAGGTCTAGACCCTCTCGAAGGAGGTTAATACCGATCAATACATCAAAATCGCCCCGTCGTAGTCCTCGTAATATCTCCACCCGCTCTATGGTCGTAATATCAGAATGAAGATACCGAGCCCGTATTCCAACCTCGCGAAGATACGCGGAGAGATCCTCCGCCATCTTCTTGGTAAGGGTGATAGCCAAGACGCGCTCTCCCTTCTCAATGGTCTTTTGAATCTCTGTTATCAGATCATCCACCTGATGTGTCGCCGGTCGAATCGTCACTTGAGGATCGAGGAGCCCAGTAGGACGATTTACCTGTTCAATGACGATCCCTTGACTCTTCTCAAGCTCAAAATCGGCTGGTGTCGCGGATACGAATACGGTCTGTCCCACTCGACCCCAAAACTCATCCAGGTTAAGCGGCCGGTTATCGAGCGCCGATGGCAATCTGAACCCGAAGTCGACCAGGGTCTGCTTGCGCGCCCTGTCACCACGGTACATACCGCCCAATTGGGAGACCGTGACGTGGCTCTCATCGAGAAACAGGAGAAGATCTTTAGGGAAATAGTCGAGCAGCGTTGTGGGAGGATCTCCTGCTTGGCGACCAGCGAGGTGCCGGCTGTAGTTTTCGACCCCAGGACAGAAACCGACCTCGTGCAGAAGCTCAAGATCGTACAATGTGCGTTGCTCTAGGCGTTGAGACTCCAACGCTTTTCCCTCTACGACCAACTCCCGGCATCGCTCCGTGAGCTCTTTCTTGATCGTTACGACGGCCTGATCAACCGCGCTACGATCCGTCACGAAGTGACTCACCGGATATACCGTACAGGAATCAACTTTTTTAAGCGTCGTTCCCGTTAAGGGATCGATCTCTCGAACCTCCTCGATCTCATCTCCAAAGAAGAGGATGCGAGTCGCCTGCGAGTCTTGGTCTGAAGGAAAGATGTCGATATTCTCGCCGCGAACTCGAAACGAACCTCGCACAAAGTCGATATCAGTTCGCTTGTACTGCATGTAGACGAGTTGGCGGATAATATCCTCCCGAGGACGTTTATCTCCCTTCTCCACGTAGAGCATCAACTTAAAGTAATCCTCGGGAGCTCCGAGACCGTAGATACAGCTAACACTCGCCACGATGATGGTATCGCGCGCCTCTAAGAGCGCCTTCGTTGCCGCGTGACGCATCTTATCGATCTCATCGTTTATCGCCGAATCTTTTTCGATGTAGGTATCGGTCGAAGGAACGTACGCCTCGGGCTGGTAGTAATCGTAGTAGCTCACAAAGTAGCGAACTTTATTCGCGGGGAAGAACTCCTTGAACTCGGCATAAAGCTGCGCGGCGAGCGTCTTATTGGGTGCGATAATAAGCGCCGGCCTATTCGCCTTCGCGATGAGATTCGCAATAGTAAATGTCTTTCCAGAGCCGGTGACACCCAGCAACGTCTGATAGCGAACTCCCTTACTGATATTCTCACTCAATTGAGCTATCGCTTGGGGCTGGTCTCCCGCTGGACTAAATTTCGTTGAGAGTTCAAACGGCTCCTGCAGAGGAGCCGGCCGCGCGGCATCCGGTCGTCGACTCACGAATCTTTACGGCTTTTAGCCGCTTGGATGATCTCCTTCGCGAGCTCTACCGCGACCGCCTCCGTGAACTTTCCGCGACGTTTAGACTCATCCAACACCCGACCCGTTGTGTCGTATATCGCGTCAACCTTGCTCTGAATCCAAGCGGTATCAGTACCTCGACCAGTGGCCTCCGCGCATACGCAGATGACACCTCCCGAATTGATGGCGAAGTCAGGACAATACAACACTCCTTGCTCGGCGATGAGAGAGTATATACTTGGATCGCTAAGCTGGTTATTCGCCGCGCCAGCAATTATTTTAGCTTTGAGCCTAGGCAACGTGATCTTATTTATCGTCTGCCCTATCGCACACGGCGCAAAGATATCACACGGGGCTTCATAGATGTTCTCAATCGTCGACGCGGTGACGCCAAACTTCTTCACGGCCTCATCAACGGCGCTTTGCTGAGTATCGCACACGGTTACAATCGCGCCCTCATGAGCGAGATGCTCCACAAGGTGCATACCCACGTTTCCGATACCTTGCACGGAGACACGTTTTCCTCGCAAGCTTCGACCACTTCCGAACACTCGCTCCGATGCTGCCTGCATGGCGAAAAACACTCCCTTCGCCGTCCACGGCGAGGGATCACCAGCACCACCAAGCTTTGGATCGGTACCGACAACGTGCGTTGAGGTTTGCTTCACGTACATCATATCCGCGACGGAGGTTCCCATGTCCTCCGCGGTGATATAACGACCCATGACGTTATTGAGACATTCCCCAAATTTCTTAAAGAGCGCTTCTCGCCCAGTGGTCATCTTTGGATCGGCGATGATGCACGCCTTACCACCGCCAAGAGGGAGGCCGGCAAGCGCGCTCTTATACGTCATCCCTTCAGAGAGACGCATGACATCCTCGATCGCAGCAGCTTCAGTTGGATAGAGTCGCATACGACATCCACCAAGCGCGGGACCTAGCACTGTGTTGTGAATACTTATTATCGCTCGAAGACCAACCTCGGGGTAATTGAAGAACACCACCTGCTCGTGGCCACGAGCCTCTATTTCAGCAAGAATACTACCTGCCATGCTAACACCTCTCTGAGCGTGCCACGATGAGAGCTCTGACGTTCAAAGCTCTTACTTATTCTGGCTATGTGGATCGATCGGACCTTGAGCTACAGGCGTGCCTACCACAGGAAGGGGCTCGATCCCGGCGTAGGTCTTCGGTCGACGCTTGCACCCTGCTGTCGATGCAATTACGCATGCCATCACCATAAGGATAATGCAAAAAGATGATCGTACCTTCATAGAATCCTTTAACTTCATCAAATCACAGACCGCCTAGCGGATCCTCCGATCCAATCTACCCCATCACGACAGAGGCGCGAAATACGGGGAATGCCCTGGAGAGGACTTGAACCTCCACACCCTTACGGATACATGACCCTGAATCATGCCTGTCTACCAATTCCAGCACCAGGGCTAACTAGCTACCGGACTTAGGTTTCTAACACACCGATCTGGTAATGAAAACCCAAACCAGCGCCTAGGACAGGCTATTTTTGACTCGCAAAATTAAGCACTTAGACTCTAAAATTCCCCTGGCTGCGTTTCGCTGCAAGGAGCGATAGCTTCAATCCATTGAGGATTTTTTCGGCGCCCCCAAGGAAATTGCGGCCCAACTATAAAAATGCGCAACGGGAAAGCATTTTTCACGCCTCTGCTAGGAAAAAACTATCCCCTGCGCAAGGGGAAGGTCTTTACCAAAGTTAATGCACGAGGTCTGGCGACGCATATACTGCTTCCAAGAATCAGACCCGGATTCACGCCCGCCGCCAGTCTCCTTTTCCCCCCCAAAGGCTCCACCGATCTCGGCACCCGAGGTTCCCATATTCACATTCGCGATGCCGCAGTCGCTTCCTACTGAGGAGAGGAAGCGCTCACTGGCAGAGAGATCGCGTGTGAAGATTGAAGAGCTCAACCCTTGAGGAACATCGTTGTTGAGGTGAATAGCCTCATCCAAACTCTTGACTGGAATCACGTACAGTATCGGCGCAAAGGTCTCCTCCTTCACCAGAGCCATCCCAGCGTGCGCTTTCACAATCGTGGGTTCGACATAGAGTGGTGATGGCATCGCTGAGAGCACCCGTCCGCCGTAGACTACCTCGCCCCCCTCTTGAGCAACTCGCTCCAGTGCCGAGCGATAGGACGCAACCGCCGCTTCACCGATGAGCGGACCCATCAATACGCCCTTCTCTAGCGGATCACCGATCCGGACCTGCTTGTACGCGCCCTTGAGCCGTTCAATGAACGTTTCATAAATACTTTCATGCACGAGCGCCCGCCGAATCGTCGTGCACCGCTGCCCAGCAGTGCCTACCGCGCCAAAAAGCACGCCAGACATCACCAGATCCATATTGGCGTCAGGCATGACAGTGACCGCGTTGTTACCGCCTAGTTCAAGGAGGCAGCGACCCAACCGCTCACCAACCGTTTTCGCGACCGATCGCCCCATCCTGCATGAACCGGTTGCCGATATAAGAGGAATACGGGGATCCGCGGCCATTCTCTGACCAAGCTCAGGACCATCGCCGACTACCAGCGAAAACACCCCCTCGAAACCTGAAGTCTTCGCGACCTCTCTACACACCGAATTAATCGCGACCGCTGTGAGTGGCGTTAACTCTGAAGGCTTCCACACAATCACGTCTCCGCATACAGCCGCGATCATCGCGTTCCACGCCCAGACAGCCGCGGGGAAATTAAACGCCGTGATGACCCCCACGACCCCGAGCGGGTGCCACTGCTCGTACATTCGAGTATCGCGACGCTCCGAATGCATCGTCTTTCCGTACAGCTGACGAGAGAGGCCAACAGCGAAATCAGCGATATCAATCGCCTCTTGAATTTCGCCCTCACCCTCCGCAAGTATTTTACCCATCTCCGCAGACACTAATCTTCCGAGAGCGTGCTTCGAATCACGCAGAGCTTCGCCGCACTTACGAACCAACTCTCCACGCACCGGGGCCGGGACTTTGCGCCACTCAAGGAACACCTCCTGAGCCTCTGCAATCACCTGCTCATACGACTCAACCGTGGCACACTGAACCTTGCCAAGCTCAATGCCGTTTATTGGAGAGCGGCTTGAGAGAAGGCTACCGGTTGTTACAAGCGTTTGCTTTCCACACGCTCCAGCGCTTACCTCTTTGAGTCCAAGTGATGCTGCGATCTCTTTCATAAGCCCCTTGATTGCTTTGACCGTACTTGGTCCTGTGGTCACTCTGCTAAGGATACCACCAGGAAGATCCTCTCTACGAGGCCAAAAAAGGCACACGATGCCGAGCACTTGGCCACCGCAGCCCAAGCGCTAATCCGGCGATACGTCTACCCACAGCGGGATACGCGCGAATGAATAAAGAGTACATCGAATTTTTACGACTGCTGGCACCTCATTGCGGCGCGACGAACGAAGCCTGATCGTCATTTGCCCCTTCGGGAACCTAGTTTAATAAGGAGAATATGATTCAGGATGGGCAAGCCCTCCGCCGCGCGAATCTCGGGCAACCCAAGTTCGAATCGGGAGAATGTAATCGAATAGGGAGAGTGTACATTGGTGCAGGGGAGCGAAGCTCCACCCTGCCCGTCATTCGAATCTTGGGGAACCCAAGTTCGAATAGGAACAAATAGTCGAATAGGAAGAGTATAGATTGGTGCAGGGGAGCGAAGCTCCATCCTGCCCGTCATTCGAATCTTGGGGAACCCAAGTTCAAATAGGAAAAAATAGGGATAATGTAAATTGGTGCAGGGGAGCGAAGCTCCACCCTGCCCGCCATTCGAATCTTGGGGAACCCAAGTTCGAATAGGAACAAGTAGTCGAATAGGAAGAGTATAGATTGTTGCAGGGGAGCAGGCCCGCCGTAATTCGAATCTTGGGGAACCCAAGTTCGAATAGGAACAAAAGAGCTCCATCCTGCCCGTCATTCGAATCTTGGGGAACCCAAGTTCGAATAGGAA
>CAIXKI010000188.1 GCA_903920005.1 uncultured delta proteobacterium
CCCCTCGGCCACCACAGAGGTAAAAATAAGCGGCGTGCCGTTCTCTGACACCGCATCATCATACATCGACTCAAATTGGACAGGAATTATCCCTCCTGTGACGGGCCCAATAGCTTATCAAAATTTCGATCAGCTCCCCTACTACTGCTCTATCGCTGCGGCAGATTATATTCGCAGCACTTTCGGGGGTACCATTTTTACGATCGGCTTAGGGCCAGCAGCGCCTGTCTGTAACGATCCGATGCAAGACGCTGACGATCACCTTAATCGTAAAGATATATTTCTCGCTCGACTCTCGATGGCACAAGAGTCTCTAGCAGTGACAACGACACAGGGGGTCGGGGTTAACGAGAAGAACGCGTGGAACACGCCTTACGACTTCTACAGCGCATCTGGCGTGCGACGTTCCATCTCAACCAAGAGCAATGGTAACTGCACCGATAATAATGCTAGTACAAATCCCGACCACCGCTTCCAGCCCGCAGCCGCTCCAGACCTGAAGGTCGGATACACCAGCTCGCAGCCGCACGACCCCGAAACGCTCAAGCCGTATAACCCCTCGTTCCCAAACAACGAAGAGCGAAAATACGACACAAGGGGCGAGTACGTTCGAACCACGAACTCTGTTCAACTTCCAGCTCTGTTCGCTACGATCGCGAAACAGATCCTTTTGAGACTCGCTCCATCAACATAGAGCGCCATTCCATAAGGGAACTACTCGCGCACGTAATGGCACGTATAGCCATTAGGATTCTTTTGAAGGTAGTCCTGGTGATATTCCTCTGCGGGATACCACGTTGATGCCGATGTTATCTCAGTGACGACCGGAGCTCTCCACTTTCCCGATGATTCAACCTCATCCTTGACCTGCCGCGCGATCTTTTCTTGATCAGGCGAGGAAAAGAAGATGGCCGATCGGTACTGCGTACCGCGATCATTTCCCTGCCGATTGAGCGTCGTCGGATCGTGGAGCTTAAAGAAATATCGCAGAAGGTCCGCGTACTGGAGCTTGTTCGGATCATAGACGATGCGAACCGCCTCCGCATGCCCAGTCGTCCCCGATGTCATACTAGAGTACGTCGGATTCGGTACATTCCCACCCGTGTACCCTACTTCAGTTGAAACCACCCCTGGAAGCTTTCGGATCAACTCCTCGACGCCCCAAAAGCAGCCACCTGAGAGCACCGCGACCTCTTCGCGCGGCGCGACTACAGGGGTTCGCTCCGGCGAACGTCCGTATTTGTCATCAAAGAGCTCGCGATACTCCCCATACCCTTCAGACTCTAATCGCTCTACCGGAACGAAGCGCAACGATGCTGAATTGATGCAGTATCGAAGTCCATTCGGTCCAGGCCCATCAGGAAAGACGTGTCCAAGGTGCGAGTCGGCGACACCGGAGCGAACCTCAACTCGACGCATACCGTGACTGGTGTCCGATTTCTCAGATACCTTTCCGCCCGTAATCGGCTTCGTAAAGCTCGGCCAACCAGAACCGGAGTCGAACTTATCGACGGAGCTAAAAAGTGGCTCCCCAGATACGACATCGACATAGATCCCGTCGGCGTGATTATTCCAATACTCGTTTTGAAAAGGGGGCTCGGTACCACACTGCTGCGTAACATGAAACTGCATCGGATTGAGCTTTTTCTTAAGCTCCTCACTCGTAGTAACTTTCTCATCAGCCATAACACACCTCACACTTAACGATACAAGGGCAACGATACACAGCAACCTCGCGACCATACCTTTAACCTCTCCAACAATGAGCGTAATTCCCACCGCCCTAGAAAGAGCTGGGCCTACTCTATCTTTGATTTCGGAACGATCAGGAGCGGAGCGCTTCCGCTATCGTGGGGATCTGTTCCTTGTGAGTGACGCTCAATGAGAGCTGTTAATTCATGAGAGATCTTCTGCGTGATCGCATGCGCAAGCTCCCGGGCGGTCTCTCCCTGCGTATCCGAGGACTTAGCAAGGTGACGGAACACCTCA
The DNA here is from genome assembly GCA_903920005.1 of uncultured delta proteobacterium. Classification (GTDB taxonomy): domain Bacteria; phylum Bdellovibrionota_C; class UBA2361; order UBA2361; family OMII01; genus OMII01. Next base: position 1,990 of record CAIXKI010000188.1, read on the forward strand.
TGCTCGCAGATAACCCTCACTTTTTCCCGAAGATCCACGATTTCAGGTTGGGCGGCACGCTTCAGTCGCCACCGTTCAAACTGCACCAATCCGTATTCGATAATGAGCTCCGCTTCGTGAGCGGCGGCCTCACGAAGCGCTTTATTCTCATCAGCTATATGAGCGAGATCGTCGATGTTATAGAGATAGACGCTATCCATCTCTCCGAGATCCGCGGCGAAATTCCGCGGTAGTCCAAGATCGATCAGAAACACCGGCCGGTTTCCGTCGCGATTTCGGAGTACGGAACGATTGAGAATCGGACGATCAATAGAGATGGATCCGATAACGATATCAGCCTGGTCCAGCACTCGGTCGACATCACCTAAAGAGACCGCTGCACCGCCGAAACGCTCCGCCAACTCCGCCGCCCTCTCCACGGTGCGGTTGGCTACGATTATCTTACGACACCCTTTCGAACAGAGGTGAAGCGCCGCGAGCTCGGCCATCTCACCACTACCGAGAATGAGCACCGTAGTGTCGGCGAGATCTGAGAATATCTGCTCAGCAAGTCGAACAGCTACATAGCTGACGGACACTCCGTGCTGAGATACCTCAGTATGAGCGCGAACCTTCTTTGCTACACTAAAAGCGCTTTGGAAGAGGTGATGAAGATGCGCACCCACACTTCCGATCTCGATTGCGCGGTGATACGCCTTTTTCACCTGCCCTAATATCTGAGCCTCACCGAGCACCATAGAGTCTAGGCTGGAAGAGACTCGATAGAGGTGGCGAACCGCGGAATCGTCGATATGTTGGTAGAGAACGTCAGCCGGATTGGTACATGAGCTAAGAAGAGACTCGAAGAACTGGCGAATACCGCCCCCTTCTCCCCCAACCGACACTATCTCAAACCGGTTACACGTGGAGATTACAGCCGCTTCTGAAGCCAATCCCTCTCGCACTATTCGTTCAGCAAGCCTTTCAGGTTCAGGAATAAGCCGCGCCAAACTCTCTCGCCCATCGACGTTCAGAGTTCTGTAACTTACTCCTGTAAGGACAAGTCTGGGATGGTATGCCCCCTCCACTCTACCCAGAAATGCTAAGTTAGCCGCTCGCATCTTACGACCAGAGCTCCGCATGGGTGAGCCGTCCCGCAAAAGCGAGAACGACAAAGACCGTGATAAAGAATGAGCCTGTTACCAAAACAGTGAGGCGCGATACCTGCTTGGGAGACCACCGTAGAACAAGCCTTACGTGAAGAATAAACGCAAGGAGAACCCATACAACCAATCCTGATATGACGGAGGTGTCAGCTGAAAATACCGGCTTCTGTTCGCTCACAGCCCACAATCCCCCGCTCAAGACAACGAGGGAGATCGCTACGAAACCGACCTGAACGAGGTTTTTATTGAGCCGATCCAAAAGCTGCAGATTTGGACCAGAGAGGGCCAGAGCTTTTCCCTTTCGTCGTTTGAGCCTCCTCTCAACTATGAGAAACACGATGCTCACCACCAATGCGAGAGCGAGGCTGACAACTGAAACCAATGCTGGCACCGCATGCAACATGGAGAGTACGACATCCTGCCGTGGGGATATGTTCGTGGATCCCAATACTGAGACGGTGTCCTTATGAAGAAGGTACGAGGAGCTCCCCATGAAGACGACGATAGCGGGAATTACGAACGCCCCAATGATCGGATACTGAACCCGACGCTGAATGTACGCGAACGCGCAGGCGAGTGCCCACGACACCCAGAGGAAATAATCCGCTCCATTATCAAGGAGCACTAGTTTTGGATCTTGAATGACACAACCCATCGTAAGGGTATGCAACAAGAGAGCCCCCATAAAAGTGACACGGGGAGCTATCCACGGAACACCACTGTCCTGCGAGCGCCATAGCTGTACGAACAACATCAGGGCCGATGTCGCGTAGAGCACGATGGCGAGGATCGCAAGGAGGTGCGTCATCGCCTATATCCCTTCACGAGTTCTATGAGGCGTTGCACGTTATCGACCGGCGTATGCTGCAACACACCGTGTCCGAGATTAAAGACGTGCGCGGGGATCTCGCGTCCTTCATCAAGAACGGCTCGTGCCGCTCCTTCGATATATTCCCATGGAGCAGCAAGTATCTGCGGATCAAGATTTCCCTGTAGAGGCACAGAGCGACCGATGGCAGCATGGGCCTCAGGAAGAGAGATTCTCCAATCAACACCGAACGCGTCAGCCGGAAGCTTACCCAGTCGAGGAAAGAGAGCGCTCACACCTGTCGCGAAGAAAACGACCGGCACATCGACTCGTGCCTTCACCTGAGTGATGAGCTTCATAAGATAGGGAGCCACAAATTTGTCGTACTCTCGCGGCCCCACGTAGCCAAGCCAGGAATCAAAGATCTGAAGCGACTCACAACCAGCTTCGACCTGCGCGACGAGATACTCAACACACAATGTAACAAGCTTCTCTTGAAGTTCGTGCCACAGCGGGGGATCTCCGACCATCATCCCCTTCGTATGAAGAAGATCACCGGGACTATGCCCTTCAATCAGGTACGATGAGAGCGTGAACGGAGCTCCAGAGAATCCGATCAAGGGAGTCTTGCCATTAAGCTCTTTCACGACAAGTTTAATCGCGTCGAGTGTGTATCCGACATTCTCCTCCGGAGCTGGAACCGCGAGAGCCCGAACGTCAGACGCTGTTCGAACCGGATTGTCGATTACAGGCCCCTCGCCCTTCTTAAACTCAAGATCGATCCCCATGCCGATCAGTGGAGTAAGGATATCAGCGAAGATAATCGCGGCATCGAGCGGGAAACGCCGAAGCGGCTGTAGGGTTACCTCCGCCGCCATCTCTGGGGTCTGAACCATCTCTAGCATCGAAGACTTCTCTCGAAGCTTGCGATACTCAGGGAGGTATCGACCAGCTTGGCGCATCAGCCACACCGGGGTCTCATTTGAAGCTTTCCCACGAAGGGTATTTATAAAAAGAGACACCTACACCTCCCCTATTTTTAACGTCGAGTAGTAATCGTATCCTGTCCGCCCATAAACGGACGGAGAGCTTTCGGAATCGTCACCGAGCCATCTGCGTTCTGGTGATTCTCAAGGAGCGGGATCAGAACTCGAGGTGACGCGATACAGGTGTTGTTCAATGTGTAGCAGAACACGTTCTTACCGCCCGCATCCTTGTACCGAGTGTTAAGTCGTCGCGCTTGGAAGTCATAGAACGAAGAGCAGCTATGAGTCTCTCCATAGGACTTACGCGAAGGCATCCACGCCTCAATATCGTTCTTGTATATCTGGCCCTGCCCCATATCACCGGTGCAAACATCAACCACACGATACGGAATCTCAAGAAGCTGCATGACCTTCTCAGCGTTTCCGAGGAGCTCCTTGTGAAACTTCATGCTCTCTTCGGTATCAGCCCTACAGAGAACAACCTGCTCTACCTTGTAAAACTGGTGAACTCGGTAGAGTCCGTGAGTATCCTTCCCATAGGCGCCGGCCTCACGCCGATAACACGGAGAGTATCCCGCATAGCGCTTCGGCAACTCATCGACGGCCAATATCTCATCAGCGTGGAACGACGCGACGGGAACTTCGGAGGTCCCAATAAGGTGAAGTCCTTCATCCCGCTCATCGAGATGATACGCCATCTCCTCTCCACCCGGGAAATATCCAGTACCCATCATCGCCCCATAGGTTACGATGTGTGGCGGATCCATTAAAGTGTACCCACACTTGTGAAGCACATCCATCGCGAGGCTCATGACGGCGTGTTGTAGCCGCATACCGTCGCCTTTCAAGAAGTAGCTACGAGCGCCCGCGATCTTTACGCCGCGCTCAATGTCGAAAAGATCAAGTTCTTTCCCGAGCTGAACGTGATCACAAATCTCAAAACTTGGCTTTGGAATATCTCCCCATGAACGCAAGGGAACATTCTCAGTGTCATCCTTACCAACCGGAACTACGTCGAGAGGGATCGATGGGATAAGTAGCTGTTGCTTGTTCCACTTCTCCTCAAGCTCCTTCAAGAGGGTGCCTCCCTCTTTGACCCGCTCTGCCAATCCCTTCATCTCGGTGAGCTTTGCTTCTTTTTCAGCGCCAGCAAGCTTAGGAATCTCTTTGCTGACCGCGTTCTGTTGGGCACGCATAGCCTCAAACTCGCCACGGACACGGCGATACTCCGCGTCCAGCTCAAGGAATGCTTTGACATCAAATTTGACGCGCTTTTTCTCGCACGCTTGTTGGTAGGCATCTGGCCTTTCGCGCAGGTCGTGAAGATCGATCATGGAATGCTCCGAAACACGGGATAGAACGAACACGAATCTAGCGAAACAACTGAACTTTTTCAAGTAAACGGTCACTGAGGAGGCTAAGTAGCCGATACATAGAGACCCACCAAGCACATCAGTAAAAAAGGCTCCTTAAGGACCCTTTTTCACCATGAAGCAAGGCTAACCCGCTCCGTCACCGGTGACACAGTCACGGAGAGCCCTAACTACCCCCTCTTCAGAGTGCTCAACGGCCTCTACCGTGACATGCAGGCCAGACTCCCGAATCGCCTCAGAGGTTGACGGCCCGATAGATACCACCCGCAATTTTGCGAGGCTCTCGCGGTCAGAGCAGGTTTCGATCGTAGCCCGTACCGCTGAAGGGCTCATAAAGACTATAAAGCCGCTCCCCGCGGCGGCATGTGAGAGGTCACGCTGTTCGTCTAGATTGGGGCGAGAGGTGATGACACTATACGCAGCAACTTCGCAGACTCGTACGCCACCCGCCCTGAGGAGCGGACCTAAGGCATCGCGTCCGATAGAGGACTGAGGCACAAACACCTCCGTTGGATGAGCGGCGAGGTTCAGGAACTCCGACGCGAATCCTTCAGCGGTAGACAGAGTCGCTTCGAAAAAAGGCCTGCATCCAAAACACTCTTCAATCGCCTTGCTCGTCCCCGGCCCTTGAGAGGCAAAGTGAAACTCATCAGCCGGCCGAATAGTAGAAATTTTACGCAAAAGCTCCTGGCACGCGAAGACAGCCGTGGGACTTAATAACGCGACACACGGCGCCTGCCCCGAAAGCGCCTGCACCACGCGCTTCTCCTCATCAGGCAAGAGCGAGAGAAAGCACACTGATTGCGGAGAGAAAACAACGGGAAGAAAGCCCTCCTCTCGAAGCCTTCCAACGAACTCTTCAAGGCCACCGGCGGGACCTCGCGGCCGTGTCACAACTACAGTGGGTGCTCGCATAGAAAGACCCCCAAGCGACCGCCTCTACGCGGCGCAAAGCGATTTAAACCCTTTTTCAAGCGCTTTTTGAGCCATCTCCTCGCCAAGATTCATAGCGCGATCAAGCGAATCCTCCCCGCGAACCTCAAGACACTGACTGCCATCCGGAGAAAGGCACCGACCGACAAAGAGGAGACGCTCACTACCTTGAGATGTGGCGATCGTGGCTCGCGCCGCTACGGGGGTATTACATCCGGCACCGAGCATATGTAAGAACGCCCGTTCCGCCCCAACTTCCCCTGCGGTTCTTCGATCGTGGAGCCTAGAGAGAATCTGCAACAGTTCACGGTCATCGGCCCTGCATTCAATTCCTAGAGCCCCTTGGCCCGGAGCTGGGAGCATCTCATCTTCAGTCAGAATCTGCGTAATCTCCGCCTCGAGTCCGAGACGAGTGAGCCCCGCTCTCGCCAACACAATTGCGTCGTACTCACCACCCTCTGCCCGAAGTTTCTTCAATCGGGTATCGACGTTTCCACGAATCATCGCGATTTTGAGATCTGGCCGAAATTTCAAAAGCTGAGAGGAACGACGGACGCTAGAAGTTCCAATAGTCGCGCCAAAAGGAAGATCTTGGACTTTACTACCGGAGCGCGAGACAACAACATCATCCACGAAACTTCGCGGAGGTATCGCGCCAACCACAAACCGGGGGTCCACAACCGTGGGAAGATCTTTGAGAGAGTGAACAGCGAGGTCGATCTCCCCCTTCAGCAAACACTCCTCAAGCTCTGCGGTAAACAGCCCCTTGCCACCGATGGAGGGGATCGCTGCCTTGCTGTCCTGGGTCTTATCACCCATCGTAATGACGTGCTTCAGACTAACAGTCAGATGAGGAAAGGTCGCTTCAATTTGCGCCTTAACGTATTCGCTCTGCCACAACGCGAGTGGACTTTTTCGAGTGCCGATAACTAATTGATCTTTCATAGACCCCGCCGAGTATCGGAGGACTATAGGCCACTGATAGTGACGTGTCGAGCCGAGGGGGCCCCAAAGACCGTACCCATCAACCGGAGGGCCGTCCGTAATTCATTGAACGCCTAACGTTCGCGCCCGCGATTCGCTCCTCCTGTGGGACCACACCATCCACAATTTAAAAGCAGCTGTATCTCCAACAGGTTAGAAAGGAGCTCAACACTCTTCCCTTACCGCGTCCTTGAACTACGAGTTTCTCGCGCAAAAATCATGAAAAAACAGCGCTGAAGTACTCATGATTTTCGTCAAAAAGCCGATCTCCCAAAGATGAAGCCGGGCTCTCGGTCGTTTATCAGCTTTTCCTCGCTGCTCGTGATTCTGTGCTCTCTCGTTGCACACATCACAGCTGCGCACGCTGACGAGAAATTTATCTTTCCTGGCGCCGTTGTACGGGCCTCCAAAGGAACAAGCGCGTTCTCAGCGGTTAATGGCGAATTCAAGGAAATACAAGCGGGGCATGCCTTCTCTTCTGAGAAGCTGGGACGTGGCATGCTACTCATTCGCGATCGGGCACAACGCAAAGGGATCGGCGCCTTATCCCTTTCAGCCGGCAAGCCAACTAAATATTCGAGAGGAACAGACATCTGCCGCAAAGCAAAGTTCCGTCGCCTAAAAGCAAAAGTCGGGGGACATCTCACGTGCTCTCCTAACTGGGCATTCTTCGCGTCCGCGATACCGAACGATCCCCTCTATAGCTTACAGTGGGCACCTCCGGTGATGCAGCTCCCAAATACATGGGATGTGACAACGGGAAACAACTCCATGATCGCGGTCGTCATAGATACGGGCGTAAATTACAATCACCCTGATCTCAATCAGAATATCTGGATCAATCCTCTAGAAGCTCCAAACAACGGAATCGACGACGACAACAATGGATACGTCGATGACATCCACGGCATCAACGCCATCACCAATTCAGGCGACCCGATGGATGATCAAGGCCACGGAACTCACGTAGCGGGTATTATCGGAGCAAGAGGAAACAATACGGTCGGTGTCGCGGGAGTCGCGTGGGACGTCAGAATTATCGCCGCGAAATTTCTTAACTCCAACGGCTCTGGAAGCACCTCTGACGCGATTAAAGCGATCAACTACGCTACAGCGCTTAAACGAGCAGGGCGTAATATCGTCGTTACAAACAACTCCTGGGGCGGAGTCGGATATTCAACAGCTCTAGCGGCTGCGATCGCTGACGCGTCAGCAGAAGGGATCCTCTTTGTCGCGGCAGCAGGCAATTCAGGCACAAACAACGATACCTCCCCCAGTTATCCCGCAAACTACACAAGCGCAAATGTCATCTCGGTGGCTTCCATCAGTTCGAGCCTTAAACTCTCTACGTATTCCAACTATGGAGAGGCCTCAGTCCACATCGCTGCACCCGGAAACAGCATCGCCAGCACGGGCAAAGATAACAACTACGTCTATCTCAGTGGAACCTCGATGGCCGCACCTCAGGTGACTGGCGTGATCATCCTAGCGCAAGCGCGATGTAACGGGAGCTTGAACATGACCCTACTTCGAAGCTCCGTCGTAAACACTGGAACAGTTCAAGCCTCTCTCGCTGGAAAGGTCTCCTCAGCATCATTCGTCAACGCGTCGGAGGCTGTGCGGATCGCCGCTCAGCTGTGCGCACCCACACCGACACCTACTCCCACGGCCATTCCGACCGCGCAACCAACATCAACCCCAGCTCCCTCGCCCACTCCTCTTCCTCCTGGAATCACCCCAACGGCGACCCCCACCTGGAGTATCCCATGGACCTCAACAGAAGCTCTGCAGATATTCGTCTCGTCGGCTAGCTACGAAGGAAATCTTGACGGGCTTGAAGGCGCGCGAAGAAGGTGCCAAGACCTGGCGGACGCGGTACCCGCTCTTTCTGGTACCACCTGGTTCCCTATACTTTCGAGCAGCACGTGGAACGCGGTTAACCTGACAGGCACGGATCCAACATCACAACCGATCTACAATATGGACGGATCGATTATCGCCAACTCCAGAGCGGCTCTCTGGGACGCGAATAACACCTCGCTCACAAACGGAATAAATTACGACGAGAACCGTATTCCCGTCGCCCCTGGCATCTCTGTTTATACCGGAACAACTCACACCGGATCCGCCCTAGAGCCGGATCTCTGCTCAGATTGGACCTCGAGCTCCGGAACTAACCCTGGTATCGGAACCACCAACACAACTACTGCCGGTTGGGTACAAACGGGCACCGCCGCCTCCTGTCTCAATGCTCTCCGGTTGTATTGCATCGGCACTATCATGGACCCAAACGCGACTCCAACCCCTGGGCCACCTGTGCTTCCTCCAGACACGGCAACTCCCACAGCGACGCCAACACCAACACGAACATCAACGCCCACGAAGACACCAACCATAACCCCAACCGCAACGCCCACCCGCACCGCCACCAACACCCCAACGATCACACCGACTCGAACCCCAACACGCACTCCCCGCGCGACAGCAACCCCAAAGACAAGGGTAATTAACAGGAGCTTCTCGGTATCCCCAAACACCGACATCGTCGAGGGAGACGTTATGACCCTCTCTCTCCGGGGCCCTTCCGGCACATATGCGCGAATTCTCACCGCGCTCACAGCTCAGAACAACAAAATATACGGTTGCACGACGCAACGGGTACTTCTCTCAAGCTCGGGATCCGCGACGGTTGATGTCACAATTCCATCGGGAATAGCCTACTTCAAGCGCCTCTACTTCATCGCTACGATGACCAATTGGGCCGGGTCGCGCAGAGCTGAAACAGATCCTAGTGTATCCGCATCACCGGTTCAATTCGCCCGCATCATGTCTGTATGCAACGCTATCAACCGAGCCGCGGTGAGAAGCACTGCCAGGGCCCGCGCTACTATGCGAGCAGCTCGCCGAGAGTAAGCCCCTTATGGGGCACGACGACCGCATACCAGTCCGCTCGCAACCGGGGCTTCAGCGACACCACTAGGGAGTAAGAACGCTCTATAAATCAATGGAGCAGGATGCCGGAACGCCTCAAGCGCAAGGATCTTTACCGAAAGGGAACCGCGAGGCCACCGGCTAGGGTTCTGAAGAATAAGGGGGGGAGGAATACTGGAAAATCGTGGTGGACCTGCAGAGATTCGAACTCTGGACCCCCAGCTTGCAAGGCTGGTGCTCTACCAACTGAGCTACAGGCCCACGATTGCTTCATTAACCGGGCAGCATAGTATGGATACTGCTCGCCAAAGTCCATCCCTTCGACCCCAACTATTCGGGGTATTTGGAGGAATTTGGTGGGCCTGGGTAGACTCGAACTACCGACCTCACGCTTATCAGGCGTGTACTCTAACCAGCTGAGCTACAGGCCCATCTACGCTGCGAGCAGGGAAGGTAAATGCTACGCGATGCGGTGTCAAGCTAACCCACCTCTTCATCTGTAATTTTTACCATAGAACCCCTCATCACCTTCATCCGAGACCAAACTGGAAATCCAAGGTCCCACACCTGACATCCAAAGAGATAGGACGGGGCTCACATACACGCTTGAGACCGCCTAAGTATCTGAACTAACTAATCCACCTCGTTAATAGACTTGCGGATTGAGTGGCATGAATCGATACTTAAAGTAAGGAACGGTTATAAATATCGATCATGGATAGGTCGTAACCATTATGTCCTCAGTACTACTCCTAAGCTCTACCTACGAGCCTCTTAGAGTTATCTCCTGGCAGAATGCCGTCTGCATGTTCTTCCTTGGAAAAGTTGAGATTGTTGAGGAGTACGATCACCACATTCGGTCGGTTTCGGTGGCTATAAAAGCTCCTGCGGTCGTTAGACTGCTGCGATTCTTTAGAGCTGGGCGTCGGTCGCCTCCCCTTTCTAGGGCAAACGTGTTGGCCAGAGACGGCTTTCGATGTCAGTATTGCAACCACGAGTTAAACACCAAGGAAGCAACCCTCGATCACGTCGTTCCCCGAAGTCAGGGCGGAAAGACGACCTGGGAGAACATCGTCTGCGCGTGCGCCGGATGTAATCGCAAGAAAGGTGGAAGGACTCCGAAAGAAGCGCATATGAAACTTCTTTCGAAACCGATAAAGCCGGATTGGCTTCCGGTGTTAAATATAAAACTTCATGGAAAAGTCCCCTCAGCTTGGCACATGTTCCTCCAGCCCGCGGCGAAGCCTCACCGAAGCTAGTGCCGCGCTATGCGCGTTGGCTGAGCATCCCCCAATCAAGACACTTCTTGCGGCGCTCGCTCCGGCGGAGCTCTATCTCGTCGGCGGGACAGTTCGAGACGCCTTCTACGAATCTGCAAAGACCGATCTGGACTGTGCGACTCCGCTCACCGCGGAGGAGGTAAAAAAGCTGTGTGAAGCGAAGGGACTTCGTGTCATCGATACGGGGATTCAACACGGGACCGTGCTCGTCTTAGTGGATGACGTACATATCGAAGTGACTACCTTTCGAGTTCCCAGTTCGCGTGAAACTCACCACACGGCTCGTGATATCGCGACGGATCTGTGCGGGCGCGACTTTACGATCAATGCGATAGCGTTTGACCTTAAGGCCTCAACAATTGTGGATCCATTTCATGGCATCCAGGACCTTGAAGCCTCCCTTCTTAGAGGCGTTGAAAACGCCGCGGCTCGATTTGTTGAGGATCCCCTGCGCATCCTGAGAATGATACGCTTTGGAAACGCGCAGGGACGAGCTATCGAACCGTCGACCCTGGCCGCGGCAAAGCTCCACGCGAACCTCCTTTCCAAAATAAGCTGCGAACGAATCAAAGCAGAGCTCGACAAGATTCTCCTCTCCCCCCTTCCTCATGAAGGTATCAAATCGATTCATGAGATCGGAGCGCTCCCGTATACGATCCCTGAACTCATTCCCGCCGTTGGATTTGAGCAAAATAAATTTCATATTCATGACGTATTTGAACATACGATGTGGGTCTTAGAGAGAACTCCTGCCGATCTCATCCTGCGGTGGAGCGCTCTCTTTCATGACGCAGGAAAGCCCCATACCCTTTCGGTAGACCCTGATGGTTCTCGGCACTTTTATTCTCATGAAACAGTAAGCGAAGAACTCTCGAAGAAGAGGATGAAGGATCTGCGCTTCTCCACAGACGACTCAAGGACGATCGCGAAAATCGTTCGCCATCACATGCGCCCCCTTGACTGCGGAGCCCCTGGGGTACGCCGACTCATTCGTGACCTTGGGCCAGACCTCGCTCGCTGGAGGATATTTAAATCAGCGGACGCCCCTCCTACGATTCCCGAAGAAGATTTTCTTCAGGCGGCGTCACGCTTTGACAAACTGCTCGCATCCGAGCAGAGCAAGATGGCAGGGCCCGCTTACGGGAAGCTCGCCATCAGCGGAGAGGACCTTATAACTCTCGGCATACAACCAGGTCCGACTATGGGAGCGATCCTTAAACAGCTCGAAGAGATCGTCATAGAGGACCCCTCAAAGAATACCAGGGAAAGCCTGCTGGCCGAGGCCACGAAACGCTCGGGGCGTTAGGTTTCGGCGGCAAGGGACGAAGCTAAACCACCGTCACAATAGATATTCTAGTCGATTATTTTCTCTACTGAGTTATTTGACCATTCTGTGTGGTGTGACTATCCTACCCGGAATGAAGATAGCGCAAATCCTCCTCTCCCGTACGACTATCTGTGTCCTCCTTACCATAGCGACGTTGATAGCGTTCAACTCCACCCGCACAGATTTGAAGACCGCTGGTCTTGCCTCCTTCACGGCTTGGCACGACAAAACCGCGACGATACTCAATGAGACAAATCCGGAGGTTGTTCCACCAAAGGTATCGGTTACGATACGAATGAACCAAGCGATCTCAGGGCACGCGCCCCAAACGTGGTCCCTTCCGTTGCTCTCCATCACGGATCCCACCGACCGATCTCAAATCACCCGAGTACTTCAACTCATCAACGAGTCAAAGATCTTTGGACTCGCCAAGGCCGATTCAAACGATACCTCTATCCCCACCCTGACGATTACGATCACCGATGAAAGCGATAGATTTGAGACCACCGTTCCTCTCCGAGATATCGATAATAACATCCAGTTACAGAACCTTCTCAAACTCCTCCAAGTGTTCTCCGCAACTCCGGAGACTGATGTGACACCACCTCAATCATAGGACCATCAATGAAGACCCGCGACGAAGCTCTAGCACTGTTACATGAATACACAAAGACGCAGAGCCTTTTGAATCATGCGCTGAGCGTTGAAGCGTGTATGCGATGGTATGCGGAGTACTTCGCGAAACAGGGTGAGTCGATTGACCATGAGCTCTGGGGAATCACGGGACTCCTTCACGACTTTGACTACGAGATGTTCCCAGAACCGGTGAGCCCCAACGGCCATCCGTTCAAGGGATGTAGTATCCTTGCCGAACAGGGCTATCCCGAGGCACTTCGTACGGCGATCTTGGGACACGCCCACTATGCGAATACTCCCCGAGAAACGCTTCTTGCCAAAGCCCTCTTTGCGGTGGATGAGCTCTCCGGGCTTATTACCGCCAGCGTCCTCGTTCGACCGGACCGGTCCATTCACAACCTCGAAGTTAAATCCGTAATGAAGAAGTTTAAAGATAAAGCGTTTGCGAGAGGATGCAATCGAGACGACATCAAACTCGGCGCCGAGGAGCTTCAGATCCCGTTAGAGCTACACACGCTGAACTGCATAGAGGCTATGAAGCCCCTTTCACAGCAGCTTTTCGGCGTGTAACCACGCTGGCGTTGTTTCGGCGCGCGCACCCCGGACCCCTTCTACACGCCTGCGCACTAAAGGCTCCCTAGCCCTACATCCTTTGCGATTTTTAACGGAGAGGACAACTCGTACCTGGCCGTTCACACGGGTCGCTCTCCGGCTCAGGCACCGGAGCTCGATGTGGGACGGTATTTGGCTCCGTTTCGATATCGGGCGCAGGCGGAGCTTCTGTTGGGGTTGTTGTGGGCTCTTCCGTCGGAGCGGCTGCTATCGATGGACGAGCCGGGAACGATAATTCACCCAAGGATACTGGTACAATCCCCTTCACTATTGGACCTCGACTCATAATCCTCTCCTACGGAAGTAAAATTCGCGGACAATTATTAGGCGCAAAGTTGCTCACAACGTACTGGTCCCAGAGAGCCTCCATCCGCTCATCCATCGTAACAACGTCCCGATATACTCCTCCAACCGCGGATGACGCGCGGAGCATCGGTATCGTCTTGCCATCTGGCAGATACAGCATCATATCTGCGCCTGAGATAAAAGGAGTTCCCGCTTGCCGCGAGAAGAGACGGGTATACTGCAACTCAAGCGTTGGAAAATCCTTGAACTCAACCGCGTTCTTAGATTGCGCCAATCGATTCCTCATTTCAAGGAAGTAAAGAAGCATCTTGGTACGAGGCTTGGTAGCGGCTTCAAAATCGAAAAGCTCATTCTCACCAGGATCCTCTGATGATTCTCGCCCCTGCGGCGCGGCTTCCATAGGCGGTCGCTCCGTTGGAGGCGCATCCAATCGCGCCGGAGCTTCCCCCGCTTCGACATACCCTTTGGCCCACGACTCCTCCATCGTCAAGAAGCTTGAGTGTAGGTCCTGGAAGAAATTAACGACTTTCGCTATCGCATCGTGCTCTACCTTGGAGCGGGCGAGGACTTTAGCGACTGGATAGGTGAGATGGTCGTAATAATGATCACCTACCAACGCGCGATGCACGTGATGCGGATCCTGCCACCGAGTGTACGACCACTCACTAAACCGCTCCCACTCATGCGCCAAACCAGCCCCATGGGGCCATGCGTTGGAGAATCCACCCCACCGCACCGATGAGGTTCCAACATTCATAATCGGGAGGCCAAGCGCAGCGGCCTCCTCTGCCATCCCCTCGGGCGTAACATCCAACTTGTTTGGATCGACTCCATTTTCTATCGCGAACATCATCTTTCGATGAAGAACCCTCTCGGGCACCAACCACATTCTGACTTCCGGCAGTCGATCGTTATGGAAATGATCATTAAACCAGATTGCGGCGTAGGGCTCCTTCCAGAACCGCTTCGTATCGATCGCCACAGTCTCTTCCAAGCGCCTCTTCACGATGCGAGGCGTAGGCTCCTTCTCGAGAACCTTCGAGATACGCCAGATCTTCTTCAGCTGCGGGCTCGTTCGATAGATCTCAAGACTTCCCTTCTCAATCCAGTCTTTTGAGATAGGTCTTAAGGTCGAGCTTATCGAGCGAGTGATCGCTATAAATCCGCGCATCATTAAGTAATCGACTTCATGTCCGCACTTAAGCGACGCGCTCAACCACGGAGCCGCTTTCAAATAGTTACGGCGGGAACGCGCAGAGGAAAAATCCACGGCACTCTGCACTCGGAGTCCCGAAATTCGCATCCCCGGACCGGGATACATGTGTATATCCCCCACTTTAAACCGCTGAGATTCCGCGCCGAGATCCTCTGCCATGTGTTCGAGGAGCCACTTGCCCGATTCAAGAGGCCGAGCATATCCCTTGCGTATGTTTATGCCGTACCGCGTCGCCGCGATATGTCGAAAGGCTCGTGCCGTCTCAGCGATCGCTACATCTGCCGCCAGAGATCCATCGGCCCCGGGACCACTGTCAACTCCGTAGCTCTCTTTATAGAAGAGTTTGTACTCGGGGCTCGGTTTATTCTCTAGATTAAGCTGCCGGAAATATACCTCCTCCCGCTGAAAGAAAAACTCTGCCGCAAGCAGTTCGGGAAACGACACCATATAGCGATACAGGCGGTCATCTCGGACGTCTGGATCTTTAATCGCCGCTAGGTGCGCCACCCGTTGGCCGAAATATTCCCAGGCGTGTCGAGACATCGGCAACTTAACCGGGAATTCGTGTTCTGTGGTTCTAGTCCCAACAGTATAATGCTTGTGGTCGCCGACATGATGCTTAATCGCGCCGATGAGCCCCGGCCTTCCGAGCGGCTCAGCGATTCGAGACTCTCCAACGGAGCTGCTAGACTGTCGATGCTTTGCCATCGAACGGTAGTTGTCCATCGCCGCATCCCTCTTGTCGAACCGAGACATGAGCGCTAGGGACTCGGCAATCCTCATCACAACCTTCGCCGGCATATTCGCCTCCAGGAGAAGGTGAAGCCCACATGAGGTCATCTCAGGTAACCGATAGGCGAAACGAACCTCAAGCTCATTCATTGAGAATCCAAGGCGATCGGTGGCGTGAGTCTCCTCAAAGCGCACGAGCCTTTGAAAGAACGCCGGGCCATTCTTGAGGAACAGCTCTATCTCGTTCTTACTCTCAGGCGTCGGAACCAAAGCCCTGTCGATAATATCTTGAACGGTCGGAACGATCGTCTCTTCTCGGAGCGAACGCTCATGATCAGAGATTCGTGTATCAATGAGCAGCTCAGAAAACGCGGCAGCCGCAGCCAGTCGATCCGGGAACCCTTTTCGTGAGACGCCTCGATCCCAATTAAGATTAAAGAGCGCGGAAGCGTGGCCTGCCTCAATCAAGTTTGAGAAGACCGCCGTGAGATGGGTTATACTGTGCGGCCCCTTGGCTTCATCTTCATCAAGCGTAACCACGAGTGCTTTTCTGGCGCCCTCGTAGAGAGCCAGAACATCCCCGACCTCGACCCCCTTTGAGCGACAGAGAATCGTCAATCGAGCTTTGTGATCATCACCTAGAGGAGCAACGTGCGAGAATTGGGACATACACCGTACTAAATGCTAAGACCCTAAGCATCGCATGGTGGCGACGTGAGGCAAGGTGTTTTGTACGAGCTGGGCGCACGGGATGAACCCAATCACACCGGGATCCAAAACCGACTAAAACGAACTCCATGAGGAATGGCGCACAATCTCCGTATCGAGAAAAGGACAAGAGGGCTCCCGCCGCAGTAGGGCTGTTCATTATCGACATCCATAGCTACGAAAACGCGCTAGCCAATTCTACGAACTCGTTCACGACAAACTAGTTGTCACATGACCAATGGTATCAGACGACATAACGAATGGGTCGGGAAAGAACTGATTCAAAGAGGCACTACAGGGACCTTGAGTCCCGCACGTAAGCCGCTAGAGCGGGAAGATCCCCTGGAGCCTTAAAGAACTCCGAAGAGAGGATGTGAAAAACTCTATCCACTCCGCACTTTAAAAAAATAGCGTCTTGAATGTGGTCTCGCCCAGTTTGCGCCTTCAAGGTCCCGCTGGGGCCCCACAGCTGATGATAGCGGTCGCCATCACATTCAATGGCTATCGTCCGACCATCCTCGAGCGTAACTAAGATATCAGTTGGAATTCCGGCGATAATCGCCTGATGCTCAAGTTTATACGTATATCCCCGAAGAATATCTCTAACAGTCCGCTCGACACTCAGTTCAAAATTGTTAGGTGGAGACAGCACATACCGTCCGACGATATCGTCGTACCGACGATACCGCTCGTTTGGCTTTACCATATCAGCGACGAGCGAGGCGTTGTATACCTGCATCCAACTCCCGTCATCGTACCCAAGCGCTGAGAGATTATCTCGCGAACAGATTCCCTCAAGAAGATGCGCATGATGAACGGCAAACGCCCACATCGTCGTAGCATGTAGCTTGGCCGGAAAAAAATGTACATCGACCGCTACATAGTCTCGCAAGGTACGGAAGAGAGGCTCGTCTTTCACTCCCAATGTCGCAAAAGCCCAGGCGATATGAACGACAACCTGGGGTACCAGGCATTTATCTTGCTCCTGAATAGCGATACTGATTGATTGCATCAAACGATCGTCGCGGTACCCCTGATTCGCGCATCCCCATGCCAGTCTCGAAAGTGTTAAAACATTCAGAGATCCAATCTGCTCAGCGGTTAACTCGCTCGCTTTTTCAAAAAGCGCCGGACTCTTTGTATCAAATGTGGAGAGCGCCCAGAGCGCGTTACACGTACTGGAAGGACTTACCACGTCGATATCACTCTCTATGATTCGAACGAGCTGAGGAACGAGCCGCGGATGGTATATCGATAAGGAGGCGTACGACCAAAGAAGGTGCGGAGCGGTTTTTACGTTAATGGCGGCCCCCTGGTGAGATAGAGAGTCTCCAAGAAGCTTCATGAGGCGTTCATCACGAAATCCAACCTTGGCTAAGCCCCATACTGCATTCGTGAGGAGATACTCGTGAAGCTGCCCACCACCGCTATACTCCTCGCTTGAGAGACGCTGGGAAAGCTGCGCTACGGTTACTCTATAGATCGCCCGAGCTCGGTGCGGCGACTTCGCGAACGACCACACGACATTCGCCAGGTCAGCCGCGGAGAGTAGATGCACCTTGGGAACGAGAGCGTCACTCAGGCTCCGATAAAATTCTCTATCCGCGCCGCCGAGCGTCGAAAACGCCCACACGAGGTGCACACACTCTCCCGGAGAGAGCTCATTGAGCCGGCCACTCAGGCTAGAGACCAACACCGAGAGAATCTTCCCGTCATTAACCCCAACGGTCGCCAGTGACCGGGCCATCAAAACTATCTGCCTAGGCTCGCAGAGATCTTGGTCCATGAGTCGATATGCTTCGGAGCTCACCGCATGAAAGAATTCCGGTCGCATTCGTATCCGCTCGCTGGAGTCACTCCCTCGAGTAGCGAGGGCATCCCCCTTTAGATTCCGGGCAACGTGATATGCAAGGAGACAGAGCACCCCGGAGGTGAACTCTCGCCCCTCTCCTTTCATCCTTTCAAAGATCGCTATAAGCGCGGCAGTCTTTTCGGAACGAGTGCGATGATTATCAGAGCCAATGCCTCGGATGAGGCCTTCCAAGGCCAGCGATCCCTTAGGAACTTCGAGCATGGAGCTTCCATCACCCTTATCAGGGACGCCGACGGAACGCTCAGGAACATTCGAATCTCTAAAAGATCTCACGCCGCGTAAAGTACGCTAAGAACACGCACCTAGCAAAACCGGATCGAATACCTGCTAAAACGAACCGATTTTGCCAAAAAAGAGCCTAGGTAACTCCCTATTTCCCTTGAGGCAAAACATTCACCAATCGAGGAATCTTCGTGCCAGGATTAAAAACCGTGATAAAGCGATCCTCCGCACCAACCGGATACGTACTGCCCGCCATGGCAGCGATAACCGCTTGCTTAAGGTCCGCTTCCCCAGTTGAAGGAGCGACTTCCACCGTTGCGCGCTTCTTTCCACCGATCTGAATCACAACGGTGACAACATCGTCCTGAACCAAGGCCACATCGTAACTCGGCCACTGCGCGAGGCTCGCTGGAGCCTTATTACCAAGTCTTTCCCACAACTCTTCAGAGAGGTGAGGAGCGAATGGAGCGAGCACCAGCACAAACTTCTCGAGGGTATCCTTAGAAACCGGCTTGTCGCCGACGGTGTTCAAAAACTCCATCATCGTTGAGATCGGTGTGTTAAATCGAAGCGCCTCAATATCCTCGCCTATCTTCTTCACAACCTTATGGATAGCGCGCTTGACTTCATTCGGCTCAACGTCCGACGCCACGACATCTCGGGCGTCAGCCTCCTTTGTGCCCGCAACAAACGTGAATGACCGCCTAAGGAATCGGGAATTGCCGCTGATAGCTTTCGAGTCCCACGGACGCGAAGCCTCCAGGGGCCCCATAAACATCAGATAGGTCCGGAGCGTATCGGCTCCATACTGCGATATAACATCATCAGGATTGATCACGTTCTTTAAGGACTTGGACATCTTCGCGACGATGCGCTCAAGAACCTCCCCTGTCTGTGAATGGACAAAGGTGCTCTCGTCTTTCTCGACAACGAGATCCGTAGAAACAAGGGCTCCACGTTTATCTTTGAACGCGTGAGACTGAATCATCCCCTGATTAAAGAGCTTCTTAAATGGCTCCTTTGTGGAGACACAACCGAGATCAAAGAGAACTTTGTGCCAGAAGCGCGAGTACAAAAGGTGCAACACGGCGTGCTCCGCACCTCCGACATAGAGGTCAACCGGCATCCACTTTTTCTCAAGTTCAGGATCCCACGCCGCTTTATCATTCCTCGGATCTATGAATCTGAGATAGTACCAACACGAACCTGCCCACTGAGGCATAGTGTTGGTTTCGCGTTTTCCTTTCTTGCCCGTTGTGACATCAACCACCTCGAGCCACTCACCAGCTTTGGCAAGCGGAGATTCTCCACTGTCAGATGGTTTGTAATCCTCAACCTGCGGAAGCAATAACGGAAGTTCGCTCGCTGTAAGCGAGGTAGTTGTTCCATCTTCCCAATGAATGATCGGAATCGGCTCGCCCCAATAACGCTGCCGCGAGAAGAGCCAGTCTCTGAGCTTATAGTTAACCACCTTCGTACCCAAGGCATTGCGCTCAAGCCATCCGACGATTCTCTCAGCGGCTTCGACATTGGAGATCCCTTCAAGCCCAAGCTCCGCGGCGACGGGATGAGCCATTGGCAACATGGTTCCACCCTCCGTCCACGATATCTCGCCCTCTTTCACCGCCGTGAGAACCTTCTCCGTCGCTCCCTCAGGAACAAGAACTGGTTTAATGGCAAGGTTAAACGTCCGAGCAAACTCAAAGTCTCGTGAGTCGTGCGCGGGAACCCCCATGACAGCTCCTGTCCCAAAAGAGATGAGCACATAGTCACCCACATAGACTGGAACCTTTTCACCAGTGATAGGATTTTGTACAAATCCGCCCGTGAACACGCCGGTCTTTTTTCGATTCTCAAAGGTACGGTCAAAGTCGCTCATGCGAGCGGCTTTCTCTTTATAGGCCGTCACCTGATCGCGACAATCCGCGGTCGTAACCTCATCGACAAGAGGATGCTCAGGGGCGATAACAAAGAAGGTGACGCCAAAGAGCGTATCAGGGCGCGTTGTGAAGGCGACTAACGTAGTCGCTGACCCGTCGACCGGAAAGGTTATCTCCGCGCCAGTTTTTCGACCAATCCAGTTGCGCTGCTGCTCCTTAATAGCCTCCGGCCAATCAACCTCCTCAAGCTCGGAGATGAGTCGTTCCGAATATTTGGTTATACGAAGCATCCACTGCTTCATCGGTTTACGGACTACGTCATGGTTCCCACGCTCTGATTTTCCATCGATAACTTCTTCATTCGCGAGAACAGTGCCCAAAGCGGGACACCAGTTCACCATCGCGTCAGCGTAGTAGGCGAGGCGATGCTCGGCTTGATATGCCTGCACCGCGAGAACACCTTGAGATCGAACCTCCTCGGGAATTGAAAGCTCCTCAATCGGTCGAGCCTTCTGTACGTTCTCATCGAAGTAGGAGTTATAGAGCTTTAAGAAGATCCACTGCGTCCATTTATAGTAGTCGGGGGTCGTCGTTGAGATCTCGCGATCCCAATCATACGAGAGTCCGATCGCTTTCATCTGATTCGCAAAGGTCCGACAGTTCCTCTCAGTAATTATTGCCGGATGCTCGCCGGTATTTACCGCGTGCTGCTCAGCTGGCAATCCGAAGGCGTCAAACCCCATCGGATGAAGCACATCGAAGCCCTGCATCCTCTTAAAGCGAGAGTATATATCGGTAGCGGTGTACCCGAGCGGGTGTCCGATGTGCAGCCCCGATCCAGATGGATACGGAAACATATCGAGCACATAGACCTTCTTTTTCCCACTCTCCGTGGTCTTGAACGTCTTATTCGATTCCCAAAACTGCTGCCACTTAGGCTCTATCGATGAAGGGGTATATTCGGCCACGGGAAACCTCGTATGACTATTAAATCAGGGACAGTTCGCCCCTGTTTTGCGTAGCTCTAGAGCATGCGTAGAGGATGTGCCGTCAGCCCCCTCTTTACCGTCAGAACCAAGCTAACCCCCTTGTTTCTCACCCCCTCCGGGTGCAGTCAATCATATCCATCAAAAAGAACTGCCCCCAAATCTTTACTTAAAGATGTTTTTTAGGTACTTATGCGCTCACTGTTCACACAGTTTGCGGAGCCGTAGTTCAGTTGGTTAGAACGCTCGCCTGTCACGTGAGAGGTCGCGGGTTCGAGTCCCGTCGGCTCCGCCATTTCTCCCGCTCCGCGCTTTAGCGCAGGGGCTTTGCCCCTCCCGCACGCTGGATGCGTGCTTCACCCCTTACACAGCCAGCTATTTCTCCCGCTCCGCGCTTTAGCGCAGGGGCTTTGCCCCTCCCGCACGCTGGATGCGTGCTTCACCCCTTACACAGCCACCTATTTCTCCCGCTCCGCGCTTTAGCGCAGGGGCTTTGCCCCTCCCGCACGCTGGATGCCTGCTTTACCCCTTACAAAGCCACCTATTGTTCCCGCTCCGCGCTTTTTCTCCCGCTCCGCGCTTTAGCGCAGGGGCGTGGAGGCTCCCGCACTCAGGAAGCGTGCTGCACCCCGATAAAATCGACTACTACACTCCCGATCAGACTCTGCAGAGGCTCAGCGTCGGCGGCTACAGCAG
>CAIXKI010000189.1 GCA_903920005.1 uncultured delta proteobacterium
GGCTCTCTGGTGAGCGACGCTCTACCTCGGGCGCTTGAGCTCGTCTCGCATATGGTGAGAGACCCGCACCTCCCTGAGAGTGAAATTCCCAACATTCAGAGCGTTCTCCTCCAGGACATCGATTCGTTAAGTGATAATCCAGCTCGTCGGGCTATGGTGGAACTTACGAAGCGCTACTATCCCGCGCCTTATAATAGACCCTCGCTCGGAGAGGCTGAGGGGATTCGAAGCTCTACTCGAAAGACGGTGCTCGATCTGTACAAGAGTTGTTTTGGGCCAAACAACGCCATTCTTTCGATTGCTGGAAAAGTAAACGTGGAGAGGGTGAAGTCAGATGTAGAGCAGTTATTCGGAGCATGGCGCGGGGGTTCCGCTGAGATTCCGGCTTTTGGCGCGGCTCCGAAGAATGAGTATTTTCACATAGACTACGATTCCTCCCAGGTTCAGATAGTTCTCGCGAGCCCTTCCGTCACCTTTAACTCTGACGGTTACTACTCAGGCAAGATCGCGGTGAGCTTGCTTGGTGCCTCAATGTTCGGCAGGCTCTTCGTTGAGCTTCGTGAGAAGAGAGGTTTATGTTACTCGGTGTACGCGCGGCACGGCTCTACCATGTCCTATGGTACGGTCACGGCGTATGTGGGAACAACACCAGAGAGAGCTCAGGAAAGCTTGGACGTTCTCGTTGGAGAGATGGAGAAGTTACGCGGCTCCGTTACAATTGATGAGCTAGAGCGAGCAAAGACAAACCTTAAGGCGGCTCTTGTGATGGGCGAGGAATCGCCGGGCTCTCGTGCGGCGTCCAACGCGACCGATTGGTGGTTCTTAAAGAGGATAAGGCCACTTTCAGAGATAAACGCTGAGATAGATAAGGTTACCATTGAGAGTGTGAACGATTTCTTGAGTGTGTATCCATTTAGACCAGCGTCGCTTCTTACGCTTGGGAAGAATGAACTCAAGGTTCCGACCGGTTTAATTGAAGGGGGTAGGTAGAATGGCAGCGAAGGTGCATAAAGAGGTTCTGCCTAACGGGCTTACCATTATAGCTGAGCAAAACAGCGCGAACGCGAGCGCGTCGATAGGCTTTTTCGTTCGAACGGGGGCTCGCGATGAAACTGAAATTGAGGCTGGAGTATCACATTTTCTTGAACACATGATGTTCAAAGGGACACCCTCGCGTAGCGCCCTTGATATCAATTTGGAACTGGGGAATCTTGGTGCGCAAGCAAACGCGTTCACATCGGAGGAGAATACCGTCTATTACGCGACGATAATTCCGGAGAAGTTCTCGGCCATGCAGGAGTTGCTGACTGATATGCTCAGGCCGGCGCTCGATCCCGACGAATTTGCCATGGAGAAGAAGGTAATCCTTGAAGAGATCGCCCTGTATCGCGATAGGCCGCACTTCTACCTTTTCGAGAACGCCTTCAAGGACTACTTCGGCTCGCATCCTGCTGGTAATTCGGTATTGGGTAGTCACGAGTCCGTGTCCGAGATATCTCGGGTTCAGATGAAGGACTATTTCGATCGCCGGTACTCACC
>CAIXKI010000190.1 GCA_903920005.1 uncultured delta proteobacterium
CCAGGCGGTGCCTTTCATTGCTGTCGACAGACCCACCACCGTCGACCAAGAGGACCTCATTTATGGGGAGAAGAAGGCGGATGGAACCCTCGTTCTTCGCACCGCTTTCATTGATATAACAGACGAAATAGCGCCAGGAAGCGAGTCGGACAAATACGCCCTTCGCGTAGGGAACACGGTCTATGGTCGCCTTCGGGCCATCGCCCCGGTTGGGGCGACGCTCTTCGGTGGGGCCGCATCCTTCCGAGTGGGGGAGCCTCGCCCTGCGTGGGTGATCGAGTGTCGAATCTCACCTTTTCATGAACGCACCGAGTTCTTCAAAGTGAGACGCGCAATGGTGATAAACCATGCGAACCTTGACCCGTCTCAACCCGCCGATATCAAGCGAAGCCCAGAGATTGCGAAGAACCTTTCTGCCTTAGCCGAGATTACAAACATCCTGGAGCATAGACGGAACAGTCGGTCGTCCTTTATTCGCATCGATGGCGAGGGATCGGCAGCACGAATAGTTTCTGAAACGATGATCCACTCGAAGCGTCTCCTAGCAAAATTTCTCGGGCAACATCCGACAGCCCCAGCTATCTATCGTGTGCATCAAAAGCCCTCCGCTGATACCGTGGACGAGTGCGTAAAGGAGCTCAATGAGCTCAAAATTCCCGCCGAAGCGACCGACTTTGAGTCGCCGCTTTCATTCGCCGGCATTCTCAGAAGCCTTGAGGAGAATCCTTCGCCATCCGCCCGATCCCTCTCGAATAAACTCCTGGATATGTTTCTTCTTCGAACTCAGTATTCGCCTCGAAATGTGGGTCACTACGGACTGCGTCTCTCGGAGTACCTTGAGATCAAGCCGCGAGACGCCACCGGAATCGCGAACCAACACCAGCTCAACGCTATCTTCACCGGCGGTCGGCCCCTCTCCGAAACGGAGGTCGTTCGGCGAGCTACGGCCCTCAACGACAAACGATGGAGCCGCGATGAGAGAATGTACAAGCTCCGCTTCTTGGAAATGCTGACAGAGCGGCTAGGTGAAGTGGGGAACACCTTCCTCGCCGAAGCCGCTCGACTGGGAAACGGACCCTCATACTTTCAGGTCGATACATTCTCTAAATGGGGCTTCGTTCGTGACCGTCAAGCGCCCTACCTGACACCCGGAGATCTTGTAGCCCTCAAGCTAGAAGGGTTTCATCTTCCGACCATGCGCTTTGAATTTTCACTTACATCGTAACGAACTCGCTTTTTACGTGGTCGGAAGCGCTCGATCCGATCCATAGTACTAACACTTTGGTAATCGCTAATAACCCGCCGCATAACCATGACTATTACTTTTATTGACGTTGGAGCTCACGAGGGGCAAACACTGGAAGAGGTCATTAAGCCGCAGTATGGGTTCGACCAGATTATAGCGTTTGAGCCGATGCCTCGGCAGTTTGAGATCCTCAAGTCCCGTTTTGGAGGCCTCCCTCGCGTCACACTCCTTAACTGCGGCCTTTCTGACCATGAAGGCTCGATGCCGATTTATGGAACCAACGAACACATGGAGGCGTCGATCTTCAAAACAAAGCGGGACCTCGTCAACCCCGAGTTCTCAACAGAATGCTACTTCCGTGAGGCGTCGTCCTTTATCGACTCCCTAGATGGCACCATCATCATGAAGCTCAACTGCGAAGGGGCAGAGGTCGTAATCCTCAAGAATCTGGTCGAGAGGGGCGCAATCTGGCGAATAGCCAACGTCATGATAGACTTCGACATTCGAAAAATCGCGGGCCAAGAACACCGGGAGCGAGAGGTCCTTGAGAGTCTCCATACTATAGGGTTCGGCCGTTACTCCTTGTGTGAGAACGTTATGCATGGAGCAACTCATCAGAACCGGATAGCGAACTGGCTGCACGCTGTGAAAGATCTATGGGTTAATGGGTAACTCCTCCCATGCAAAGCCCCCGTTCGACACTATGGCACTCGGGTCTGCTCCATGGTCTTCGGTGTATAATTTATCGATTACCGCCTAGCCCCAAGGATAAGCTATGAACAGCAGGCATCTCTGGTCCGTCGCATTGTGCATATGTTCCCTTATCGTGCCGACGAGCGCCTTCGCTCAAAAGACTGATTTTCAGAGCTGGACTCAGGTCACGGCAACGGTATCTCTCGATCCGGCCAAGGAATGGTTCGCATATGCCGAAGCGCAACCTCGGATTGGTGACGACGTCTCACGGCTCGAACGGCTCCTTCTCAGGCCCGCTCTCGGTTATAATGTCAACGAGCAAGTGTCTCTCTTTCTCGGCTACGCATGGACCCCAACATTTATGAACGCCTCGTATCAGGAGGACTTCCGAAACGAGAGTCGAATTTGGCAACAGATACTCATCAAGCACAAGATGATTGGGCTAGATTGGCAGCACCGCATACGGCAAGAGCAACGCATCATTCAAGACACCGGGGGCACCTCAAATCGAACACGATACACCCTTCGCGGTAGCTATCCACTTCCTGGATTCGATAACTTTGGGCTTACCGGATACAACGAACTCTTCGTCACGGAGAACGGCGTAAGTGGCGGCCCGCAGGGTGGGTTTGATCGCTACCGATTCTTCTTTGGCCCTTACCTCAATTCTGGCCCCGTCCGATACGAGGCAGGATATCTCGGTGAATACGCTCGCCAGTTCGGAAATGATTCGCGAATGATCGACGCAATCCTTGTGAGCGCGAACATCAGCCTCTAGGCGAGAATCACTCTAGACGACTATCCGCTGGGCAGTCATAGAGTAGCTGGGCGGCGATAGGGACTTTGAGAGTCGCGCACTACCAACCCGTCGCGGCAAAACTATCAATACGCGGATACCTTCATTTTCTATTCCGGCTCCGCGGAGCCCTAGCCTAGACGGCCCTAAGAATCGGCTCGACACACATCAAAAGTAAGCTCTCCATCCTTACAGTCGACCACCACAGTCCCGCCGTCTCTGAGCGACCCAAAGAGTATCTCGTCGGCTAATTTATTCTTAAGCTCTTTCTGGATTAGCCGCGACATCGGACGAGCGCCAAATACGGTATCGAAGCCTTTGGACGCGAACCACTCTTGAGCCTCTTCAGAGACCTGAATGGATACTTTCCTGTTCGCGAGCTGCCCTTCAAGCTCTTTGATGAACTTGCCAACGACCTGAAGGATCACAGACATCGGTAACGGACTGAAATACACCGTTTCATCAAGTCTGTTTCGGAACTCCGGCTTAAAGAGCGTCTTTACCGCGGCATCTCGAAAGGTGTTCTGTTGACTACTACCGAATCCGAGCGACGCTGCTTTCTCTGAACCAGCGTTAGTCGTAAAGATAACAACAACATTTCTAAAGTCAGCTTTGCGCCCCTGAGAGTCGGTTAACGCGGCGTTATCCATGATCTGCAGGAAAATACTAAAGATGTCCGGGTGTGCCTTCTCAATTTCATCAAAAAGAATAACGCTGTACGGGTTCTTCTTTACGACGTCGATCAGCAACCCACCCTCTTCATACCCTACGTACCCCGGAGGCGCGCCGGTGAATCGAGCGACGAGGTGTTTATCGTTGAACTCACTCATATCGAAGCGATGAAAATGTACCCCCATCTCCTTCGCCAGAGCTTTTGCCAGCTCGGTCTTACCGACTCCCGTTGGAC
>CAIXKI010000191.1 GCA_903920005.1 uncultured delta proteobacterium
AAAAAATCCTCAGCGTATCTCAGAGGATACGCCTCCGGTTTTTTCGCAATCTCCGCCTCGTTTCGTCTCAACGATCAAAATGCTCACGACGGAACCATTTTTCACCACCCTGCTAGCGCTAGGAGATCTTGATACTTACCTTCCGCTCCAAGGTATCCGTTGATGTCAGAATGGGGAGCGTAATCGTCACAATCCCCTTGGATGCGGTAGCCTCAACTTTATCCTGGTTTACACTGAGCCCTCCCAGCGGGACGATGCGCTCAAAGGGGCCGTACGAGGACTCAACGTAATTCCATCCTTGATCGTCGCGTTCATCGAAATCCGGCCTCCGCTCGCCCCGAATGGTGAGCCCTTGGGAGGTTAGCGAGAGCTCAATGTCTCGTTCATCCATACCCGGAACTTCAACTGACACGATTACCGCCGCTTCCGTTTTTCTGACATTTAAGGTCGGAGCGAAGGTAGTCAGCCGTTCTCCCAGCTGCGCAAGTGGCTCAGACATAAAGTCTGGAAGCATGGAAGACCCTGACACAACATCATTAAAGAGTCGATTGATCTGCCGCTGAAGGTTGGTGACCGTGTCTTTCTCGGGACCCACCGGAACACGCTTCTTTTTCCAACGCCACGGAACTACGTTACCCGACATACGAATCTCCAAGCGGAACACCCCGACCGCACAGCTCGGCAATCTAGCCCAAAACGGGCTAGGCAGGAACTTTTCTTACGTTATCCAAGCTATATCCGCCGGGACCACTGTACATGAGGGAGAACGACGCAGCCAAAAGTATGAGATCTTTGTTGAAGAGATCGTAATCCCCCGGAAAAACTCCGAAGGCACATACAAACGTCAAAAGAAGAAAAGACGACAGAAGGGCTATCAGGGTAGTCCACAGACCGAGGATGAGGAGGACCCCTATCGCGACCTCTCCATACGGTAATAGGGTAGCGTATAACGATGCCACATTATCCGGTAGGACCCCAAACCCCTTTACCTGATGAATGAAGGCTGACAGAGCCTCAAGCTTACTAAGACCAGCAAGGGTAAAGTACGATCCCAACGCAAGACGGATTATGAAGGGTGCCCACCATGCCGGACCGACCGGTTGATTTATCTTGATGCCCATAGAAACTCCTCACAAGTGAAGGCTCACTCCAAGCGACCGACCAGCAACGATCAGCCTTTTGGTTCTTGAGCGAACCGAGTACAAATACTCCTAGGATCTCTAATACATAGAGGATCCCTTTCTTCGGGACCGAAACATATTCGGATACCGAGAACATCACAATCTAAGATAGGATGACTAAGGCTTTACGACAACGGATGAAGTTGCGGGGCTAGCCCCCTCAACGAAGAAAGGTTAACAGCATGGAATACGCAGCCGCACACGCACCAGGAGAGGTTTTTCAACGGATCAAGTCTGAGCTCCACAAGGAGATCATCGGACAGGACAAGCTACTCGACCGCTTACTCGTCGCGCTCCTGGCCGATGGACACGTACTCCTTGAAGGAGTCCCCGGTCTCGCGAAAACCAGAACCCTCATGGCCCTCACCAAGGTGCTCGACGCAAAGATGAACCGCATCCAGTTCACGCCTGACATCCTCCCCTCCGACGTCGTGGGCACCGAGGTCTACCGTCCTCAAACCGGGGATTTTATGATTAGAAAGGGTCCGGTGTTTACGAACCTCCTCCTCGCGGATGAGATTAACCGTGCTCCAGCAAAGGTACAGTCCGCTTTGCTCCAAGCTATGCAGGAGCGAGAGGTCACAATCGGAGAAGAGACCTTCAAACTGCCGGATCCGTTCCTCGTACTCGCGACCCAGAACCCCCTTGAGCAAGAGGGCACGTACGCACTACCCGAAGCACAGGTAGACCGATTCTTGATGAAGGTAAAGGTTGGATACCCTTCATTTGACGAGGAAGTCTCGATCATCGATCTCGCGTCGGGTAAACACTCTGCTCCCGCGCCCCTTGCAAAGGTGCTCCCGCTCTCACAGCTCGGATCGCTCAAAGCTCAGTGCGAGCAGATCTATGTCGATCCCAAGATCGACCGCTATATCGTATCTCTCGTACACGCGACAAGAAGCGGGGACGCGTATGGATTGAAGGGGATGATCGAATGGGGAGCATCGCCGCGCGCGAGCATCGCTTTGCGCCTAAGCGCTCGCGCTCTCGCGTTCATCAAAGGCAAACAGTTCGTAACCCCAGATGACGTCAAAGAGATCGCCCCTGATGTCCTGCGTCACCGCGTACTCGTGACGTTTGAGGCCGAAGCGCGCGGCGTCGATAGCGACGAGATAATCAAGGCGCTCCTCGGAAGCGTGACCGTTCCTTAAGCGATTCGCTTATACGAGGACTGCTAGCATGCGGACGGCCCCAAGATACATACCCACGAGAACGTCAGAGGTTCGGCGTATCCAACTACGCTCCCGAAGGCTCGTAACCGGAGACCTCATGGGACAGTACCGCTCCGCGTTTCGTGGGACGGGGCTTGTCTTTACAGACATTCGAGAATACCAACCCGGTGACGATGTAAAACACATTCACTGGAAGGCGACCGCCCGAACCGGAAAGGTCTTCGTGAAATCATACGAAGAGGATAGACAGCTCCGCGTTCTACTAGCGGTCGACGCGAGCGCCTCAATGCGCGCGCTCGATTCGAAAGCCTCGTTTGGCAAAGCGCTTGAGTTCACGTCTCTCATTGGCGCCCTCACGCAAGGAGGCAACGATCTCCTTGGACTATCGCTGTTCGGCAAAGAAACACTCTCGTACCTTCCGCCAAAATCGGGAGCAAAGCGCATCCAACAGATACTCTCTGCCCTCATGGGCGCAGACTCGTCTCATCTCGGAACCGACATCGGCGCTGGGCTCAAGCAGATCTCCCTGACGTTACGAAAACCGAGCATTGTATTCGTTCTTTCAGATTTCTTCTCCACAGACTTTCACGACGAGCTACGAAGTCTCTCCGCTGTTCACGACGTGATCCTCGTTCAACTCGAATCAGCTCTTGGAAAGATCGAGGATTGCGGATTAGTAAGTTTCGTCGACGCGGAGAGTGGCGAACACGTCGTCGTGGATACCTCCGCGAAATCCGTACGCGACGGGTGGGAGGCGGCCCTTCAGAGCCGTCGTATAGCTCTCCACGACGTAGCGCGACGAAACGGAGCGGACCATATCGTCATTTCAGAAAACACGATGCAACCACTCCTTAGCCTCATGAAAGAACGTGCTCGGAGGATAGCGCGATAAGATGGTAACTCCGGTGCCCACACCCTACGACATTACTGACATCCCCCACATCGCTTGGGAGCCTGGAATACTGGCTTGGGTCATCCTCAGCGCAACGCTCGCGATATTCACGGCTCGTACCTTCATATCGCCTGGCGCTTTCAAAAACCGAAAGGGAAGCAAGGTGATCAACGCTCTCTTTATGGACCTCATCACCACGAGCAAATCATCAGAGCCCATCTCGATAGAACGCGCCGCTCGTCTCGGTCGGCGACTCGCTTCGCACCTCTCGGCTATTAATCTAGCTGAGTTGAGTTGCGATGAACTCAAAGCGTATCCGACGGAGGAACTTCCCCACTCCCTTCGAGACGCCATCCACTCACTCGCGCTCATCGAGGAGCTTGGGTATTCCCCGCCTTCAACCGAGCGTGAGGTAGCCGCTCGGGCGGCAGTGCTTAAGCTCGCCTCACAACTTTCTGAGTACAGACTTCTGGCGAGGGCACGATGACCTTCGCCTATCCATGGCTCTTAGCCCTTCCCTTGGCCTACCTGATAATACGATTCGGTAGGCGCTCGGTGCCTCAATCAGCGGTTTTTCCGAGTACCACCTTCTTAGGGGCGCTCCCAAAGAGCTTCAAGCAAAAGGCGAGAGAGCCCGTGCTGTCAACGCTTATGCTTCTCACCGTCATCGCGCTCTCAGTAGCCGCGGCACGCCCACAGAGAGTAACGGTCATGGAACAACCCCGCATGGCCCGTAACATCATGCTCGTTGTGGACGCCTCGAATAGTATGTCCGCGAGAGATTTCCCCGTACAGCTCGGACATACCTCCCGGATGGAAGGTATCAAGGGGGTTGTGGCTGAATACGTGAGAACCCGCTCGCGCGATCGGGTGGGCTTGGTCGTGTTCGGCAACACCGGATATCTCCAAGCGCCTCTTACGACCGACACCTCGCTCGTTGAAGAGATGGTGAAATCGATGCAACCTCGAATGGCCGGCGACGGGACCGCAATCGGTGACGGCCTTGGATTAGCCCTCAAGCGACTGAGAGAGGTAAAGGACGGGGCGAAAGCGATTATCCTAATGACCGATGGGGTAAATACGGCTGGACAGGTCAGTCCCCTAAAGGCAGCCCAGGTCGCGAAGGACCTCGGCGTTCAGATTCACACAATCGGTATTGGTATGGGGTCAGCTCCGATGGGACAGCAACCACTCGGAGGAATGCTCGGAATGCCCGTTGGCCACATGGCGGAGTTTGACGAAAAAACGCTCCGCTCCATAGCTGACCTGACGGGGGGCGCGTACTTCAACGCGGGAAGCCTCGCAGACTTTAAGAAGGTCTACCAGAAGATCGAAGAGCTCACTGAGACAGAAGGCGACCAGCCCGACCGCCTCCTCGTTGATGAACTCTTCGCTCCGTGGGTACTCGCCGCGTTCATCACGTACGCTTTGGCGCTCCTGCTGAGTTGTACCTATTTCATGAAGATTCCCTAGGAGAGAGACCGCTCATGTTCGGAATCGTTACACCACTGGCTCTTATAGCTCTCCCCGCGATCCTCATTACGGCGCTGATAATCGCTCGACGCCAAATTCATCGCAAAGCACTGAGCGCCAAGCTCGGGATCTCGGGAACGGTATCGCCCCTTAAGGCAACCCTTCTTTCAACGATTCCACTCTTTGCGATGGGAATCGCCCTCCTACGCCCTTATGCCGGAACAACTGAGTTCACGGTACCAAGCGCTACAGACGATTATATGTTCGTTGTAGACGTCAGCCGAAGTATGTACGCCCGCGATGTCCCACCCTCGCGAATAGAGCTCGCCAAGCGAAAACTCAAAGATCTGATCGCTGAGAATAAAAGACTAGGTCGGCCACGCCGTTACGGAATAACGCTCTTCGCGGGATACAGCTATCTTCTCTGCCCGATGACTGACGACACCTCAGTGCTTCAACAGTTCATCTCTGAAATCTCGCCTGAGATGGTGACGAGCCTCGGGTCAAACCTAGAGGCTGGAATATCGACCGCTCTCGCTCGATTTGATGAAAGAACCTCCCCGAACGCGCGAATTCTCCTGCTCTCGGATGGAGAAGACGACGTGCTCGAAGTGGATCGCGTCATCTCTCTTATTCAAGAGAGAAAGATACCCGTCGACGTGCTCGGAGTGGGAACAACCCTAGGAACGACAATTCAATTCGATAACGGAACGCTCCTCAAAGATAGCTCCGGCAATATTGTTCAAACTCGCCTTGAGGAGAACTCCCTCAAAAAGATCGCGACCGCGGCATCCGGTGTGTACGTGCGCGCGACGCTTGAGGACTCAGATATTACGACCCTTACCCGAGAGAGCCTCTCCACATACACTCCAACCGACACAAAATCCCGAGTTATCAGCTCATTCAATGAATTCGGCTCGTGGTTCGCGCTTGCTGCGCTGGCGATGATCGTGCTGTCGGCGGGGTTTAAACCTTTACGACACATCATACGAATAGGGCTGCTCGTCCTCGTACCTTTTGTCTCAGCGAGCGCTACCCCGCAGCCCCAGGAAACTCGCGGGGAGGTATCAGCTCGAGAGGCTTTCAACCTCTACAACGCGGGCGACTACGAACGTGCCCAACAAGCATTTGGAGAACTAGTAAAAAGGAGCCCGACCAACCAGGAACTTTTAAAATCCTACGCCTCCTCGCTCTTCAAAGCGGGAAAGTTCAAAGAAGCTCAGGAGCTCTTTCATAAACTCGCCTCTAATACAAAGGTCGGCCGTGAGTATTTCGAGAACACATACAACGAGGGGAACGCGCTCCTTGCGTTAAAACAATACCGAGACGCTATCGACGCATTTACCAAAGCTCTCGATGTAAAACCAAACGATGTGCGCGCGCTCCATAACAAGGAGGTCGCTCAGGCACTTTGGGAAGAGGAAAAGTATCGCCCTCCACCAA
>CAIXKI010000192.1 GCA_903920005.1 uncultured delta proteobacterium
TAGTTACAGCCACCCTATGCGATATCAACCACTTCACCTGCTTTCGAAAACTAGAGTGCCCCAGGGGCCAGGATAGGCGGCCATGTAGATATTAAACCTACCGCCACCTGCACTGCCCCGAAGTAAAACTCCGTGGACGGTTATGTCACGCCAGCCCCGGGGCTCTCCATAAAATTCTCGTAGTCGATACTCGTGTACTGAGCTTTTGTTTTTGAGGTTTGAATGTGGCGACCGTTACCTTCACAAAACGTGATGTAATCTCCTTTCAAGCAGATGAACGTGTGCGCTCTTGGCTGGATGAGTGCGCCACGCTCAACGGTGCCCGAGTAGTTGACTCGCTGGTTGAGGCACTCTTCGACGTGGGCGCGACACTGAATGACTTTTGGCTCGTTTACGTTTTCAGTGGTACCGATAATATCCAAGAGAATCTCGATCTGTTGGCGCAGGTTCGATCTCATATCGGGGGGCCGCGACCGCTCTGCTTCTCTGACGTCGCGGATGATTGTGGTAAATCCAAGCTCGGCCACTAACGGTGCTTCCACCCTAATTATTGAGAAAATTTCAGGGTTGTTTAAGTTGCGTGAGGCTGTGCTGCTTTACTTAGTAGCGCGGTTGCGCTCTAGAAACTCAATCGCAGGGGCGAGGTTGCGATCGAGGGTGCGCTGGAAGTCAGCTCGCAACGACTCCAGTGAGGCCGGAGTATTTCGATGTGCCTCATCGGTGAGGTGCCAGGCGGTGCAGATGACGGTGTTGAGAAGCGACGCACGCTCTTCGAAAGACTTTCCGAGCACATCGCCGAGAGCGATGTATGGAGCAATGAGTCCGAAAACGGGCTTTCCTCCTCCAAGGTCCTCAGCGCACTGCTGGTAGGTTACCTCGAGGAGCGCGCGCACATCGCGGTGCGTCGCAAGCGACTCTCGTTCAGAGGCGTTTAGGGAATTAACGAGGTTGCAGAGAGCCCAAGGTGATACGAACTGATAGAAAGGGAACCCAAGTTCGCGTGAGCGCTTGAGGTCGTCGCCGGCGGCGAGAAGCAGAGCGCCACTCACGGAGCGCCCCTCAGGGAGGGTGGTGACACAGCTTGCCGCATCTTCCGCCAGGAGCTTCTGTATGGTGTTCTGGAGTTTCAACAGAGTGTGCGGGTCCGACACTGACTCAAGCGAGCGTTGCTCCGATGCGCGCATCGCGTTGCTCTTCGGGCCAGGATTCAGCCGGACCGAAAACTCCGCTTCTTCCAGGCTCCGCTTTCCTGCGGCGAGGAGCGAGTCACGGTCAAAGATGCTCGGCATGGATCGGTATCCAACCATCCCGCGCAGGTGGTGGATGTAGGCGCTCGCGGGCAGTGAGGCTCGGCTCTCCCACGACAGGATAGTTTGAATCTGGACAGCGAAGTCGGGGCATCGCTTCCCGGCCTCTATCAACTCCTTCATGAGGCCCGATTCGCGGAGTTTTCGCGTTGCCATGGCGCCGGCCCGATGGCCCAGAACCTCAAGCTCAATCGAACCGATCATGATGTCTTTTCCAACCGCTGCGCGGAGAGTGTTGGTGTCGTCGATGTGCCGCTGCTCATGCGCGACGGTCTCGCTCGCAACGATTCCCACGAGACGAGCGGCCGGTTTTTCTGCGATTCCTGACTGGACTAGCGTCGAGATGACGGTGCGTAATCGCTCCGCATTAAGCACGATTGTGCCGTCGGCGCGAATAGTTCCGCTTTCGATAGCGTGCGGCACCAGCGCTACTCGGACCGGGCGTTCACCGAGCCCTATCGCGCCAAGTCCCTCGCGCATACCTGGCTCGATCGCTTCGGCGAGAAGGCGCTCTTGCCGCGCCCAATCCTTGTCCCACTGGAGCGAGGCCCCCGTCTTGGTAACTAGTGCCGAGTGAGGGGAGGGGGCCGTTTTGGTAGAACCGTCTTGGGCGGGTGCTCGTGAGGGTGTTGCGAGCGCTCCAAGCGCCAGCAAAGCCCCGGTAACAGCTTGTCTTACGGAGATCGAGGTCATGTTGTAAGGGTATGACGGTACCGCCTCTGCATGTGAGATAAGCCCAACTATTTCTTCAGGAGGCCCCAACTATATCTCCAACTATTTCTCTCAGACACCGCGCGCAGCTCGGGTAAAGCTCTGATTAAGGAGGCTTGAGATGGGCTTATCTTCAAATAATGGCTTCCGTCTGCGTAGTTTTTGCCTAATGATTCTAGAGGGTAACCACGATTATGCATCTTCTTGGTGGCGTAACTCATCGAAATGATGAGAACTCTTGGGCGAATTGCGCCTTAAAAGAAGCGGTAAAAAGGGTCCGTCGAGAGCCTTCGGAGAGCTCGGTGAAACGAGTTGAAGGCGAGGAACTCCCGAGGTGTATCCCAGGAGATGTGAAATGTGTGACAGGACTTTTTACCACCCTATGGGGATACGGACTCGAGAGTTGCCATGTATGACTTTTTAAACGCGAGCGCATCATGAAGGCAGTTATATTAGCGGGTGGGTTCGGCACGCGCTTATCAGAGGAGACTAGTCTCGTCCCGAAGCCGATGATTCAGATCGGTGGCAAGCCGATCTTGTGGCACATCCTAAAGCTCTACTCTTCTCACGGGATAAACGATTTTATTATCTGTCTCGGATATAAGGGATACGTCATCAAAGAGTATTTCGCGAACTATTTTCTTCACACCTCTGACGTGACCTTTGATATGCGCGACAACCGTATGCATGTCCATCAAAAACACGCGGAGCCATGGCAGATTACGCTGATCGATACCGGGGATAACACGGGAACGGGCGGGCGTTTAAGGCGAGTCGCGCGGTATCTCGAACCTTCGGAGCCTTTCTGTTTTACCTATGGCGACGGGTTGTCAGATCTGGACGTTAGTTCAGAGCTCCAATTTCATAAGCAGCACAACAAGCTCGTCACGCTGTGTTCTGTTCAACCTCCCGGTCG
The DNA here is from genome assembly GCA_903920005.1 of uncultured delta proteobacterium. Taxonomy (GTDB): domain Bacteria; phylum Bdellovibrionota_C; class UBA2361; order UBA2361; family OMII01; genus OMII01. The sequence goes on from CAIXKI010000192.1 coordinate 2,935, forward strand.
ATACGGTGCGATCGTTACGAACGGGAAGAACGAGGTAGTTGGCTTTCAGGAGAAGCCCGCAGGTGATGGTGGATGGATAAATGGTGGTTTCTTCGTCTTACAGCCGGAGGCTATTGAATTTATCGAAGGGGACGAAGAGTCGTGGGAGTTTCATACCCTTCCAAAGATCGCCGCACGAAATCAGATACGTGCCTATGAGCATCACGGATTCTGGCACGCTATGGACACCCTGCGAGATAAGATCAATCTGGAAGAGCTGTGGAAAAAGGGCGATGCCCCGTGGAGAATTTGGAAGTGATCAATCCAGGATTCTGGCAGAACAAGAGTGTTTTCATTACGGGGCACACCGGTTTTAAGGGATCGTGGTTATCAATCTGGTTAACGAGCTTGGGTGCCAAGGTGCACGGGTATTCTTTGGCGCCTCCTACAGACCCCAGTCTTTTTGAGGTGGCTGGCGTTGCCTCCTTTATTTCCAACCACACGATAGGCGATGTTCGAGATCGCGCAGCCTTGGAGCGCGCAATCGATCGAGCAAGGCCTGATATTATCCTGCATCTCGCCGCGCAGCCGCTTGTGCGGCAGGCATACGTTGACCCAGTTTTTACGCTGGAGACTAACGTCATAGGAACCATGAATCTCCTTGAGTGCGCTAGGGTGTGCGACGGCGTGAAAGCGATAGTCAATGTCACCACCGACAAGTGTTACGAAAACAAGGAGTCCTTGAGGCCCTATCGAGAGACGGATGAGCTCGGTGGATTCGATGTCTACTCGGCAAGTAAGGCGTGTAGCGAACTCGTAACGGGCGCGTACCGCAGGTCCTTTCTCGCCGAGAGTGGGAAATATGTTGCCACGGCCAGAGCAGGGAACGTCATCGGTGGGGGGGATTGGTCCGTTGATCGATTAATCCCTGACTTTCTTCGAGCCCTAGATGTGGGAGCGACGTTGCGCATTCGTTATCCGGATTCCGTGCGACCGTGGCAGCACGTATTGGAAGTTCTCTCGGGATATATGTTGGTCGCGGAGCGATTATATAGTGATGGTGCCGCGTTTGCGGGCCCGTGGAATTTTGGTCCAAGAGATTCCGACTGTAAGTCTGTGGGATGGATAGTGGAGCACCTTTGCTCGATCTTCCCGGGGGGCACGTGGGCATTGGATGGGGCTCCAAAGCCTCATGAGGCTCATTTGCTCACTCTTGACGCCAGTAAGGCGCACAGGGAGCTTGGGTGGTCTTCTGTTTGGGATCTCCCCGAGGCTCTCTCGAAAACCGTTTTGTGGCACAAAGCGTGGCGAGAACAGAGAGGTATGCTTCAGGTCTCGCTTTCGCAGATTCAGAGTTTCGTCGCTGACGGACGAGGGGCCGTATGAGCGACCGATTCGTGATAGAGGAGACTCCCTTAGATGGGCTGAAGGTCATCCAGAGGAATTACGTTGGCGACACTCGGGGCTTTTTCGAGCGTCTCTTCTGTTCGAGTGACCTTGAGCCGCTCATGAAACACCGCAGGATTGCGCAGATTAATCAATCTCTCACCCATGATGTAGGAGCGGTTCGTGGCATGCATTTTCAGCATCCCCCTTATGCCGAGACGAAGATCGTGACCTGCACGAAGGGTGAGCTTTTTGATGTTGCTGTTGACGTGCGTTCATCATCGCCCACATTTCTTCAGTGGTTCGGTATTCGACTTTCGGAAGAGAATCATACGAGCTTGTTGATTCCCGAGGGGTTTGCCCACGGCTTTCAGGTGCTCCGACCAGATAGCCAGATCCTCTATTTTCACTCGGCGCCGTATCACAAAGACGCGGAGGGGGGGCTCAACGCGCTCGATCCCCGCGTTGCCATAGCTTGGCCCCTTGCAGTAGGCTCAAGATCGGAGCGAGACGCGCGACATCCGATGCTTGGTGATTCCTTCTCGGGAATCTCGTTGTCGGCTGAGGTGTCTGTGTAAGCCCGTTTTGTGAAAGACAAGAGTATTTCTAGGGTACGCTCCGCTGTCGCTAAAAAGGTCTCAATTAAAAAGTCGCTAGTAGGCATCGCATCGTATGAGCAAGATAGTCGTCTATACAGGGGTCTACAACGAGATCCGGTTTGTGGATCAGATGATTCAGTCAGTGTTGAATCAGACCCATTCCGACTTTGATTTTTATATCTCTGATAATTATTCGACGGATGGAACCTCCGATGTCGTCAGGCACTATGCCTCTTTGGATCGTCGAATAAAGGTCATCTCGCCGCCATCCCACCTGAGCTCGCTCGATCATGGGCAGTTCCTTATAACGTATCTTAAAGGGACGCCGTGTTCAGCGGCTCAGTTTCTCGGTGGGCACGACCTCATCAGCGCTGATTACCTGGAGAAAATGCTAGAGGGGCTTAATCAGAATCCTACCGCCGCGATAGCGTATCCGAAAAACGCGTATGAGATAGACCACGACAATAAGATTATAAAAAAGTGGGGGAGCTCTCCGCAAACAATAGGGGTTCCGCAACCTTTTAAGACGATCATGACCCTTTTAACGTTAACCTATAACGTTCCGTTATATGGTTTGTGGCGGTATGAGGTGTTTAAGCGAATCGAGAATCACCCGCGATGTATCGGTGGCGATCACCTCTTTGTCGCGTATGCCACATGTCTTGGAGACCTTGTAGAGATCTCCGAAGGGGGGCTCTTTCTTCGACAGGCGACAGGCGTCGGGGATATCAATACGTATCAAGAGAAGCACCTCGGTTCTGTAAGAAATACGGGAGAGGATTTCATTCATCAATTGAAGCTCCTCTCTGAGATGATCGATACGATCAGTCAGGCACAGTCCCCGGAGATGCGCGACGCGATTCGAGCGAGCGCGATCCTCATGTACATCAGCAGGCACAGTTACTATGTCACAAAAGAGGAGGACCGCCGTCGTCTCTTCTTAGACCCGACCATTTCAGCCGTGATAAACGTGCTCGTTGAGTCGGGCGGAGTGCTTCGAACTATGTTAGACCAATTTAAGCCACCAGCGAGCTAGCTCTGAGCTCCCTTTTTCGCGATAGGTCCCTCTCTGACTATGCGTCTATCCGCTTGTCGTCTGAAAGCCACGGATTGTGAATGTGCTCTGAATAAGCACAGTGCTTCGAGCCGTTTGACTTTTCGCACAGCGCGACGATCTTTTCGATGACGAGTTCCCAACGAAAATTCAGGGCCGCATAAGCGGAGGCGTTAGACGACATCTGCGCGAGTCTGATGGGATTAGAGAGGAGATTATTAAGGGCGCCGGTGAGCGCCTGCTGAGAAACCTCATCAACTACAAAGCCGGTTTCGTTGTGCGCGATACCCTCCGGAAGGCCTCCCATTTTGAAGGCGACAACGGGGGCGCCGCATGCTTGAGCTTCAAGAGAGGTAAGTGGATAGGGATCGAACCAGATCGATGGAACCACACAGATTCCTGAACGCCGGAAGCCAGCAGCGATCTCTTGCTGACTCTTCTTTCCATGAAAGGTGATTCCAGGGACGGTCGCCGCCAGATTTGTGATGTCGAGATATTCGTCACGGGACCAGAGAGAGGAGCTGCCAAACACTTCAAGCTCAAGGTCCGGAAACTTAGCTTTAAGCTCGATGTATGATCCGATCAATACGTGGAGTCCTTTGTCAGGGACAAGGGCCCCTGAGAATACGAGGCGTCGAGGCGCGCGAACCTCCTCGGGTTTCGGCGAGAATATGGAAAAATCCACTCCGTTGTGAATTACGGTCATCTTGTGGGCTGGAGCCCCTTCGCTTACGAGTTTCTCTTTTTGGGAATGAGATACGCAGAGAATTTCGTCGCAGACCTGCTCTAAAACATCTGGTTTTAATCCTGTGTCTCCGGTGCAACGGTCGTGCGTGACGAGTAGTCGCCTAACGCAACGCTCTCGTCGACGAGACATGAGAATTGCGAATGCTTTTCCGGCGGCGATTAAAACATACTTCCCTTGAGTGTCCGCCCAATCGAGAGCTCGATCGATGTCGTAACTGGAACCAAGATCGATGAAATGAACTCCTCGATCGCGGGTGATTGGGTGTTTCAGTCGCGCGGCGATCGCGACGTTTCTTCCAGACGCAGCAAGATATCGAGCTTGGTTGAGTGTTGCCATCTCAGCTCCGCTATTCGGGCCTGTTGGATCGAGCGGATGGTCGGTATGAACGATGAGGTAGGTCGGTGGACTCGGGCGAGGGGCGTTCATGACTATCATAGGCGAGCTCGGTTCTTCCGACGGGAAGAGAGGCTAAGTAATTACCCCTTTAAGATGAGTTTTCGAGGGCGCCCGGTTCGCTGAAAAAAGTCTGTAATATTGTGAGTGTAGGGCATTTTGGATGGGCCAATCGCCACAAAAAGCAGAGTTTCAGGGTGTGGCGATAAGGTCTTCAAGGGGGCGGGGAAAATCGAGTATCAGAAATTCGGTTGGTAGATCCTGAAAAGTGGCTATTTGCGCCCTAGTTTTTTCTCTCTCGCGCGGCTTCAGTGTAATCCCAAAGTCGTTGTCCTTCGACACGATCAGTGTTCGATTTTTGTTGATGAGCGCCAGCCCTTCGATCTTTCCGGAGTCCCAAGAGAAGTCCTTAAAGTCGAGCACCAATGACCGTTGGATCGGCGCGGTAATCTTGCCGGTGCTTGTGATGAAATGATCCGAGTCTATCGCGCGCGCTTTGTGGAGGTCGAGAAGGATAACGTGATAATGCTTTTTGTCGTCTTTCGACTTGTAGGCTTCAAGGGCCAGAAATCTATGGTTAGACAGAGAGACGAGCTCGCCGATTTTATATGAGTCCGGCTCCGCGTTAGTGGGAAGTACGAGGGGATACGTAACCACCGCGTCCTTTGGGTTAGCTGTCGCTGGCAGTATCAACAAGCGAACGAAGCCCTCTCGCGTACTGTTGGAACGGTTGTGCAGAGGGCTCTGAAGGATTGCGGCGAGATGGTCGGAGGGCATATAGGCAAGGCCCTCAAATCCTCGATTTGTGGCCCTGTGTTTTACGAGCTCAGGCAGGCCGGCGCCGGGATACAGCTCTTTCGTAATCCTGCGGGTAGACGGATCAATAGCCAAGAGGCTAGGGCCGTACTCCTCGGCGACCCAGAGGATCTTTCGATGGGTGTCAAAGGTGACCGCTTCCGGGTCGATGCCGTGTCCTCCGTCTTTGGGTGTATCGATTTCGGAATGCGACGAGTCTAGGGCTATTTCGTCCTTACGAGACGAGGGGAGTCCCGTCATCGAGTGACCAGTCGAGGAGGTTACCGGCAACGCCTGGCCTTTCGGCAGTAAAAAACCGGTATCGGAGTCTCCCGGGGATGGATGGACAGAGATATCGCTCCCTCGTACCGTTAGCGCATAGAGGGAAGGGTTGAAGTCTGGCTTGGGAAACAGGACCCGCTCTGCCGCAACTCCTGCCGCGTTGTTCAGGGTGATGTTTGGTCCTCGGTCGGAGAGCGCAAGAAGGAGGGACGCGTCTCCGCTACTATAAATTGTTGCTAGGCCCGAGCCTATCGCCAAAGGAATCTTCGTCCCGTCATCAGATGCGGCCGCAAGGTATGTCTGGTGTTGTACAACTCTTTGTGTTGACGGGCTCTCCCGTGAGAGCATGGGGACCTCGGGAGGGCTCGCAAGCCCGGCATCTACAACGCCCAGCACCGCCCAGAAAATCGAGGCGGCTATTAGGTAAATTCGGCGTGTAAATAGCTGGTAATACATTTACTAAACAGAGTTGCTGCTATAGCTTAACACTAGTCTAACAACTTGGCATCGGGCGTGGATTGAACGCTCAGAAGTTTACACGGCACCAGGTTGTCGGGCAATTCGTATAGCCTCTCTAGAGAGGACCTTGCCTTGTTATAAAGGTAGTACATCGTTCGTTGAGGACCTCATGGATACTTTTCTTGACCAAATCGCCAAGTTTTCTGACCCAAGTCATGTCCTCTCGCTTAGTCAGCTGTGTGTGAGTCTCGGTCTCACCCTGGTGCTGTGTCTTATTCAGGCTAAGGTGTATGAGCGAACCTATCGAGGGGCGTCATACTCGCCGGCTTTCATGCACACACTGGTCATCTGCGGAATGGTTATTTCTGCGGTGATGATGATTATCGGTAGCAATATCGCCCGGGCGTTCAGCCTCGTCGGAGCTCTCTCCATCGTGCGATTTCGAAACGCCGTAAAAGATCCCCGTGACGTTGCGTACATCTTCTTCGCTATGGCGATAGGAATGGCGTGCGGAACCGGTTTCTACCAAGTGGGCATTGGACTTACGGTGATCGTGAGTGCGGCCTGCCTTCTTATGGATTGGTTGAATTTCGGTCAATCTGGACTTTCAGAGAAGATCGCTCGCATTCGGGTTCCGTCTGCGGCGGCGACGAGTGGAGTGTTTGACGATACGTTGAGGCTTCACTGCAAAGACTTCTCTTTGCTTTCGGTGGAGTCTCTCCGAGCTGGTACAGAGACTGAGTACACCTTTCTCATGCGGGTAGCCGGCGTCTTCAATATCGACAAATTCATGAAAGACCTACAGCGCCTCCATTCTGAAATGCAGATTCAGGTGCGGGGAACAGACCACATTTTCGAGTTGTAATCGGATAGGTAGCTATTCATGGCTAAGCCGGGAACGCGCCACGAGCTGAAGTACGTTGTAGATCTTCACAAAGGAGAGGATTTCATGCGCGCCGCCGAGCCGTTCTGTCGACCGGATGAGCACGCTGGCGCCGATGGGTTCTACGAGACGTTAAGCATCTATTACGATACCGAAAGTCTACGGTTCTATTGGGATCGTCAGGAATCGGTTGGATGTCGTCGAAAAGTTAGGTTAAGGCGCTATGCGGGCGGAAGTGTTGTTGATAGTCCGCTCTTTCTTGAAATTAAAGAGAAACATAAGCACATGATTGCGAAGAAGCGCTGTGTGCTTGAGCCACAAGACGGTGCCGACATCTTGATATCGGATTCTGGCTTTTTAGCTCTCGACAAGCTTCTTCCTCTTGTCGCCCCTTCGAAGGGAAGAGACGAGATATCTTTTCTCCACGAAAGGCTTCTATTACAGCCGGTTGTGAATGTTCGATATCTTCGAAAAGCCCTCGCCGGCCAAGCTGACCCAACACTGAGGATTACTTTGGATAAGAGGCTCACGGCGTCGTTACCCTCTGTCTGTGATTATGACTCGACCACTGAGGATTTCTTTCTTCCCCCTTCGCAAGCCGTGCTTGAGATAAAGAGTGAGCGCTCAGTGCCATTGTGGTTGCTATCGCTTGTTCGACGCTTCGAGGTCTCGCGGGGGCGCTACTCCAAATATTGTGCGGCTGTTGATATGCTTAAGAGTGCTCGTCGGACGTCTGGCAGACTGCTCGCCAAGACGGAACCTGAGAGCTGGGATTCGGGTCAGGCACATTCCGTTCCTGAGAGGGCGGCCTAAAGAGGTATGAGAACCGTTTTCTCGTCATCCGCTATTCCTGAGGGCTTTGATACGGGGCACATTCTCTCGCTTCGATGGAAGCGTCGTGTAAAACGTGTCGCAATAACCGGGATCTTCTTTATCCCTTTGGCGTGGATTGCCTTCCTTGGTGCGGATTACCTGGCTCGGACTCCTCGCGAGCGGAAGCTCGCGCGGATCGGTTATTGGGACCAGATTATCTACGGTGCGCGATTTAATGCCATATATGCCTGGAACTGGCTTACTGCGGAACAAGACGATCCCAAAGGCTCAGCGCTGCCGGTAATGGAACTTTATATACGTACTGAGCGTTTGAAAGCTCTCAAAGCGCACTTGCCCGAGAGTGGAAGGATCTATCAGCCCGGCTTGTTTAAGGTCCGAAGGAAGGGTGAGCCGAATAGTGTTTTGGGTGCGAATCTCCGTTTTCGCGGCGATTCGATGAATCACTGGGCGTTTCCGCAAAAATCATGGCGAGTAAAGCTTAAGCGGGGCTCGCGATATCTCGGGATGCGGCAGTTCAATTTATACCTCCCCCGAACCAAGAGTCAGATTCCTGACTTCCTTGGTTATCGGCTTGCTGAGAACATGGGGGGGCTTGAGGTCCCCAAGGCATTTCCTATTCACCTCCGCGTCAATCGTCAATTCGACGGAGTGAGGGTCTTTTTGGAGCAGGTTAACGAGGACTTCTTCTTAAATCATAACCTCTCAGCCGATCGCCTCTTTGTAGGTGATATAGATTTTAAAGATGTATACGCATATCACGATCGGGAGTTTCTCTTTGAGAGTGTGAAGGGATGGGAGGTGGTTCCGACCAAAAAGGGCGGGGATACTTCGGTGGCCCCGATGCAGGCCTTGCTTGAGGTGTTGCCGATTGCCGCGAACGAGCCCGAGCGATTTAAGACTGCGATTGAAAAAGTGCTCGATGTTCAGACGACGCTTCGCTACATGGCATATCTGGAGATAGTAGGTTCTATTCACGCGGATGAAACCCATAATCAGAGGTACTTTTTTGACCTGCGGACCCAAAAACTGAAACCCATCGTCTGGGACCCAGTCGCTTACTATCGCGAGAAGATAGACGGTATCGACTTCGCGCCAAACGGGCTCTTTCAGGCATTGCTGCAAATTCCCGAGTACCGCGAGGAGAAGAATCGATGTGTATGGGAAGCTATTCATGGAGCTCTCTCTCCTGGTCGAGTCGCGCAGCTCATAGAGGACAGCGCGGACTCTGTTCGTAAGGAGATTCTCGCGTCTCCTCAAAAAGTTTATACGTTTCGGGCGAACCTGGACATGATGCCAAATTCTGAATGGGAGTCTTCCGTTCACGAGTTGGTGGAGAAGAGTCGTGCGCGAAGTGAGGTGTTGCGATCAGCGTTACGAAAAATCTCGATATCCGCCGAATCGAAAGGTTCCCACGGCGGAGTTGAGGATGTTCACATTATGGTTGGAGCGGATGCCGGGTTCGAAGCTCGTGAATTGGTATTCGACTCTACAGGAAGTGTCCCCACCTCTGTTGTTGTTGAGGAAGATGGCGTCGCGAAGCGGATACTCTGCGTCCCAGTTGAGAAGGGTGGGTGTGTAGCTCGGTTCGATCGGTTCTTATCCTCGAAACGGAGGGTCGACAAAAATGACGATTTGATTCGTGAATCGCGTCCGTATCGTTGGTCGATACGCACTGGAAGTTCTTCTCTTCGATTGCGTTTCATTCGCGGTGTTAACACCATCACCAAAGAGCCTCATGGTGTTGAGGTGAAGAGGGGATAGTGAGTATGCGTATGCGGTCATATGTATCGTTCCTTGTGATATTGACGGCTCTTTTTTCGGCTTTGGTATCCCAGGCCCAGACCCTCGAAAAGTTCGACACCATGCGTCTTGAGAACGAGATGACCTTTGATGTCCCTCTTGAACAGGCCGAGGAGGTATGGAGCTGGCTCAACGCGACCTTCGGAGGAGGCTTTCAGTCTCACGCTGCAAATTTTAAGACGTTTCCGGAGGTCGAGGAGTTTGCTGATACCTATTTCGACGTACCAGAGATGACCCTTATTAATCAGGGGATCGGTGTTCGCCATCGTCGGCGATTCTATCCAAATGGAGATATCAAAGAATTGATTCAGATTAAGCAGCCACACGAGGCTGTGGGGAGGGGAGAGGAGAACGAGAAGCAGACTCGCGGAGAGGTGAAATTTGAGCCTCGGGGGCCGACCATTACCTATCGACACTCTGAGGACTTTTTGAACGAAGAGCTCCTTCGAATTGTGAAGAAAGAGCATTTGGCTCCTCTACGGGTACGACTTTCAGATATGGGTGTCTCGCCTGATCGAGTACGTCCGTTCATCGCGATTGAGCAACAGCGTCGTCGAGTATATTTTAGGGAAAACGGTAATCAGTTTCTTACCGTGACACTCGACTTTGCGAAGACGCAAAAATTGTGGGTGAAGGCAAAATTCGTTCAGCTTGATATCGAGATAGGAGAGATTGCGTTCACCTTGGCGGACGATGCCAAGAGAGAAAAGCTGCTCGCTATTCAGGGGGATATATTCGGAATGATAAAGTCCCGATTCCCAGATATTAAACGCAATCAAGTTCCCAAAGTTGTGCAGATGGTGAACGTGGTACGAAATCAGGGGATGTGGTCGTACCTGACGGTGCGGTACGGGTGGTCTCTCCCCCTTGCTCTCTCCCTGGCGACACTGTGTGGGGTGTTATTGTTCCGTCGCCGGAGCTCTAACGCGAACCTACAGGACGCCCGTGATGTGGCTTAGTGACTCTAGGAGTGGGCGTGGGTCTCGTGCTTTGGCTCGTGTGAGACCGAACGGGTCTGCCTCAAACTCCCGCTTAAGCGTCTTAAGTACTTCGAGAATGATCCGATCTCTCTCGGTTTGCCATTGCGAGACCTCCATCGAGTAGTTCCGTGTGGTTGGGTGCACGATGACTGTATCGGATCCCTGAATAGACCATCCTTTGTATATCAGACGAAGCAGGAGCTCTTTTAGAGAATGTGCCGGGGAGTTCGGGTGTCGGAATGTTTCGAGCTCTAATAAGGCCAGACGTCGCGCGTATATGTTCGGATAGAAATACGACGACGTGAGAAAACCTGGGAGGTTCAGTTCCCCTGATTGTTGGAAGAACGTATTGAGCTGCGCCATGCCTCCTTGGATGGTCGGTATCATTAATCCGACCGTATCGAGGGCGAATTGATGAAGTGCTCGGTGTGATGCGTTCTCATCCAGAGTATCGCCTGGCTGCAAAAATCCAACGATCGGCGAGACGGCTTTCTGCACCCCGGTCGTAAACGCTGAAAATTCATTCGGAAGGGCGGCTTTGGCGTAGCGCACGGTTATTTGGGGGATGGCTTCAGATAGGTCGAGCGAGAATTCGTGAACAAACTTCGACATCTCTCTATCGGCTGCATAGTCAATTATGAAGATATCGAAATCGATGCAGGTCTGTTTCGTCAGGCTTTTGAAGGTCTCCTTTGAGATCTCTGAGGGCTCGCGCATCGGCATGATGTAGCTTAGTTGTCGCTCGGTCGGATTGAGTCCGTTCATATGACGGCGGTAGACACGAGAGCACTCCCGTTGAGTCGCTTGTGGGCGAGCACCTGTTTTGTTCTCGTCATAGATGCGGAAAAAAGAGAGAACCTGGTCGATATAACGAACGAAGGGATACCTCATCGCCATTCTGAACCAGAGGTCGAGGTCCATGGTGAAAAAGAGATCCTGATCAAGGTAGTTGCCGTCACTCCTTCGCACCTCTTCCAGAAGGGACCGGCGGAAGAACACAGACGTTTGCGCCACCCACGCATAGGGTATCCAATAACGAGCGAGGTCGTAGAATGATCGTGGAGGGTTTTCAACGATAGTGACGACGTTGCCCTCTTTGTCTGTTTGGGCAGCCTTCCCCAAAACAACCGGATAATCCTTAAGGGCCTCAGCGATAACATGGAAGGCCCCTTCGGCGTACCAGTCGTCCGAGTTGAGCCATGCGATGATGTCGCCAGTCGCTCTGGAAAATCCTTTGTTGAGAGCGTCGGATTGTCCATCGTCTTTGGCGGAGGTCCACTTCAGGTGAGGGTATTTGCGAAGGATGTCGAGTGTTGAGTCGGTTGAGCCTCCATCTACGATAATGTGTTCGAAATTGGGATAGCCTTGGCTTAGGACCGACTCAATGTTTTTCTCGATGAATTGTCCCTGATTATACGAAACCGTAACAACGGATATCTTTGGAAAAGTTGAGTCTGTCATAGTGCCCATGCGGCCAATCGCGCGCTTTAAGGTAAACACGGTCAGGTCGGCCTAGCTCGTTACACGACATCATAGGCTCGACAGATAGGATGTCGATAAGTGTCCTCTAGTTGTCTGGGTTGGGCAATTAGTTTTGTCGGCGTGAGGGCGGTGGCGGAATCGCGTCGTCGTGCTAAGGTTTGGAACAACAGATATATGGGTGGCGTGATGATACATATCCGACGTTTTTTGGCAGGGCTTGTAACTGTGTGCGCGGTTAGTGGCTTTGATGTGGCCGTTGCCCAGGTCTCGGCGTTTGAGTGTCAGAAAGGTGGCGAGCTCTCCGTTGCTCAGGGACGCGAGCTTTTAGCCAAAGTTCAAGGTCAATATGCTGGAATTGAAGTTTTGCAGGGGGCCTTTCGACAGGACTCGTACGTTGCTGCTTTGGATGAGAGTGAGAGTAGCGCTGGTGAGATGTGGTTCGCGAAGCCTGGGAAGATGCGGTGGGAGTATGCTAAGCCACGGCCCCAGTCAGTCGTGGTTACTCAGAGTACCCTTTGGCTTTATCAGCCGGACAAGCAGCAGGTTCTGGTCGACGATATCGGGAATGTCCTTCTCTCGAGTCTACCGATCTCCTTCATGATGGGGGTAGGAAACCTCAGCAGGGATTTTGACCTAAAAGGTGCGTGTCAGGGCCCCGAAGGGGTCATTTTACGACTGGTCCCAAGAAAATCTAAGGGGGACGCAAATGACGCTTTAGAGGGGTTTGACCTGCTCGTTGATAAGGCTCAATCACTACCAAAAGGAGCTAAAATCAGCTCCTTAGGTGGTAATACGACGGCCATCATCTTCAATAATCTTCTCAGCCAGGGGGTAAAACAGGATCCTCGACGATTTGTTTTAGACTACCCAAAAGGTGTAGATGTAATGGACCGGCGACAGACCGCCCACTGATAAGAGATGTATGAAATCAGGACTTTCCATCCTTCCCCTCGATGACGCACCGGCTAAGAGTTGTTCGGTTGCGGTCAATATTACTGAGCCACAAGCTCTGGACGGCAAAGCAGCTTTTGTCGGGCGCGCGGCCATCGTGACTCTTGGTTGTGCCAAGAATCAAGTGGACTCAGAGGTAATGATCGGAGTGCTTCGCAACTCCGGGTTTGAAATTACAAACGATCTTAGTCACGCCGATGTCGCGGTGGTAAACACCTGCGGATTCCTTGAGAGTGCGGTAAAGGAGAGCGTTGATTGCGTTCTTGAGCTTTCGGAGCTTAAGAAATCGGGAAGCCTCCGTCGGTTGCTTGTGGCGGGCTGTATGGTCGAGCGCTACAAGGGCGATATTCGCAAGGCGCTCCCTGAGGTCGACTCTTTTATCGCCCTCGATGGTCTTTTGAGTGTTGGTCAGGCTGCGCTTGGGGCTGATGATTCTCTACGAGATATTCTCAACGAAGGCGCGCGACCCTATTTCCTGTACGACGAGACGATGCCGCGTCACCTCGCGTCACATCCGTACATGGCGTATGTAAAGGTGTCCGAAGGGTGTAATCGTCCTTGTGCGTTCTGCATTATTCCGCAGATTCGAGGATCGATGCGTAGCCGTTCGATCGAATCGATAACAAAAGAGGTTAAGGCGCTTGCGGCGCAAGGAGTCAAAGAGATTAACCTTGTGGCTCAAGACCTCACCGCGTTCGGAACTGATACGAATGCCGGACGTCTCGTCGAACTCCTTCGCTCCTTGGATGAGGCGAAGGCCGCTCCGTGGATAAGGTTGCTTTACGCGTATCCAGTGGGCGTTGATGATGAGCTCCTTGACGCTATCACGAACCTGTCGTCTATCTGCACGTATCTAGACGTTCCGCTACAGCATGCTAGCGAGGACGTATTGAAGGCCATGAAGCGACCGATCGGCCGCTATGGATCTCGCCGTTTTGTAGAGTACGTCCGTTCGAAAGCTCCTTCGATTAAGCTTCGTACGACGTTTATCGTCGGATTCCCAGGAGAGACCGAGGCTGATATCAAGCAGCTTGAGGATTTCGTCGCGGAGGGACATTTCGAGAGTGTTGGAGTGTTTACCTACTCACCCGAGCAGGGGACTACCGCGTTTGATATGGACGATCAGATCTCTGAGAAGGAGAAGCGAGTCCGTCGAGATCGTATCATGCTCGCGCAACAGAAGGTGAGGATCGCCAAGAACGAAGAGTATATCGGTCAGGAGATAGAGGTTCTCGTTGAAGGACCTCATGAGGAGACCGATATGTTGCTTTCAGGCCGTACCCGGTTTCAAGCGCCGGAAGTCGACGGGACGGTTCTTATTAACGATGTTGTTGACGGGTTAGGAGAGATTCAAGCTGGTCATCTCGGCCGCGTGAAGATAACGGAAGTTTCAGGCTATGACCTGGTAGGAACATTAGTTGCATGAGCAATCCAAGGATCGGAATCTTCATTATTGCCTACAACGCCGTAAATCATCTTATTCAGACGATCTCTCGAATACCGAAAGAGGTCTACGATAACGTAGAAGAGATCTTTGTTATCGATGATTGCAGCAAGGATAACTCCTACTACGCGGCGCTAGGTTATAAAGCCGCGTTTGGAATCGAGAAGCTTACCGTGCACCGCAACGTGAAGAATCACGGCTATGGTGGCAATCAGAAGATAGGATACCAATACGCGATCGATAGAGGGTTGGATATCGTGGCGCTTGTTCACGGTGACGGCCAGTACGCGCCCGAGGCTTTACCGAGTCTTTTGGAGCCTCTGATCAAGAAAGAGGCGGATATGGTTTTCGGATCCCGCATGTCGAAGCCGGCTGAGGCCCTTAAAGGGGGGATGCCGCTCTACAAGTTCGTTGGAAATCGAATTCTAACCCGATGCCAGAATGCTATGACGGGCTTAAAGCTTTCGGAGTACCACTCCGGGTATCGGCTGTATTCAGTTGAGGCGCTCAAGCGAGTTCCCTTCGAAGCGTTCACCAACAATTGGCATTTTGACACCCAAATCATCCTCGCGATGGCCGAACGAGGTTTTAGGATTGCGGAGAGACCGATCCCAACGTACTACGGCGACGAGATCTGTCATGTGAACGGTCTCCCATACGCCTTCCACTGTTTGGCAACTAGCTATCAGTATTACCGCAATAGAAAGCGCAAAGCGCTCTCGTATCCGGGGCCCATGGATATTCCGCGACTCGCTCGGTAATCTCTGTCGCCCGGCGACGGGGCGGAGTCGCGTGAAAAATTGCCACCCTTCAGAGGGCAGAGGGCCAAAATCCCCCCATCTTTTGATTTCCCCCACGGACGGGATAGGTTATATCCATCGTGTCGTTTTGTCCCATTGGAGTATTCATGAGTACAGCAAAGAACCCCCAGATTTTAGCGCTTAACGAGCTCGGTCAATCCGTATGGTATGACAACCTCTCACGTGACGTTCTCCGTTCTGGTGAGCTTAAGAACCTTATTGAGCAGGGCGTATCCGGACTGACGAGCAATCCAACTATCTTTAAGCAGGCGATCGCGGACACCGCTAACTACGACGACGACATGCGGTCCGGCGAGCTCAAAGATTTGGGCACAGAGGCTCTTTGCGAAGAGCTCATGTTGCGGGATGTCGCTGCGGCCGCGGACCTCCTCCGACCGATGTACGATCTGACCGGCGCAGGGGATGGCTACGCGAGTATCGAGGTTTCTCCATACCTCGCGGCAGATGAGAAGGGTACTGTGGAGGCCGCTGTTCGTTTGTGGAACAAACTCAATCGGCCCAACATCATGATCAAGATACCAGCTACGCCGGAGTGCATTCCCGCGATTCAAGCGGTGCTTGAGAAGGGGATTAACGTAAACGTGACTCTGATCTTCTCGAAAGAGGTGTACGATAAGGTTGCGAACGCGTACATCTCGGCGCTTCAAGCTCGTGCCGCTCGTGGCGAGAGTGTTCGAAATATCTCGTCTGTCGCAAGCTTCTTCGTGTCCCGCGTGGACGCAATTGTTGAGAAGAACTTCGATGATCTCGTCAAAGCTGGTAAGGCCAAGGCCGAGGATAAAGAGAACTTCTTCGGTAAAGTTGGCGTGGCTAACTCTAAGGTTGCCTATGCTTCTTTTGAGAAGCTCTTCTCCTCCGATTCGTTCAAAGCCCTCAAGGAGCAGGGGGCTCGGGTGCAACGTCCTCTCTGGGCTAGCACAGGCACTAAGAATCCGGTGTTTAAAGCTGTGATGTACGTTGAAGAGCTGGCGGGGCGAGACACTGTAAATACGATGCCTCCGGCTACCGTGAAGGCTCTGATCGCGGGAGCTACCATCGAACCAAGGCTGCACAATGGAGCGGCGGAGGCTGTCGCGTTGATCTCAAAGGTGAACACGCTTGGCGTTCCAACCGAGCAGCTTCTTAAAGAGCTTCAGGTTGCTGGTGTTAAGAGCTTCTCGGATTCGTATCGTGAGCTCCTTGAATCAATAGAGACGAAACGTAAGAGTATCTAAGGCGCATAATCAGTAGGACAGAACGTGACTCAATCTCAATCAGCAGATGTCGACCAGCGAATAGTACGACCTCCAGCGACCGCGCTCGTGATCTTTGGCGCAAGTGGGGACCTTACCTCTCGGAAGTTGATTCCAGCTTTGTGTAATCTTGCGGAAGACCAGTACCTTCCGGAGCACTTTATCGTAATCGGCTCATCGCGCTCTAAGTTGAGTGATGAGGATTTTCGCGCAAAGGTGCTTGAGGGGGTGAAGAAGCACTCTCGTCGGCCGATTAGTCCCGCCGTCTGGGAGGCTTTTGCTCGCAACCTCCACTACCAACCCCTTGATGGAGAGAAGCCGGAAGACTTTGAGGCGCTGAAGCAAAGGCTTGAGGCCTTAACAGCTCCTCATGGTGTACGTTTTAACTACGTGTACTACTTGGCGATGGCCCCGCAATTCTTTGGTCCGATCGCGTCCAATCTTAAAGAGGTGGGGCTGATAGAGGATTACTCTAAGGAAGCGAGGCAGACCTCTGTTGTGGTCGAGAAGCCGTTCGGACACGATCTGGAGTCGGCGCGTGAGCTGAATCGCGTTATTCGACAGAGTCTCGCGGAGGAACAGATCTATCGAATTGATCACTACCTTGGAAAGGAGACAGTTCAAAACATCCTCGTATTTAGGTTCGCTAACGGTATCTTTGAACCGTTGTGGAATCGAAAGTACGTAGACCACATCCAGATTTCTGTGTGTGAGGATATTGGTATCGGTACTCGAGCGGCGTATTTTGATCAGAACGGCATCCTTCGAGACATCGTCCAAAATCACGTGCTTCAGATGCTCGCGCTTCTCTGTATCGAGCCGCCTATCTCCTTGAGCGACGCGGATAGTATTCGTGATGAAAAGGCGAAAGTCCTTCGATCCATAAAGCGAATGACCCCAGAGGAGGTTCGTGAAAATACAGTTCGAGCCCAGTATGTAGCGGGCACCGTGGATTCAGAGACTGTAGCTGGATACCGCGAGGAAAAAGGGGTTGCGGAGAGCTCTTCCACGGATTCGTATGTAGGACTTAAGCTCGAGATCGATAACTGGCGCTGGAGCGGTGTGCCCATTTACATTCGTGCCGGCAAGCGTCTTCCGAAACGAATCACTGAGATTACTATCTTCTTCAATAAGGCACCCGATTCTCTCTTTAAGGGAAGGAATATCGGCGAGCTTGAGCATAATGTTCTCTCTATTCAGGTTCAGCCTAAGGAGGGAATGTCGCTGCGGATAAGTTCGAAGCCCCCGGGGCCACGAATGCGAGTGCGACCGGTTGAGATGGATTTCACGTACGACAGCTCCTTCGGAGTAGCCTCTCCGGAGGCGTATGAGCGGCTCCTTCTTGATGTGATGAAGGGTGACGCGACTCTCTTCACGCGTAACGACGAGATCGAGGAGTCGTGGGATCTTCTTGCTCCTATTTTCGAGGCTTGGTCTGGTCCAAATCCGCCGCCTCTGTATGAATACAAAGCAGGAACGTGGGGACCGCCGGAGGCTGATCAGTTGCTTGCGCCGATGAAGCACACCTGGAGAAAGCTCTAGCGGGAAGGGGAAAGACGCTTCGGTCGGTACCATTTTGGGGGGTTGGTCCAAGCTCTCGAAATGCGCGACAGGAGATCGTATGTGACGACCCTGCTAGTGCTCCTCTTTCGAGGCGCGGTAAGCTGGTGTTCGCATCCTAGGGGAGAGTGTACGAGTGCTCAAATTATCAATCTCTGAAACGAGCGAGCGGTTTAGGACAAGTTTTCAAGAATGGCTTGAGAACAATCCAGTCCCTCACGTTAAAGATGATACCTCGCTCGATGAATTCCAACAGGTTGGGAGAAACTGGCAGCGAAGCCTTTCGAGTGGCGGATGGCTCGGCACTCACTGGCCACAGGAGTTTGGCGGTCGAGGTCTCTCGCTTGTTGAAGAGGCGATCGTGCAAGAGGAGCTCGTTCGGGTTTCGGCGCCACAGATATTAGGGCTCTTTGGCCTCACGATGGTTGGGCCGGTCCTGATCGCGCATGGTAACGAGATTCAAAAAAAGCGATTCCTTTCGAAGATACTTTCGGGGGACGAAATCTGGTGCCAGGGGTTCTCTGAGCCCGGCGCCGGGAGCGATCTCGCCGCGGTTAAGGCTCGTGCCGTACCCGTCGATGGGGGCTACGAGCTCTCAGGGCAGAAGATTTGGACGAGTTTCGCGCACGTGGCTGATTGGTGCTTCGTGTTGTGCCGCACCGCTGATTCTGCCCGCAAGCACGAGGGGCTTTCGTATCTGCTCGTTGACATGAAGTCACAAGGGATCACTACTCGTCCGTTACAGCAGATCAGTGGTGATAAGGAATTTAATGAGGTTTTCTTCGATTCGGTATTCGTCCCGTCGGAGAACCTTGTTGGTAAAGAGGGCGACGGTTGGAAGATCGCTATCTCGACACTGATGTTCGAGCGGGTCGTGCTTACCTTCGCTCGACAACTTCAGTCTGAGACTGCGCTTCGTGAACTGCTCGCGCGTGTGGACGCTGATACCGCTCTTACGACAAAAGTAGACTTGGCTCGCTCTATCGTGGACGCGTGTGCGACAAGGGCGTTGGCGTACAGTCACCTTATGGATTACGCGAAGGGGGCGGCTCCAGGTCCGGAAGGATCGCTTGATAAGCTACTGTGGAGCGAGGCGTTTCAAAGGCTTTGTAAGGTAGCGCTCGCCTTCGACGGGGGCGATGTCGCGCTTGGGGAGCATGGACCTGAGAATGGAGCTGATGTGCACCGCTATTTGTACTCCAGGGGGAGAACGATAGCGGCGGGCACGTCAGAGATCCAGCGAGGCATTATCGCTGAACGTATTCTAGGATTGCCTCGACTCAAGCATCAATTGGGATAGTGTCATCTGTCTGGCAAATTATACGGGTAGCCTACGCTACAGCCTCTCCATAATTTGTTCCTCCGTCGCAAAAGCGAGATCTTTGTGTATCTCCTGGATAATCACCCCGTGAACCGAGGATGGAAGAACGGTTCGCAGTATTCCGAGGAGCCTTGGCTCAGCGATAAGGATTAAACGATCGAATTTTTGCTTGTTGAGCGCTAGATCGATCTGATCCCCGATCTCCCGATAGAAGTTGATAAGGCTCCTCTCTTTCGGCGATTGTTCGGTTGAGTATGCAAGTCGTCGGCGCATCCGGTTGTCGGAACTTGTGCCTGCTTTATCGCTAACTAAATCCCTTGGGTGCAACTTCCCTTCAGGGTTTCCGATGTCGGTAACCAAGGTCAGATCCTTCTTCCCTTTCCTTTCAAAGATGCGGACTTCGTCCCGACTTGCTACTACGATCCACGTGGTATCCATGAGGGCCTCCTCTTGAATGGTTTATACAGATGAGTATCCGCCGACTTGCCGCTTTAGTTGTGTGATGAAACGTAGGGTGTGAGTTTGCAGGAGGGAGAGGGTTGTAACGTATTGGACTAACGAGCCCGAGGGGAAATATCGCCCTCAGCGCTGGAATAACCTTCTGGTATAAGCGAGACTCCTTGGTATGAGCGAGATCGTGCTCTCAACATTAAATGCCAGGTTCATTCATGCCGCGGTTGGCTTGCGATATCTCTATGCCAATCTTGGGGAGTTGCAAGAGCTTGCCGTAATTGCTGAATACGAGGCGTCGCAGCCGGCGAGAGAGATCGTTGAGTCTATCCTCGACTATAATCCGTCTATAGTCGGGTTCGGTGTGTATATCTGGAATACCGCCCGTACGCGCGAGGTCATTTCCCTCCTAAAACGCGTTCGCCCCGAGATCGTAGTTGTTATCGGTGGTCCGGAAGTGAGCTTCGAATATGAGGGGCAGCCGATCGTGGAACTCTGCGATTACTTGATTACGGGGGAAGCGGATCTTTCGTTCGCGAAGTTATGTCGTGAGGTGCTCTCTGGGAATCTGCCCTCAGAAAAGATAATTCATTCCGGGTTGCCCGCGCTCGCTGATGTCAAACTTCCGTATCGATACTACACGGATAAGGATATCGCTAACCGGGTTGTTTACGTTGAGGTATCTCGAGGATGTCCGTTCACGTGTGAGTTCTGTCTCTCCTCTATAGATATCCCGGTACGCCAATTTGATCATCTGCAGGTGCTGGAAGAATTGGACGCGCTCTTTAGAAGGGGATTGCGGACCTTCAAATTCGTTGACCGTACCTTCAATCTTAATATTCGCACATCGCTCACTATTCTCAATTTTTTTCTTGAACGCATGGAGCCAGGACTCTTCGTCCATTTTGAGATGGTTCCCGATCGGTTTCCTCCGCAGCTTAGAGAGGTGGTGGCGAAGTTCCCTCCTGGAAGTTTGCAGTTAGAGATAGGGGTGCAGACCCTTAATCCAGAGGTGAGTGCCAACATCAGTCGGAGGCAAGATGTCCCAAAGCTATTCGAGAACATCGCCTTTCTTCGAAAAGAGACCACGGCATATTTACACATTGATCTGATTGTAGGGCTCCCCGGAGAAACTATAGACAGCTTTGGTCGGGGATTCGACCAGATTGTGGCCCTTAATCCCCAGGAGATTCAGGTAGGTATTCTGAAGCGTCTACGCGGCACGCCGATAGTTCGCCATGACGACGTCTTTAAGATGCGGTACTCGGAAGATCCTCCCTATGAGGTGGTGAGCACGAAAGATGTTTCGTTTAAAGAACTCCAGGAGATGGGGCGTTTCGCCAGGTATTGGGATTTGGTCGCCAATAGCGGGAACTTCTTGGAGGCGAGAGAGCTTCTCCTCGCCACGCACGAGTCTCCGTTTCAGGCGTTCTTTCACTTTAGCTCCTGGTTGTTTCTGCAAGTCGGCAAGCGCTCGTCGATTAACTTAAAGACCCTGGCGGAGTTAGTGTTCGCCTACCTTACAAACGTGCGTGGAGGGGGCATAGAGGATATTGGTCCTATCGTCGCGCGAGACTATGAACGTGGAGGACGAAGCGACCTTCCGCGTGTGCTGGCTCCGTACGCGTCTTCTCACATGGCAGTTGGAGAGAGAGTGCTTGCGTTAAAGCGTCAGCAGCGAACGCTTTTATCTCAATCACAGGGTGTCGGAGAGTAATGTGGGGAGGAGTGTGACGTGTTTTCATTCGGGAAGAATGAGACTCTTGTCACACTCTTCGCCTATCATCGAGGGAGGTTATCCGTCGACCATTTTCTTGCAACCTTCAAGCTCAAGTTCAAGATCTCTCCTTCTTTGAGCCGCGGTGTTTCGAGCGTCGGTCAGCGTGTCAACTTTTTGATCCGCTGAGTTCCAAGCTCTAAAACAGCGCTCCTCTTCAAGCTCGAGCATTAGCTTCATCCGAGGATCTTGCGCCTTTGACCACTTCTCTCCGAGGAATCGAATCTCTCGAAGAATCTGGTCTCGGCGGTCGAGCCTGCGAGCGCGGCGAATCTCCAGCGCTCGCTCGCACGTTCTCTGGATTCTCAAATCGAGGTCGAGCCTCCAGATCCGGTCGAACGTTTTTTCAGCGCATTCTATCGAGCAGACCCCGTAAGGGATGTCTGCTTCAGTAAGAAGGCTTCCGCACTCCACGCATACCTTATGGGTTGAAGCCATATAAGACTCCTTTCTTAAAACCCTTAAAACCGAAACACGTCACAACACCCGACTTAATTCAGCGTACTGAGTTTAGCCGGGGGATGCCTCCGTGAGTGTACCGGGGCTAGGCTCCCTAAGCTACGTCACCGCTTGGAAAATCAGGCCCACCGAGGGCGCTTCAGTGGTCTTGGTCATAGGTGCATTTACGGGCGCTTGTACGATTTCCCCTTTGATGAATTGTTTGACCACGCTACCCTGGCTGAACGTCCACTTTTTGAAACATATCTGAGGGGATACATGCCACAAGCTGATGTTGAATCTTCTCGTGTCGATGGTGCGGTTCCGGAATTGCGGTGGAGGTGTAATCTAGCGCAAGGAATTCTAAAACCGCTTAATTCTGACAGGGTGGCGATTCGTCCGATGGGTCCCACATTCGTGGAGTTGGGGCTTCCGTCTCTGAAAGATATTCCCCTCTCGCCCCAGCTCGTCTCCGATCACCCGCTCCGAAGCTTTATCCTCAAGGAGAGTCCTTTAACCTCCCAAGAATTGAGTAGGATTCTCTCGCACCCCGCGCTCGATTTATCGCTTGTCGGGTTTCATTCCGGCACGGTAACCGCCGCTGTTCACAACCAGCTGATGCACGGTGACCGAGTTGGAGTGGAGGATTACTCTCGTAATATGTGGGCTAGGGATGGAATCATTACGGCGGCCGCGCTCAATCGCGCGGGGTTTTCCGACCATGCTCACCAGATCGTCAAGAACTTGTGGGACTTCTCTGGTGGGCACCATCACCGAGGGAAGATTCTGCAGTTTCATTGGGGGGGTGTTGAGTTTAGTCGAAGACTCTTTCTCGAAGGTAATAACGGCCCCCATATCAAATACTCGGTCAATCAGTCGGGTCATCTTGAGTGGTGCAATCACGATTGGGGGCATCAACAACTAGACGCTTTAGGTGCGATGATTTGGGCGCCTTATCGCTTCGCGAACCAGCGCGGGAGATCGGATTCTGACGCTCGATTGGATCTGCGACATCTCGATCCGATGAAGGGACAGAACGACTCAATACTTCCGGCGGCGATAAAGATGCTGCACGGTGTCCAGGCTCACGACACGATGGACTACGGCCCGTGGGAGGATATTCGCGTATGGCGCCGCGCGTCGAGTGTGGGAATCGTTTTAGCCGCGTTGCATGAAGCTCGTGTATTTCATGAGCGAGAGGGGTGGGACTACCTTCCCGTTGAATATCACGGAAAGCAGGATGGGCAGTCGTTTCACGATCAGCTTGAAGCGACCCTCTACAACTGTCTTAACACGGTGCAGTCTCGCATTCCAACAGAGGGGCTGGCGACCGAGTGTGATAGGAGGCCGCACGACTCCGCTTTGGTGTTCCTGCTCTATCCGTTTGATTGCAACCTTAAGCTCGAGCGGCAGAACACAATTCTTCGCACGGTCTATCGAAATATGGGCGAGACTGGCTTCCGTAGGTGGGAGATGGACGTGGAGGACGGTCCGGATCGGTACGTCGGGCAAGATTATTTTAGTAATGGAGATCCTTCCTATAAGGGAGAATTCGCGAGGGTTGGTGATGGATATAGGCCTGCGGAGTGGTCCCTCTTTGACCCGTTGCTGGCGGCGTATTATTACCGGCGCTATGTGCACTCGGCCGGAAGGGATCAAGACTCTTTGCTGTACGGTGATAAACACCTTAAGAGAGCGCTCTCGTTCATCACGAAGGAATCTCACTCTCTATTTGTGGCGGGAAAAGGGGAGGAGTATGTGATTCCAGGCGGGATACTTCCTGAAGCCTTCGCGTGGGATTCGTCGCGACAGGAGTGGCGTCCAAATCACAATTCCCCACTCCTTATGGCGCAGGCAGCATTAGGATTGGCGTTTGAACGCGCTCAAGAGGCGTGCATAGTGGCGGAAGTCCGTGGGCGATTGCATCCTGTTGTCGCGTGAGGTCTCTAAGGTTTCTTTATGTCTATGATCGTCTTTGACTCGCCTGTTACTCTCACACAGTCACGGGTTCGTGGACTTCCGCATGGCTCAGTCGGATCGTGTTGGCATGGAGAGGCCCTTTCGTCTC
This sequence comes from uncultured delta proteobacterium, assembly GCA_903920005.1. GTDB lineage: Bacteria > Bdellovibrionota_C > UBA2361 > UBA2361 > OMII01 > OMII01. The sequence goes on from CAIXKI010000192.1 coordinate 26,671, forward strand.
CTCTGTGGTGGGTGGTCGCTCTCGATCCCAAGCATCTTTGGTTCGCCGGTTCACTGCCGGGAGGAGGAGTCCGCATCCCTCATGCTAAACATGGAGAATTTGTTGAGGGGTTGTGGGAAGCTGATGTGCTTGAGCTCTTCATCAAGCAGCCTGGCGGAAGATATTTCGAATTTAACGTAAGCCCTCAAGGAGCATGGTGGGCGATGGAGCTCTCCGCCTATCGAGAGCGAGTCTCGTACCTGCGTTTGCCCAAAGTGGACCTGATTGAGACGGAGGTTTTATCAGATCGATGGACCGCGCTTGTATGTCTCGAACGCGGCTCGCTGCCGTTGGATATATCGGCGGGTTCGACACTTCACGTTTCGGGTGTCTTTAACGACAAGAAACCGCGATATCTATCCTCGAATCCGGTCGCAAACGTCGCGCCGGACTTCCATCATCTTGACGCGTTTCAGCGGGTATCTCTAAGGGGCTTGTAGGTGGCTTTGCGCCAATACCTGCCCGTTTAGTTTTGCAATGTGCTGAAATTACGTGTGTTTTGAGGTGCGGCGGTTGCGTACTTCACGTTGTACAAGGAAGGGGTTTGTGCTAACCTCTCGACATCTCTGGCAGGTCCCTGCCGCGAGCGTGTGGTCTCACATGCTCAACCGTAATCCTGGTTGCACGTCTGGTAACGGGGTCGCGCGAATAAAGCGGAGCGTTGGCTATTGTCTGCGTTCCGAGGGACTGGTCAAGTGTACTACGTGTGTGGCGTAAGGGATGAGTAGTGTTATGTCCGAAAGCCTGGCTGGCGCTGTTGAGGCTGAAGCTGTTGAGGCAACAGCTCTCTGGAAAACGATCGATGAGGACGCTACGTATGAGGGCGTTGAGCTGTTCGACGTAGAGATGCCTCGCGATGGAGGCTCTGGTCGCAGTGGGGTTGTTCGGGTTTACATTACGAAGCAAGGCGGCGTGGACGCGGAGGGAGTTGAAGAGGCTCCGGAGCGTCGTAATACCGTCACCTTCGAAGACTGTGTGCGAGTTACGAAACGATTGCTCGATATTGATGAGCAGGAAGCGTTCGTTCCTGAACACTGTGTTCTTGAGGTCTCCAGTCCGGGGATTAATAGAACTCTCCGATTGCCATGGCACTTTACCGGGGCCGTAGGCGAACGTGTTCGCTTGAAGTTCCGCGATGGACAGAATGCGTACGTCGTTTCAACCGGCACGCTGCGTTCAGCGCGAGAAGGGCTCCTGGAGCTAGAGAGCGAAGAGAAGAAGGAAGTGCTCCTCGTGAAACTTCAGGATGTGAAGGAAGCCAGAGTAGACTTTAAATTTTAACGGCGCGTTGCCCAGTAAGGGGTGGGTGCTGAAGCTAACTGATGAGGTAAGTGAGTATGTCATCAAATTTTGACCTAAATGCGATCCTGAGCCAAATGGGGCGAGACAAGGGGATTGATAAGCAGGTGCTTATAGAGGCGGTTGAGTCAGCGATGCTGTCTGCCGCGCGCAAGCACTACGGTCACAACCTTAACCTTGAGACCAAATTCAACGAGGAGACTGGCGAGATTGAAGTAGTTCAGTTCAAGGTCGTTGTTGATCAGGTAGAGGACGGAGATACGCAGATTTCGACGCAGGACGCTCGTAAGGAAGTTGACCCTGACGCAATGGTTGGCGATGAGCTTGGTAAAAAGCTCGATACCGACGTTCTCGGTCGCATCGCCGCTCAGACCGCCAAACAAGTTATCATGCAGAAGGTACGTGACGCCGAACGTGGTGTCATTTACGAAGAGTATAAGGATTGCAAGGGCGACCTCATTAACGGAATCGTTCTTCGCCTTGAGCGCGGAAATATCATCGTCAACCTCGGTCGAACCGAGGCGATCCTTCCGAAGCGTGAGCAGATCACCCGAGAGCGTTACCGTCCGGGCGATCGTCTCCGCGGAATGGTTCTGGACGTCGACCGCTCGGCTCGTGGACCTCAAATTATCCTGTCGCGAAGTCATCCAGATCTTATCAAGAAGCTCTTCGAGCTTGAGGTGCCGGAGATTGCGGACAAGGTTATTGAGCTCAAGGCTGTGGCTCGTGAGCCAGGTGAGAGAGCGAAGATCGCGGTGTATTCTAACGATCCAAGCGTTGATCCTGTTGGTGCCTGTGTGGGTATCAAGGGGTCTCGAGTTCAGGCCGTCGTGCAAGAGCTTCGTGGAGAGCGTATCGATATCATTACATGGACTCCGGATGAGCCTTCGTTCGTCGCGCGTGCCCTTGCCCCAGCGGAGGTGAGTCGAGTCGTTGTCGATGAAGAACAGCACTCCATGGAGGTAATCGTCCCGGACGACCAGCTATCGTTGGCGATTGGACGTCGTGGACAGAACGTGAAGCTCGCGAGCAAGCTCTCAGGATGGAGAATTGACGTGCGGAGCGTTTCCGTCGCTGAGGAAGAGGCCCGTAGAGCTCGTGCGGCTCTCGGAGGTATTCCGAATATCGACTTCATGCATGCTGAGTTGCTCTTCCAACATGGGTACCGAACGGTGCGCGAGGTGGCGGATTCTTCTCTTGAGGACCTCATGGAGATTGAAGGACTCAGTCAGGAGCAGGTATCTGAGCTTCTCAAGAATGCCAAGGAGTACGCCGAGCAGTTGGGTGACGAGGCTGACAGCCTTGGAACCGCTGAGAGCGAAGAGATAACGGACCTCGATCGTCTTCCGATTACGGCTGACGTTCGAGAGATGTTGCTTGGTGGGGGATTCAAGACCATTCAAAGTCTCGTTGAGGCTGATGATGACGCGTTGCGTCAAGTAAGTGGTCTTGAGGAAGGAGATGTTGAGCAGATCCGGCAGGCGGTGGATAACTTCCTTCGCAGTGGTTCTGTTCGTGCGGCATCGCCTGTCTAAGGTGCTGCCCCAGAGAGGTCGCTTGCGAACGATTGAGCGCACATGTTGTATCTGCCGCTCGAAAGCTGACAAGCGTGGCCTCTTGAGGGTTGTGGCGGTAAATGGCGACTTGGTAGTGGATGACTCGCAGAGTCTACCAGGTCGCGGCGGGTATGTTCACCCAACACCGGAGTGCCTGTCCCGAATGGGACAGGTGGCTCGGTGGGAAAGAGCGCTGCGGGTAGGAGATGTCGGGTTAAAGGCGTCTCAGGTTTCACGTGTGGCGATGGAGCTGATGGCGAAATTTCAAGCCGTCATCGAAGATCCGAATGGGTCGTCCTCCGGAAGCGGCAAGAAGCCAAAACGAGGGATTCGTCTGTGATGAATCTCGCGAGGTAAATAAAGCGTCTCGGTTACGGGACATAAAGTTGTGGTTCTCCGGAGTGGAAGAAACCGTTTCGGTGAGAAAAAAAGGCACATGTCAAAGATCAGAATTTACGAATTAGCAAAAGAGCTCGGTGTCGATAACAGAATCGTTCTCTCCAAAGCGCAGGAGCTTGGTTTTCGTGGGAAGAGTTCTCACTCCCATTCCCTTGACTCCGATGAGGCCGACGCAGTTCGCCGCGCCATTATTCGTCAGGCTATTGGCACTCCGAAATCATCTAACACTGAGTTCGTGACGACCCGAGTTGATAAGGTGACGGGAGCTACAGAGGCTGTAGTTGAAAAGCGTTCTGGGAACGTTATCCGTCGTCGTCGCTCAGCTGATGGCGATGGTCCAGCGCCAACCGCTCAAGCCGTACAACCGGAGCTGTCGGCTTCCAGTTCATTAACTCAATTGGCATCCGATGGTGGTGCCGCGCGTGATTACAGCGCTGAGCCTGCAATCGCTGAAGAGGAGATACAAATTCCTGAAGAGCCAACAATCCAGGAGGAGACAGTTCCCGAGGTAGAGTCGGTTCAGGAGGTTGTAGAGCCAGAGCCGGTTGTTGTTGAGGAAGTCAAAGTGCGAGAGGCGCCGGCGGCTCCAGTTGTTGAAACTAAGCCAGGTATTGGTCCGAGAATCCTCGGACGCATGGAACTTCCTGTTCAGAGGAAACCAGTAGCGAAGCCTGCTGACGCTCGAAGACCCGGTGCTCCGGCTGCGGCGACTCGCGAGGCTCCGCGTGAGACATTCGAAAGCGAGGAAGAGGGCGCAAAGAAGAAGAGTGCCTTTAAGAAGGGACGGAAGCGCGAGATTAGCAGTGTCGATCTCATAGATTACGGTGGTCGAGAGGGGCGACGCTCTAAGCCTCGAAGAGATGATGATAGGCGTAGAGACTTCCATGGCGACGCTGAGAAGCCCAAAGTCGCGAAGCGCGTGATCGAACTTGGTGATTCTATCACCGTAGGTGATTTGGCTAAGCAGATGAGCCTCAAGTCCGGTGAGGTTATCGCTAAGCTTCTTGGGCTGGGCGTATTGGCAACAATCAACCAGGCCATCGACAAGGATACCGCTCAGATCGTCGCTGATGACATGGGATACGAGGTTAAGCACGTTGAATTCAACGAGCAGGATATCCTCCAGGATACAGTCGAAGATGACGCGGCTACGCTTGTTGCCCGATCCCCAGTGGTTACGGTGATGGGTCACGTCGACCATGGTAAAACCTCACTTCTCGATAAGATTCGTAGTACGTCAGTCGCGGCAAAAGAGGCGGGCGGTATTACACAGCACATCGGCGCGTATAAGGTCGAGACAGCTGACGGGCGCGCAGTTACCTTTATCGACACTCCGGGTCACGCCGCGTTTACGGCGATGCGAGCACGTGGCGCTCAGGTAACCGATATCGTCATCCTTGTTGTGGCGGCTGACGACGGTGTCATGCCTCAAACGAAGGAGGCGGTTAACCACGCGCAGGCCGCGAAGGTGCCCATCATTGTCGCGATCAACAAGATGGATAAAGCGGACGCCAACCCTGACAGAATTAAGACCCAGCTCGCTGAGTTTGGATTGCAGCCAGAGGATTGGGGTGGTGACACGATGTTTCTCCCGGTTTCAGCCTTACGGGGTGAGGGAATCGAAACTCTCCTTGAGAGCATTCTTGTTCTCGCGGATGTTCGTGAACTCAAAGCAAATCCAGAGCGACGCGCGAAAGGAACGATCATTGAGAGTCGAACCGATCGAGGCCGTGGAGTGGTCGCTACAGTTCTCGTTCAGGCCGGAACTCTTCGTACCGGAGATATCTTCATCAGCGGCGCTGAATATGGTCGCGTTCGTACGATGACTGACTATAAGGGAGAGAAACTCACAGAGGCGGGCCCTTCAACTCCGGTAGAGATAACTGGATTGAACGGTATGCCAGAGTCAGGTGATGACTTCATGGTGGTTGACACCGAGGGTGACGCTCGTGAAGTCGCGGCAAACCGCCAGGAGATCAAGGCTCAGAAGGAGCGGTCGCTTGCTTCAGGGCCGATCAGTCTTGAAGAGTTTGCTAAGCGCGCGAGTAACCAAGCAGCGGCTGAACTTAACGTTATTCTCAAGACCGATGTTCAAGGGTCTGAAGAAGCTGTTAAGCAGTCGATTGAGAAGCTCTCCGGAGAGAAGGTAAAGGTGCGGGTGCTTCACTCAGCGGTGGGTGGAATTAACGAGAGTGACGTTCAGCTCGCTGTGGCCTCTCGCGCCATCATTGTCGGGTTCAACGTGCGTGGGGAGCCACGAGCGCTCGCTGATGCCGAGAAATCGGGGGTTCAAGTGCGCTTCTATCGAGTTATCTACGAGCTCTTAGACGACGTGAGGAACGCGATGGTTGGTCTCCTTGAGCCGATTCGACAAGAATCGAGCCTTGGAAGAGCGGAGGTCCGCGATACGTTCACGATTCCGAAGATCGGTGTTATCGCAGGATGTTATGTTACGGGTGGTTTGGTTCGCCGAAACGCTAATGCCCGCCTTCTTCGAGACAATAGAGTTATCCATGAAGGCAAGATGTCGAGTCTTCGACGATTCAAGGATGATGCTCGTGAGGTGCAGGCAGGCTTTGAGTGCGGTATCGGACTCGAGGGCTTTAATGACGTCAAGATAGGAGATGTTATTGACGTTTACGAGTTTAAAGAGGTCGCACCAACTTTGGAGTAGTGCTGGCGCACATGTAGTAACAGCCTAGCATGGGTAGTAGGGACGTATGTCGCAACGACGAATCTTTCAAATTGGAGAGAGGATACGAGAGGTAATCGCGGAGCAGCTCCATAGAGTCGCGGATCCTCGATTCGATCTCGTTACGATTACATCGGTGATGGTGTCACCGGATCTCCGCAACGCGAAGGTCTATTGGGTAGTGTCGCTGATTTCAGGCGTTGATCGTGAGGTCCGCGTGAAAGAGGTGCAGGAGGCTTTCGAAAGTGCCGCGGGGCTTTTCAAGAAGACTCTCGCCAAACAACTCGGAATCCGTTTCGTACCGGAAGTTCGGTTTTACTACGATGACACCCTTGATACCGTCGAGCACGTCGAGCGTTTAATGGCTAAGGTTCGGTCCACGGAAAATCCATGACGGTACATGGCTCTATCGCTGAGGTGTTAGATCTCATTCAGAGTAGCAAGCGTGCTTTTGTCGTTTCTCACGTTAATCCGGATGCGGATGCTTACGGCTCGTCGTGTGGATTAGCGCATGGACTCGCGGCCGCGGGCCTCGCGGTGTCGATGTATAACGAGAGTGGCTTCGTTCCTCGTTATCGCGTTATCCCGGGTGCGTCAGAGGTATTACATGCTTTGCCGACCGTGTTCGAGGCGGACGATGTCGTTGTCGTATGTGATTGCGGAGCTATTGAGCGCGTTGGAGATAATTTTCTCGCGCACATAAAAGCCGCTCCGCGACTCGTTAATATTGATCACCACACGGCCAACTCCCTCTTTGGTCATGCCAACTATGTCGTTGACGGGGGAAGTTCGACCTCAGAGCTTGTTTTCGATCTGCTCGCGTCTCTTGAAGAGCGAACCGGGCGTCATGATCTTGTTACGGAAGCTAGCGCTAAATGCTTACTAGCCGGAATTATCGGTGACACCGGATCGTTCCGGTATCCAAGCACTTCGGCAAAAACCTTTTTGGTGGCCTCCGAGTTGATGCATCGGGGGGCACGTCCAGATATCATCACTCAAGAGCTTTTCGCTAATCAGTCTCTTGCCGCTGTTCGGCTTCAGGCTGAGGCAATGACGGGAGTGACGCTCCTTGAAGGTGGTGTCTTCGCGGAGGTTGTTGTTACCCAGGAGATGGTCAAGCGAGTAGGGGCGGAGCTCCTCGATGCTGATTCTCTCGCTGAGAGAGCTCGCGATATAGAGGGAGTGAAGGTTTCGGCGTTGTTCAAGCAAGATGTCGATATGTGGCGTGTGAGTCTCCGTTCCCGCCAGGGCGCTGTCGACGTGGCCTCGGTCGCGCAACAGTTCGGTGGAGGGGGGCATAAGCCAGCGGCAGCTTTCAGGTGGCGACGAGACTTTGAGACTCTGAGGACCGAGTTGCGAGCGGCTATAAAAATTGCACTCGCCGGCCCCCATGCGTAGTGGAATCCTTCTCATCGATAAGCCTGCTGGTATCACCTCGGCTGGTGTGGTTGCTCGCGTTAAGAGAGCGCTCAAAGCGGATAAGGTCGGACACGCCGGGACATTGGATCCTGACGCGACAGGATTGCTTATAATTTTGGTTAATGGCGCCACAAAGGTAGCCTCATACGCGGCGGATGGCACTAAGCGGTACTCCGGTGTGATCCAATTCGGCTTAACTACAAGTACCGATGACATCGCGGGAGAGGTTCTTACTCGAAGCGAGCTACTCCCGGATTTTTCAGAGGTCGCGAAGCTATCCCAGTCCTTTTTGGGAACGATTGAGCAGATTCCCCCGAGAGTTAGTGCTGTAAAGATTAATGGTCGGCGAGCGCATGATCGTGCTCGCAAGGGAGAAGAGTTCGAGATTAAAGCGCGCTCAGTAGAGGTCTCGCGTTTCGATCTGGCCCCTTTGGCCCCGAATCGGATCTCGTATGTAATTGAGTGTAGTCCTGGCACCTACGTGCGTTCGCTGGCACGAGATCTTGGAGCGGCGTTAGGGTGTGGTGGCACCGTTGAGAGCATCCGACGAGAGGCGTCTGGTGGTTTTAGCGTTGAGGACGCGATACCGTTCGAAGAAGCTTCGTACGACACGCTGAAAGATTGGACGTTGCTCCTTCCCCGAGTAACCGCCGTTCGCCTTCCACGAGGACAGTGCGAGGCTCTCCTTAATGGTCGACAGGAGTCTTTGCGAGTGCTTGCATCGCATCCTCAGCTTGGCGGGATGCCATCTGAAGCGTTGATCTCATACGGATGTGACGGCGGGTCGGAGTATCTCGGCCTTCTCAAGAAGAATGGTGCCGGGGAGATCGTTATTCAAGTAAACGTCGAGCGCTCGGTTGATTAAAAAGAGGCTGCCTTCTTGCCCTATTCAGTATAGGATTCCCTCGTAATTACGGGAGCTCTTCCCGCTAGGAGAATCGATGTCATCGATAGTAATTGTTGGCGCCCAGTGGGGAGATGAAGGAAAGGGTAAGATCGTTGACGTTCTTACTGAGAAGGCTAACTGGGTCGTTCGTTTTCAGGGAGGCAACAACGCCGGTCACACAATCGTAATCGATGGTGTAAGGACGGCTTTGAGCCTTCTACCAAGTGGGATATTGCGACCAAATGTTCGATGTCTTCTTGGGGCCGGGGTTGTTCTTAATCCGACCGTTCTGCTCTCCGAAATAGACCGAGTGCGGTCCGCTGGGGCCGTGATATCGCCCGGTCGGCTCGTCATCGATAGAGACGCGCACCTCGTGCTTGATTACCATATTCTAGTTGATAAGGCTCGAGAGTTGTCTCGGGGCGCTGACAAGATCGGTACGACCGGTCGTGGAATTGGCCCGGCATATGAAGATCGTAGTCAACGATCGGGTATACGATGCGCGGATCTGCTGAATCCAAACAAGATGCGGGAGCGGGTGAGAGCTCACGTTGACGAGAAGAATAAGCTTCTCAAGTATGTTCTTGATAGTAAGGCGTACGTCGACTTCGATGTCTTGTGGGAACGCCTCTCTCAAGAGGCGGAGATTCTCGCCCCGTTCGTGGGGTGCGGAAGTCGTATCATATTCGACGCGCTTCGCCGCGATGAGAAAGTTATCTTTGAGGGAGCTCAGGGGGTTCTCCTCGATCAAGTGCACGGAACGTATCCATTCGTGACCTCCTCATCGACGATCGCTGGCGCCGCGACCGTCGGCACGGGTATTGGCCCAAAGATGATTGACTCTGTGATCGGCATCGCGAAAGCATACTGCACACGTGTGGGAGAGGGGCCGTTTCCTTCGGAGATAGATGGAGCGCTGGGAGAGGATATTCGGAAACGCGGGCATGAATTCGGTACGGTCACGGGGCGACCGAGAAGATGTGGGTGGTTCGATGCCGTTGCCATCAAGCGGGCCATTCGAACGTCAGGAATCGATTCGTTGGTCTTAACGAAGTTAGATGTCCTGAGTGGATTGCCTGCCGTTAAGGTGTGCGTAGGTTACCAGGTTAACGGAGAGTACGTTGATGATCTCCCCGCCTCCCTTGAGGGGTACGAGGGGTTGATTCCGGTGTATGAAGAGTTGCCCGGATGGTCCGAAGATATCTCAGCCGTCCGATCTTTGAGGGATCTTCCGGCGAACGTTCAAAGCTTTCTTGAAAAGCTTAGTGCGCTTATTGAGTGTCCGATAAGCTTCGCGAGTGTGGGACCTGGTCGGGAAGCGACCATTCCAGTCGAGGTTTCTGACGTTTTGCGGGCCTTTTTGCCCTAGGGAGGTCAAAAACGGCTGTGTCAGACCATAAACCGGGAAATTTGCCGGCTATTTACCTCTAAAACCTGGTGCTAGTATTGTTGGTCCGTGTTATCAGAGAATCGTGTTGTAACGGGTACTTAGATATGAATAAAGAGACAGTTAAATCAATCTTTCAGGTGAAATCAATTCTCCTGGCAAATGCCGCCGTTATGGCGCTCTTTGCTTTTTCGGACGCCTCTGCCCAGGACGGTGGTGTGTTCGCTCCAGCCCCGGCAACCGCTCAAAACGCGCCCACCTTTATGGAGTCGCTTATGAGCATGCTTCCGATGCTCGCTATTTGTTACATGATTTTCTACTTCATGGTCCTTCGCCCACAAGAGACAAAGGTGAAGAAGCATAAGCAGCTTCTTGAGTCGTTGAAGCGGGGTGATTCCGTAGTGACAACTGGTGGACTGATCGGTCGGGTAAATTCCGTAGAGAAGGGAGTTGTAAACCTTGAGATCGCGCCAAATGTGAAGATTCGCGTTGAGGAATCTCACGTGCTGCGATTTGAAAAAGATGGCTCATCAGCCGAGGCTGCGTAATCTTAGAAAATAAATTTATGGGCAAGAACGTACAACAGAGAGCGATAGTCGTTGCGGCGGTAGTTATCGGGGCGATCCTAACCCTTTTGCCTACGATGTTAAGAGATAACTTCACGGCGAAGTGGTTTACGAAACCTATTGCGCTCGGTTTGGATATCAGTGGAGGTGTTCATCTCGTGTACGGAGTTAAAGCTCGCGAGGCTGTGACATCTCGCATGCAAGCACTCCTCGCGGGAGCCCGTTCCGACCTTCGTAGTAAAAAGATAGCGGTCGCGCAGTCTCAGGTCGCCTCCGATGGCTCTCTCCAGATCGTCTTATTGAGCGATGCTTCCCTTGAGGCGGCTAAGCAAGTTATCGGAGAGAAAGCCTCCGAGCTCTCCTTTGTGTCCGTGGAGAACGATGGGGGGCGCCCGCGCCTCCGTTATCAGATATCCGAGCAAACGGCCAAGAAGATCGAAGTTGATGCCATCGA
>CAIXKI010000193.1 GCA_903920005.1 uncultured delta proteobacterium
AATACGCCGACAAATACTCCTACGGATACCCCAACAGATACTCCGACCAATACTCCTACAAACACTCCATCGACAACTCCGACTAGTACTCCGACCAATACTCCAACAGACACGCCCACAGATACGCCAACCAATACCCCAACTAACACACCAACGAATACGCCGACGGAAACACCAACTGATACGCCGACTAACACCCCAACTAATACTCCGACAAATACTCCAACGAATACGCCGACCGATACTCCAACAGATACACCAACAAACACGCCAACTAATACGCCGACGAATACTTCGACGAGTACTCCGACCGAAACACCAACCAACACGCCAACAAATACACCAACGAATACACCAACAGATACGCCAACAGATACGCCGACGAACACTCCAACAAACACCTCGACGAACACTCCAACAGACACCCCTACTGTCACGCCAACGAATACGCCGACTAATACACCAACGAATACACCAACAGATACGCCAACAGATACGCCAACCGATACGCCGACGAACACCGCAACAGACACGCCGACGAACACTCCAACAGATACGCCTACAGAATCCCCAACACACACCCCAACCAATACACCTACTCATACTCCGACGGACACGCCGACCAATACGCCAACAAATACCCCCACCGATACCGCAACAAATACTCCAACTATTACGCCGACAGTTACGCCAACACACACGCCAACCAACACACCTACTAATACTCCAACGGGGACACCAACCGATACGCCGACGAATACACCAACAGAGACGCCGACCCATACGCCAACACAAACGCCAACGAACACACCGACGGAGACGCCGACGGAGACGCCGACAGAGACGCCGACAGAAACGCCTACCACCACACCGACCGGCACGCCCACTAAGACGCCGACAGAAACCCCGACAGACACCCCAACCAACACGCCAACCTACACGCCGACAAGCACGCCGACCGATATACCTACCGATACTCCGACGAACACCCCAACTGCGACTCCGTCGAGCACAGTAACAATGACTCCGACAGACACGCCAACCAACACACCGACCGGTACGCCAACAGATACGGCAACCGATACCGCCACCTATACCCCGACGAACACTCCGACAGAGACTCCGACTATGACGGCGACCCACACACCAACCGATACACCGACTTCAACGCCCCCTAATACGCCGACACTTACGCCAACAAACACACCTACGAATACTCCAACGGATACGCCGACCGTCACGCCGACATCGACAGCAACAGGCACTCCAACGGATACTCCGACCAATACACCTACTGAAACGCCGACAGACACGCCGACAAACACGCCCACCGATACCCCAACGGACACGCCAACTGATACGCAATCAGCTACCCCTACGGAGACTCCAACAGACACTCCGACGAATACGCCAAGCGCTACTCCAACGACTACTTCGACAGCGACTCCTACTGATACGCCAACCAACACTCCGAGCGTAACGCCGACCTCAACTGCTACCAATACGTCAACAGAAACACCAACTGCCACGGCGACACCAAGTGAAACGCCGACAGAAACATCAACAACTACGCCGACGGAGACGCCAACCGAAACACCGACGAACACGTCAACAATCACACCGACCGTGACTTCAACAGCAACACCTACCGACACACCAACAGTAACACCAACTGAGACGCCATCAGCGACTCCGAGCGAGACGCCGACGGCTACGCCAACCCACACTCAGACTGCAACACCGACGGAAACTCAAACCTTTACTCCGACCAGTACTCCATCGGCCACCCCCACTATTACCCCGACCTACACACCAACGAATACGCCAACCGTTACCCCCACTGCGAGTGATACACCAACGAGTACTCCAACTCATACGGCGACCGCGACCGCAACTCTGACCCACACACCAACCATCACACCGACCGCGACACCGACGCTACCAGCAGCTCCGATTACCTTCCGACTAACTGTCCGTGAAACTCCCCTCGCGGGCGCACCTCTCAGGATCAATTCAGAGACCAAGAATACAGACAGCAATGGAGAGATTATAGCGGACCTAACACTTGCGGGACGACACATCATAGAATCGGGACTTGAGGCGATCTCCTTCACTCCGGTATACGAGTATGGGTCTGAGCTTGCAGGACGAAGTCCTGTCACTATCCAAGCAGAGCGACTTGTCTCATCGAACGAACCGCCCTGCCGAGTCTTTGTCGGAGGCGCCCCGAATATTTACTTCTCCGCTTCCAACATCACCAAGAAAACACTATCCATCCCGTTATCGTATACGCTGTTGAACTCCATGTACTCCGTGACGGGCGAAGCAACGCCATCAGAGGATTTCGGACCTGGCGTGGGGGGCTTTGCAGTTCCAGAATCTTTCTTCACACAACCCAATTCGACACTAGCTGGAGTTTGGAACTTCCTCGGACAACAGGTGGTGATAAGTTCGTATCCAGAGACCTGTGCCGACCGCGGAATACCTGGAAGCTGCCAGACGCTGGATCCATCAGTGCTTAAGCTACCGTTCAATCATACACGAGGAGTGATCTTCAGGATGGTGCGCGCGGCCCTCGCTGCCGCTCAGAAGGGGATATGGAGGGGCTCGAACGGCAAGTACAGCGTCCCGTTTGGGAAGAGAGGGGCTCGAGCACTGGCACGAATGAACATAGCGACCCAAATCGGCAACGACGGACTATTCATATGTCCTGATACACCACCCGCATGCTCATTACATACGATTTCGAAATCGGATTTGAGAAAAGCATTCCGGTCGATCTTTACAGGAGCGGTACCACGGGGGCTTCGCCACATCACAGCTGGAGTCGAGAAGGAGGCGCGAGGTTTCGATGCCGTACTCCGAAAGGTTCCGGATCACGTTGTGCGGTGTCCATAATGCGAGCCGAGATTGCTCATCTTCGCTTTGGTAGGTCAGGGGCTCACTCTTGATCGGGATGTCGGTGAGTCCGCACCCGCCGACTAATCGCCTATCGGACACATCCACGCGGCTTTTTCGTCGCTATTTCCGGATGAGCCCAGTTGCCTTTATTTAAAGCTCCGCAGGAGCCACGTATCGTAGAAGCTATGGTTCTTTGGACTTCACTATTTCGATTAGTCCAATGAAAGGGTCATATGAGGCATGCTCCGATTCATGACAGAGACGATGTTTATACTCTGCCGAATGGGCACCCTCCACCACGAGCAAATTCCCCGACGCTAGGGCCGCCAAGATCCGTCCCAGTTATAATCCCAAGACTCGTGAATAGCCTGAAATACCCTGTCGTACTCGCGGGCCAAAATGTTCATGCCAAATCTCTGTCGCGCATACTCGGCAATCTCAGATCGCGAAAGCTTCTCCTGCTCGATAAGAGTTAATCCATCCAGATACTCGGCTAGGTTGTGGCACCGAAATCCAGTACGTCCCTGAATGACCGTCTCGGTAATCGCCCCGAAGTCACTCCCAAGCACCGGCGTGCCCGTCAACATCGATTCGACCGCTGCACTCTCAAAGGGACCGACCAATCTAGCCGGAATCAGAGTGGCGAGCGCGTTTCCGAACAACGCAGACTTTGACGGAATCTGCTTGGCGTCCACAAACTCAACATTTACGGGGCGCTGACCAGCCATATCACTCACTTTCGTACCGCACGCTAATATTCGTAGTCCGGGTCGGGCCCTCGCGATAAAATCAAGAACCTCTCCACCATTAGGCTCCGTATAGTCACCATAAAACAACAGGTAGGAGCCACGCTTCGTTGAGACCTCAAAATGAGTGAGATCAAAGAAATTTGGCGCGACCCAATTATAGTCATTTCCCCGCCCTGTATGGATATATTGGTGATATCCCGCGTACGAATGAAATATCTTGAAGCGAGCGAAGGTCTGGTCAGGGCTATAGCAGACCCCTATCTCAACTACAGGGTTCTGCGCGTTCAGCAGCTCCACAGCTTCGAAATGGGTCTTTCCGAGTGGGAGACACAGGATATCTCGGTTGCACGTGAGATGCTCAGGCACTATCCGGGCAAGCCTCTGATTAAATTCAGTGGTAAAATGTGGCAAATCTTTTTTCGCTATCCATTCGGTCTCGCCGATTACGTCTATCTGCTTCGTCGCCCCACTCTCCGCCCCCTCAACCCCATAGTGATATACTTCATATCCAGATCCTCTCATCATGGCAGAGAAGCGCCTAAGCTTTGAGGTGACCTCATCGTGGTCGTAGACTTGCCTTGTGACGGTAGTCGGCAAGCCGAACAGGTGAAGCCGCGGACGAATAACCGGCTTGCTTAATGAGTGTGTGCTCGACGGGAATACCGTTACCGAAAAATCGCTCTCATGGTGATTGGTCCAACCATATATCTGTTCATAGATGTGAACGCCAAAGGATTGATCGGTGGTCTCATAGTCTAAGACGACCTTCGCTGGGTGTCGCTCAAGCTTTCGGTGAATGTCATACCGAGAAACAGCAAATAGTGCGTCGCTTTTTATGAGCGAGACACCCCCTGAATTAAAATATGAGTTGTAGAAATCGGTGACGAGGTTCGGTCCGATAAAGCCCCAGTCGTTCACATTCGTAAAGCTACGAGCTCGCTCGATCATCTGCGCAAGGAGGCGACTCTGCGGCTTCTTAGTACCAAGAACCGCATTCGTTCCCATGCCGCTACCGTTATGGAACTCCTCTCCGATATAGAAGTCATCAGTCGCAAGGAGTTCCGTCACGTCTTTTAGACAAAATATATCGGTATCAAGGTACATTCCGCCTTCGTTTTGAAGAATAAGAAGGCGATACATATCCGAGCGTAACGTAAGCACTGAGTAGGGAAATGTATGGCCCTCATCTATGTGTTTATAGATAACGTCAAAGACCGTTCGCGCCTGAGTATCGATCTCAGTAGTGTCCCGAATGGTAAGGTTTGAGTAGCGGGCTTCCAGCTCCACGAAAGCCGGCTTATTGTCGACCGTGTCGGTCCATAGATTGATCTCGTGCGTCGTATGAACGCGCGGAACACTCTCGATACACTTTAAGGTTCGGTGGTTCGGGTTACTACCGAGCCACACTACATGGATCTTCAATAGAGGCCTCTAGGCAAATTCGGGAGACATTCCGAGTATATATAAAACCATCCCCGGGAACAGGGGGAACTTCGAGACGAGCCTACGTCGGCACAATGAAAAGTTTATCGCCCCACACCTGATGGTCGACCTAGCCGGGTGGCCACTCCATCTGACGGCCACCAATGACATGAAGATGAAGATGGAAGACGGTTTGCCCACCATCTGATCCGATATTCGTAACAACTCGATATCCGTTCTCTAAGAGTCCTTCCCTCCTCGCCACCTCAGCGGCAGCGAGCATGAGTTTTCCAAGGAGCTGCGCGTCCTCCTCAGTCGCATGCGCGACACTCGCGACCGGCTTTTTTGGAATAATCAACACATGAACCGGAGCGACCGGACTGATATCACGAAACGCGAGAACGTCTTCGGTTTCGTAAACGATCTGCGCTGGTATCTCTTTTCGAATTATCCTTCCAAAGATCGTGTCCCCGCCGTGTGCCATAGGATTCCTAAAGATTCATTACAAAACCGAGATCACGGGATTCCGCGTCCTCTGAGCGCACGTACGCGCTACCCGACACCTCATCGTACTCCACCTGGATAAGGTGTTGCACGCCGTCTTTTACGTCGTCCAGATGCGTAATGATGATTATCTGCTCGAAACGCCCCCGCAACTTCTCAAGCAGGGTGATAACATTACTACGGCGCCCCTCATCGAGCGAACCAAATACCTCATCGAGTATCAGAAGAGAAAAGTGCTGACCTGCCCGCTCCGCCAACATGTGCGAGAGCGAGATACGCATGCAAAGGTTTAAAATGTCTTCTTCTCCTCCACTAATGACTCGCTTAGCTTCTCCATCTTCCACGACCGTCGGCGTAAAGTCTTCCTCTAACTCCACCGCAGAGTATCGACCATCCGTAAGATCCGCGAGATACTCACTGGCCAACTCTGCCATACGAGGACGAATCGAGAGGTTTACGTACTTGCGAAACTCTGTCACGACTCGATCGCACTCATCACAAACACGCACGTCTCGGCGCAACTTCTCTACCTGAAGCACCCGCTCATCGAATTTGACTAGCTCACCCTTCGTTCTCTCAACAAGCGCTGTTTTCGTATTTACCTCACCTTCAAGACGCACCCTCTGAAGACGGGCGATCTCCATTAAACGCTGCGTCGCGTCGAACCCCCCCTTTTCGCGCAAATACTCATCCTCGGAGAATCGAAGCTCGTTCATACGGGCCTGCGACTCTTTCTTGTGCCCCTCGGCTCTCTCAATCTCTCCTGCGATAGTGGTCTGCTCAGCTTTCTGAGACTCTATCTTTTGCTGAAGTTGGGAGCATTGTTGCAGCTCTTGTAGCTTTGCCTCTATACCTCTCGCGATACGCTCTCGCTCGACAAGCTCACTCCGCAAAGCTAGCAGCCCGGAGGGTTCCGCCGATGATTCCTTCACGACGCGATCAAGATCTCGCACCTTCTTGGCGACCTCGCGCTGCTCAGCAACAAAGTGTTTCTTGACCTGCTCAAACGATTCTCCGAGCGACTGTCCACATGTTGGGCACTCCCCCGCGTTATCAAGCGAACCTACACCGGCGACACGCTTCTCAAGCTGCGCGTACTGTTTACGAGCGATATCCCGCTCGGCCGTAGCCTTCGAAACCAGCTCCCGCCACGATAACTCCGCTCCGCGAATCTCCTCGCTTTTTGCCCTCAATTTCTCTCGCTCACCAAAGAGATTCAGCTTTACCGCGCTCAAAGCCTCATCAACACTTGAGGCGACCGAGAGCGCCTTAAAAGCACGGGAGAGTTCCTCCTCCGCTAAGCCGATAGCATCGGTCGTATCCCGCAATCGACGAGCTCTCTCCTCAAGGCGAACGTGCGCAGTTTGAAAGACCTCTCGCTCTTTTGTAAACCTCGCGCGAAGGTCCTCCAGCTTCACCATTTTCTCGCGAATCGCGTTAAAATCAGTTTCTGTCTTCTGAAGGGTCTTTTGAGCCTCGCCATGCCGCTCTTGAATCTCGCGAAGCGCTTGGGCTTCTTGAGCTAGTCGCCGCTCAATCTCTTCGCGGGTCCCCACACTGGATTCGAAACCAGTGAGAACCGCTCGCTTCTCTTTTCGATCGCTTCGGATCAACTCCTGAACCTCTTCGAGGCGATCGTAACCCATCATGCGAACAATAAACTTTTCGCGTTCCGTAGCGCCCTTCTTGCCGCTAAGAAACTCGAGCCCCTTTTGCTCGGTACAGTACGTAGAGAGGAACTCTTCGTGGGACATCCCAACGATGGAGCCAATACGCGCGGAGACCTCACGGGTTCCAACGGCGACCGGTTGAGCTTCTCCACCAATATAGAGCGCGGAGTCTTGGAGCGTGCGGTCGATACGAAAGATTGTACCATCATGCTCAAGCGATAGCTCAACACGCAGCTCTTGGTCTTTCCGCCCTCGTCCGCTCTTTGCGGGAGCAGAGCGAGTACGAACATCTTCCACCCTTCCGCGCAACGCGCGTGAACCGTAAAGCGCAAATCCTATGGCTTCAACAATCGTCGTCTTACCTGAACCGTTGGTGCCAATGACTCCTACAAGCCCATCAGGAAAAGAGATGACACTAGAAAGGTGTTGTCTAAAGAGTTGGAGCGAGAGACTACGAAGCTTCATGTTTAGCCTCCACCCGGGAGACATACGAATCAAGCACCGCGGAGAGCTCATCTCGCGAGACCCCGGGAACCTCCCACGATTTACTAAACTCGATTAACTGATCCTTAAGAAGCCCTACGCCAGGTTTACTTAGCCCGCCGGTGTCCGCTTGCGAGACCACAAATGAGATATCGATGGTGAGGTTTAACGCCTCGGCTCGAAGGGCTCGAAGCGCTTTGTGATCGAGGTGCTTGTAACTTTCACGCGAGACCCCGGAGATCTGAAGGCGAACTATCTTTCCCTCTATCCCACCCGGCACGTCACCTACTCGCTCCCGAATCAATTCCATGATCTCATTTGGCTCAATGCCAGTTACATCTAAAGGCTCAAGCGCTAGCACCTCACGGGGCGAAGTGAGAGGGTGAAAAACCTTCTTGAGTCCTGGCAATTGCACTTCAAGAAACCCCTTCTGCTGGGTGGATTCGCTCCATATGTTTGTCGCCGTGTGTTCGAGTGAACCGGAATAACAAGCGTTTAACGAGACAGGTCTATAAAGGTGCACGTGCCCTAACGCGATATAATCCCACTCGTGAGGAGCGAGAGATTTCAGGTCGATCTCGGCACCACCGAAGTCGCTAATCCAGCCCTCGTTCACCTGCCCGTGCACCACGAGGATGTTATGTTGAAACCTATCGTCGGCTCGTAGCGTCAGCTTATCACGGTCAACAAGAGCGGCATGTGGCATGCACGTCACGGCGAGGCTCTTGTCTTTGAAGGTGAACACCTCTTTTTGAGCGTCCGCAACATAGACACCCGAGATCTCCGTGAAAAGCTGAAGGACCGATCCTGTATCGATACGCTTCGGAGTTTCATGATTTCCAGCGACGATAATAATCGGAGCTTGAGTCTCATCAGCCAATCGCCTCAACTGACGGAAACACATCGTCACGATTGCGTTCGAAGGACGAACCGAATGAAATAGATCCCCCGCAATGACCACCGCATCAGGCTTCAAAGAGATCATCCGAGTGATCGCCTCCTGAAAAGCGAGGTTTATATCCGCCTCACGCTGGTTGATGCCATTTTTGGTAAGCTTGTTGTACCGACGATATCCGAGGTGTACATCGGCCATGTGACAGATTCTTAGGGGAGTCTTGTTTGAGGGCGTGGTAAATACCGACATAGCTGCGTTAGTCCTCGCTCCGGCGCTCGGAGTACTTACGGAAATCTAGCTAATACCTCTCCCAAGTTCAATGAATAAGGGTGGTATTGAGCGCTATTCGAGCCAAATAAACCCTGCGCGAATGATTTTTGAAAAAACAACTGAGGCTCGGTTTATCTTCCACAAATCGGTCCAGAACCCCCGGCGACGTTGCGACTATAAGGAAGCTCCCTGAGGTGAGACCGGACGAAACCCTCCCACGGTGGTAAGAACGATATTCCTCAAGATTTCGAGAGTCTTGGTGGAACGACTCGGAAGTGCCTCCACGCTACCAGCGCGCGCCACGAAGTCGTTCTTCACTATCCTGCCAAACTCTCTCCTACGTAATCTTCCCTTGTGTGGAGCTGGAAAACCCAGAGCCGAAGCTCTCCGTGCAAAGCCGACCTGACCGTACACAGCGCCTCATACTCTCCATCCCGAACCGAGACGGGAATCATCATCTTCCGTTCGAAGACCTTTGTCGATTCGCCAGCGATATCAGCTACGAGCTCGGTGTAGAGCCGAGGCTCGATAACCCGCTCGAGGATATCTTGCGCAGTACCGACATCCCCACACTCCGCCAACCGCTTCATGAGGTCGTTACAGTAGATTATTGCTCCATCATGATCTTGAACGAGAACCCCCTCGTGAGTTAACTCTTCAACTGCTCGTTGCGCCTCAAGCAGCTCAAGCAACTTTCCCCGTTTCTCGTCTTTTTGACGGCGAATCTGACTAAGATTTATGTGATTGTACACACGAGCCACAAATGCCGTACGCTCTATTGGCTTGACCAGGTAATCGTTAGCGCCGGTAGTCAACCCACGAACCACATCCTTTCCGTCCCCTTTCCCCGTTACAAGCAGGACCGGCAAACTATCCACTGGGAACCGGTGTCGAATCTGGGTCAGAAGGTCAAACCCATTAATATCCGGCATCTCGATATCAAGAAGGATCAACGCCGGGACCTCGTGCTCAAGCACATCGAGACATTGCGTCCCACTACTGCACTCAACCGCGTTGTAGCCACATCCATTAAGAATGGAGAGCAAGAGATGTCGACTGACCGGGCAATCATCTACGACTACGATCGATTGTTGTTTTGTCCCCATACGCACCCCGTCACAACTGGCTCACCTCTTGCAATCGTCTCAACGGCCGCACTCCTTTAGGACCGGTCGTTGTAAAAAACAATAAGGGTTTCATGTCCTTAGACACGCCGCCGCCCGACGAGTCCCTCCTGGATACGCAGGACTTGCATAGTCCTGCCCCAAATATGTCGCACGGGCGGGTCCTTTTGGGCATTTTGAAGTCTATTGAAAACGAGCTTCGAGGTCGCGAACTCCTCGGCTTCGCAGGTACCATTCCTACCCCTCTCTGGTTTCTCGCCGAAACAGAACGAAACGTGTTTCTCTGGCGCTCTGGACAGAGCCTAGATGACGCCCGTAAATATAGTTTCTGGGTTGATATCAAAGCACTGATCGATAAACGTCGCGACCAGCTTCAAAACCCGCAAGACCATAATCCTTTCATTAATCCGCTTTGGGGGAGTGGCTCTATCGACTCTAAGATCGTCGATAACGAACTTGATTACCTGGATCTCGTGGAGGACCTTTCCCCAACTGTATTTAAGAGAGGAGAGACCCTCAGCCGCGCCAGCGAATCACTCCGCCTAGAGATGGATCCGAACGCGACTCGACAGACAATCACGTTACCACTCAGGGGAACACCTATTCTCAAACGGACTTAGTGAGTGAGTCGCCTGCCTACCGAAGATGGTCACCCGAACGCGTTCTTTGTAGAAGCGTATTCAATTATTTTGCGGTATCATAGGCAACAACAGTTGGAATCAGAGATACCCGTATGACCTCCGTTCATCTTGATCCCCTCGTTATTGAAGCGGTAACTCGTATCTGCAAAGCTGAGATACCTAAGTATCAAAACGAACAACACTACAACACGATACCGCGACAACTATTCACGTCACTCTGCGAAGCGGGGCTGGGGGGATTGAACATTCCAGAGGAGCTCGGCGGAATCGGAGCCTCTGCCACGACCAACGCCGCGGTATTTGAGGTTATCTCACAGTACGACCTCGGACCCGCGATATTCATCTCTGTGCATGCGATGGTAAGCGGTATCATCTACCGTCACGGCACTATGGAGCAAAAGCTTGACGTACTTCCCAGACTCGCCTCCGGAGAACTCCTTGGAGCCTTTGCCCTCACAGAACCGCAAGCCGGGTCCGACACCTCCGCGCTTGCCACCGAAGCAACCATAACCGGCGAAGGTTTCTCGCTTCGTGGTAATAAGTGCTACATCACAAGCGCCGGATTCGCGGATCTCTACCTCGTCTTCGCGAAGACATCCGATGCGCAAGGTTCTGGAGTTTCTGCTTTTATGGTCCCCAAAGACACCGCTGGCCTCTCCGTGGGAAAACCGGAGCGAAAAATGGGCGGAGAGTTATCTCCTATCGCCTCAGTATTTTTTGACGACGCCAAAATTCCTGCTTCGGCTCTGCTTGGGCCACTGCATGGAGGACTTAAAGTAGCGCTCTCTGGGCTCGCGGGGGGACGCGTTAATATCGCGGCATGCGCGAATGGCCTATCGCGCGCGGCCCTTGATGACGCGATCAGCTACCTAAAAGAACGTCACCAATTCGGCAAGCCTCTGGCCGAATTTCAGGGGCTTCAATTTATGCTCGCGGATATGCAGATGAAGCTCCTAGCCTCGCAGCTTTTAACCCAAAATGCCGCCGACGAAATAGACAGACAGAGCACCGCCAAGGGATCATCGTCATCGATCAAAATAGCCTCGTCTGCGGCTAAATGCTTTGCTACTGATTCGGCGATGGAGATCACCACGAACGCGGTGCAACTCTTTGGTGGGGCTGGATACATTAAGGACTATTCAGTCGAGCGATATATGAGAGACGCCAAGATGCTGCAAATCGTTGAGGGCGCCAATCAGGTTCAACGGATGATTATCGCCAAAGAATTGTTGGCCTAACCGTTACGGATTCACAACCGTCAAAAACTTTCTCGGATCGATATTCCCGCCACACACGATGAGGGCACATGAGCGATCTTTGAAGCGCGCATTCTCTTTGAGATATGCGGCTACTCCTAAAGCCCCTGCCCCCTCCGCTATGACTCGGTGTTCAAAGAAGAGATATCGCATCGCGGCCGTGATATCCTTTTCTTCAACGAGAACCCAGTGATCGATAAGGGCCTTACAAAGATCTATCGTGATGGCTTGCGGCTCCACAGATCCGGCGGTGCTATCGGAGAGCGTCTCTAGGTGACTCGCGAAATCGGTCGGGATACCCGTTACGACATCAAACATCGCGGCTGAGTTTGCGGGGGCTACCCCAACAACCTCCACCTCAGGTTTTACAGCTTTAAGATACCCCCCGACTCCCGCAAGCAGACCTCCTCCTCCGACCGCCACAAAAACCACTTCTACATTCGGAACCTGTTGGAGGAGCTCTATCGCGAGCGTTCCTTGGCCTGCGATAACCACCGGATCGTTATACGGCGATATATACGTTAATCCTCGCGCCGCGGCGAACTCTTTCGCGTTCTCCTCACACGCATGATAGGAATCACCACCAATTCGCAACTCAACTGGTAGGTCTACGAGGGCTTTCCTGCGAAACACATCTATTGACGAGGGAACGAAGAGAACCGCTGGCACACTATACAACTGCGCGGCATGGGCAACTCCGAGCGCGTGATTGCCAGCGGATGCGGCGACAACGCCTTTGACACGGTCCCGCTCCGACAGCATCACCAGCCTCGAAAGCGCTCCTCGCGCCTTGAAGGACCCGGTAACCTGATAATTTTCAAGTTTCAACCATACATCCCCTTCGCCACTCTCAAGTGAGGTGGCTCGTTCTACAGGGGTCTCTCTAATATGTCGTTGAATACATCCATGCGCCTGGCGCACACTATCGTGACACGAAAATATCGTCGTAGCGGTTGTGCCCTTCATAGTGGGGAACGCTTCCTAGAATGAATAGCCACGTACTCCTGAAGGACTTATCCTTGAGGGCCTCGTAAATCATTTGCTTGTAGAGCGGTTCGAAGCGTTCCGATGACTTTACGATCTTCAACAATAGCCTGATGGTCACTTGCGGGTTGATACTGCAAATGGGGATCTCCAAACGTTCGAACCTGAGTTTGCTGATGAATTGCGCAGGCAAACCCAAGGAACCCGATGTAGAGAACCGCACTCGAACTTAAAATAAACGTCTTCATGCGGGGCGAGAATTCAAGCCCCTCGGGAGCAACTCCGGCGGGAAGGTCGAGCACATCCCGACCATGATGGAACCGCATCCGGTAACAGGTTTCGCACAACCTCGTGTCACTTCCTTCTGATAAACCACATCGGTAACATCCGCTCATACCGCCACCTCAAGGAGATGGTCGGCATATGGCTAAAAAACTTAACGATACGGACCCAAAAGCTCGTTACTGCAGCGGGTTACATGCTGTTTAGGCCTTCAAAGTTGGTCGTTTTCGTCGACCGTGCGGACAAATGTAACGTGAAATGTAATTCGAGGGCCGGGACAAGCCGGCGAGGCCGACGGCCCTCCAGGGAACGATCATCGCGGGTTCAAACGAATCGCATAATTATCTCGGTATCGATTGGAGGGCC
>CAIXKI010000194.1 GCA_903920005.1 uncultured delta proteobacterium
TAATCTATCCGATGGAATAGTACGGCGGAGCTACCCAAAAACACCGGAAGAGACGCCAGTAAAGATCGAGGTGGAGCTCTGGCCCACCAGCAATGTTTTTCGTAAAGATCATCGCATAAGAGTTGAGATCTCCAGCAGCAACTTCCCGCGGTATGATAGGAATCTCAATACGGGAGAGTTCTTCGCCACCGCGACGAGGTCCTCCATCGCACATCAGAAGGTCTTTCATTCTGACAGGTATCCGTCCCATATTATGCTGCCAGTGATCGACCCATAAGCTCGTAAAACGTGGCGGGCGACAAGACGCTATCGAATTAGATGGTTCCGGACATGACGTACGAACTGTCCTTTTGAGGATCGGGTCGTCCTTACAATCGAGGCTTCATCCCCGGTAGATATCTGATCTCGCGATAGATCCACCAGAGACAGAAGGAGCAGATCGACATCTCGGTCAAAACGGTTGAGACCGCGGCGCCGAATCCGTCGGCGTGTGCCCCTGGCGCAGCTTTTCAGTAACCCCACGCGGGGTGAGTAGTAGAGCGACGAGCGATCTGTTTCGCGCTTAAGCTCAAAGACTCTTTGGAGTATCTCTAAGTTCGTTGCGCCTTTTACCGCCGCCATCTTTCGGATATTGGCAAGCTTCCACCGCTATCCGTCCTCTACGCGACAGATTTCTTTTTCCAATTCATCGGTAGCAGGCTGACCGCGGTCTCGTCTGAACGGAGGTTCACTCTTACAAGCGCATCTAAGGGCCATTCCACGGGGGTTACCTTATTGAGTCGACAGGCTCCGAAAGGGCGCAAGGTGCGGCACCGCGACTAGCCCCTTCATGACAGCCAGGTTTCCGTACAAGCTCAAGAAATTTCATCCGTGGTCCTCTTGAGTCCCTGGATGATAGATCGGAGAGAGCCCGAATACGTTCCGTTCTCTGCAATTCCGGATCCGGGGATCAATATGCAGGGGTGTACACACCGGATGAGCCGGTAATATGAGGAGCAGTTAACACACTGCTTTCTTGAGGGTTTTATAGTGATTGAGCAAGAGCTCACGGATGCGGTATCATCGCGGGGAGATGTTCGGTTTTTGATCACCGGATCTGCACAATACCTATGTTATCCTCTAAATCATGAAGACGATCGGCTACAGAGACATTAACGTTGATGTTGATTACGAATTTTGCCGCAACGTGCATCATTCCGCATATCGGGAGGTGGTCATCAGACAATTCGGTTCGTGGGACGAATCTATGCAGGATGGCTTTTTCCGAGAGGGTTTGAATCGAGCGCCTCATAAAATTGTTGAGATCGATGGGACGCCGATAGGCGTCGTGAGCACAGAGATTAAGCCGGATTGTTTATATTTGAGTGAGCTTCAGCTCCTTCCGGAATATCAGGGTCAAGGAATTGGCAGTATCATCGTGAAGGAGCAGATGGCGGTTGCCAAAAGCCTGAACCTGCCGCTGCGGCTGGTGGTTCTGCGAGAAAACAGGGCGCAGGACCTGTATCGTCGGCTTGGTTTTATGACTACCGGTACGACGGAAATTCACGTCAAGATGGAGTGGCGCGGATAACAAACTATTCGAGCGGAACGCCGAGGCGTCCGCTCACTGACAAGATCCACTTAGAGAAGTTTGTATGCCTGAAATGTCGAGTGATAGGAAAGTTGAGACCGAGGAGAAGCTGGTCCTGTCACCTGAGCAGAAGGTGATCCTTATTGCTGGGCCTGCTGGATCGGGCAAGACCTCGATGGGACGTCGAATCGGAAGCGAAGACGGATGGTTTCATCTATCTGAGGACCGGGTTTGGGATGAGCTACCGCGAGATCCGCACACTGCTCGAACCGAAGCTGAGAAAGCTATCGTTCAAGCCAAAGCCGTAGAGTACATAAAGGCTGAACTGAGAAAGGGCCGTAGCGTCGTACTTGAGTTCATCGTCTACGATAACCCACCACAGCCGATCGCCTTTTACCAGGTTGAGCTTGCAAAATTCGGTGTGCCCGTTCACACAAGGGTTCTTCGTCCGTCGGTAGACGAAATACTTGCACGCCAACATACGCGCGGAAACTCTCATGATCGGGAACGCGAACTGGCCGAAAGGCGCGCTAATGCAGAGCATCAAGTGCGCTGTTTGAGTAGTGTGCACATCGATCCAAGTTGGGTCGTTGATTCATCAGCCATCGCGCTTGAAGAGGTATACCTAAGGCACTTTGTTGAACTTGTAGAGACGAAGAGTTTGAATGGATAACTACTGCGCGCACAGGACCTTCGGCCCGTGGCGCAAGCGCTAGCCTCACAAAGACGCGGACTATCATGATGCTGGCATCAATGGCGACATCGCTGCTGAGGACATTCGCCACCATAACCGCGCCATACTCCGTGAAGAGTCGCGGAGGTTTTCGTCTACCTCCATGCTAAGAACTTGATATCGCATTTTGCGACATCAAGTTTTTAAGCTCTTGCAACGACAACTGAAACATAAAATCATTTGGAAACCTTCGAAGGTTTGGTGTCACTTGCTCGTTCAATCGAGCAGTACTGACGCCATATAAGTGGTCGAGATCACTATCTAATATTACGCGTTGTCCCTTAATCGTGATGATTTTCGACTCGACATCTTTTTCCATACATTTAGTATCGAGCAAGTCAGCCGAAAGTTTCGTAGTATCAAGGGATACCTATTGAAGGCACGCGGTTCCTCGCTAACGCTCGAACCGGTGCTTGGAACGTTAACCAAGACACGCACCTATGTTGAATCAGCAACGAAATGACGCGGCGGCGCCGACTCGGGAGAGCGGTTGTCGTGTGCTTGTGAGTGTTGGAGATTGGGAGCGAGGCTGGACCGCCCTGACAACTTTACGTCCGAACTTATCATTACAGGATTTTATCGCTAGAAAGCCGCAGCTAGAGCGCGATGGGTACCATTTGATTGGACTCTTTCGAGATGGCGAAGTCGTATGCATTGCGAGCTACACTCTTTCACCTCACCCTGTTTATTGCCGCGAGATGATAATCCACGATATGTCGACACTTCACGGCAGGCAGTCGAACGGCTGTGGCTCTGAGATCTTGGCGTATCTTGATCGACTTGCGGTCTCATTGGGGTGCGGAAGAACCTTTGTCGCTTCAGCAAGGGCCGCCAAGTTTTACGAGAAGAACGGATACATCGCGCACGCCACCGCGTTGAAGAAGATACACACGGATGGATGACAATTAAATGGTACGGACGCGAGCACGCGCCGCACAGTCTAACATAAGGCAGCACTCAAACGCAGAACAGGAGACCATATGGCAAAGCAGCACTTACACGCGAAACTTGACGCGATCTTCAACGCTCATATGCAGGCGGAATTGGCCGGCAACCTCGACGACACGCTTGCATCCATGGCGCCGAACCCGCATCTCGTAAATGTGCCGACCATGGTGGGTGGTCAAGGTCCGCACGGCGTCCGTACGTTCTACTCCAAGCGGCTCATAGGCCAGTTCTTCCCGCCTGATGTCATATTCGAAACGATTTCTCGCACGTACAGCGAGGAACGACTCGTCGATGAACTCATCATCTCGTTCACTCACACCATCAAGATGGACCATATCCTGCCAGGAGTTGAGCCGACTGGACGGCGCGTTGAAGCGGTATTCGTCGTGATCGTTGGTATTGAAGGCGACAAGGTCGCCTACGAACACATCCTGTGGGATCAGGCGAGTGTGCTCGTGCAACTGGGCCTGCTCGATCCGAAAGGCCTTCCAGTCGTTGGCGCGGGTGCCGCCGCCAAGTTGAGAAATCCGGCGTTGCCGGACCCGTTCTTCAATGAGGGCTAGCTGGGGCTTAATGCAACCCCCTTCAGGCCTAACAACAGCATGCTGCGGACGGCGCTTTGCGCCGCGCCTCTGGTGCTGAGCGTTGCAGGGGTCGACACACCGGACGAGCCGGTAATATGAGGAGCAGTTAACACACTACTTTCTTGAGGGTTTTATAGTTATTGAGCAAGAGCTCACGGATGCTGTATCCTTGCTGGGACGTGTTCAGTTTTAGATCACCGGATCTGGACAATACCTATGTTAGGCACGATGTTGAACCGATTGCTGCTTCTTGCCCTGCTTGCGGTGAGTTCTGCTCAAGCGGATACGCCCTTGCCTCCGCCGGGCCGACACTTGGTTTGCTCCCCGTCCGGGTCGATCTGCGCGGACTCTGACCCACAGGCAAGCGTCACAAAAGTCATCTCCAAGTCGAGCGGCAGGGAGCTTTGGTCATTCAAGGGCTGGCACAGGTGGCTGTTCGTATCCGAAGACGGCAAGTCGGTAGTCGTTGGATACCAAGGAATGAACCTCGTACCCACTGACTCGGCATTGAGCTTGGAGGTGTTGCACTTCTACGCTCAAGGTCGCATTGTGCGCACGCTTCGCCTAGATGACCTGTACGAATCACAGTCCCAGCTTCAACGCACTGCTTCCCACCTCGCCTGGGTGCACGCAGTGACGGTCAATCGCGCGAACGAACTGGTACTTGAGCTCGTCACTGGCAGGAAGGTCGCCTTCTCAATGGCTACCGGTCAAGAGCAGAAGCTGGTGCGCGATGGCGCTTACCCCTCGCTCAACCGGACCCGCTACGCCTACCTAGACATTTTTCACTGAATGACGAGCAACAAATGAGATTATCGATTTTTGTCCCGTGCCTTTTGTTACTTCAAACTGGATGCTGTGCTTCCCGCATGGATTCTCTTATTGACCAAGCTTATACAGAACTTAGCCAGATGGAGGCGGAAGTTGCACAGGTTAAAGCCA
This sequence comes from uncultured delta proteobacterium, assembly GCA_903920005.1. Classification (GTDB taxonomy): domain Bacteria; phylum Bdellovibrionota_C; class UBA2361; order UBA2361; family OMII01; genus OMII01. The sequence goes on from CAIXKI010000194.1 coordinate 4,778, forward strand.
ACCTAAAGGAAGATCGAGATCACTTCAAAAAATACGAAGAGGAGACTGCTGAAAAATTTAAAAATATTCTGAAACGCTTGGCCGAGGCGAGGCAGCCCTGACAATATGGATAGCCTCGGAAATGTTAGATCTTGGCTGTGTCGTTCTTTAGTTACAGCTTTCTTGTCCTTTGCCGTGGTCGCTCTTGCGGCTTGCTCTACATCTAAAACTGGTCCTATCGATGACGCGATGCATTGTTACGATTTATCCTACGGAAAACGGCGGGACGAGTTGCAGCAGCAGATCCATAGGCTGCACGTTGAGTCACGTTATCTTCGGCAGGGGATCGAGGAGATTGAGAAAACGAGCGACGAGATTTTTCGGAAGATCTTGGAACGCATACCGAAGACACAAGACGTACGAGAATCTGTTGTCCATGAAGATCGTGGAGCACGTAGCAAGGCTGAGAGATAACAATCAAATCCAGCGGAGCGCTTACGCGCCGGCTGATAGTGGAGTCGTAATATATGCATGTAAGTTTGTTTTTTTTACTTCTGGCCGTCGGGACAATGAGTCTGATGAATGTTATCAACATGGGCTGTCCTCGCTGCGTTAGTACCGTGTCGACCGGGTTGGCGTATATTGCCGAGGTATGGTCAGTTTTTCACTGGATACGCCATGACTCCAGATTAAAAGGTTTTCGTATCCCGTACGATATGGGTCTTTTTGTTTATGTTTTTTGGCCCCTAGCCCTTTCGTCGTACCTCATTTCCTCTCGAGGATGGAGGAAGTTTAGCGTGTGTTTATTGGCGTACTTATTTTTTGTCGTTGGTCTTACGGTCACAGGAATGGCCTTGGCCTCATAGAAGCCAGTCACAACAAGAAATTCGAGCGGGTCGCTAAAGCGCCCGCTCACTGGAACGTTATGGCAGAAACAAAAAACAAAAAGACTCGCCGCCAGCTATTAAAACCGAGGCGAGCGCAGCAATCTTCAAAGAAGGCGGAGCGACGGCTAGTAGACCGAATAAATCGCACCCCCGGTGCGATTCTGGTGAACGAAGATGCTCTGAATTTGGGATACGGAACACCGGATTTTATTAGGCGGGGATATTACAGCGATCAGCCATTCAACTGTAAGGACTGCAGAAAGGGTCAAGTCTGGACGGCAGCTCAGCAGAAGTGGTGGTATGAAGTTGCGAGGGCACCGGCTAAAACCAAAGCGGTTCGGTGCAGAGAATGCAGGCGAAAAGAGCGGTTACGGGTCGAGGCATCGCGAAAACAAACTAAGGACGGGCTGCAAGGTAAACGGAGTGGTCGCACATAACAATTTCGCGCCCCCCCCCTTCCCCCTAGTCCCCTTCCCCCTAGTACACCCTACTTTTCAACAGTAGGTGGCGTAGTGAACATCGCAGGGTGGCTGTAACTATTTCTGATTTGCGTTGCGGCTCTGAAGAGCTCGGGCGACCTCGACCAAGTAGGGTGTACCAGCGGGATGGAGACCAGCGGGATGGGGTAACCTGGCACCCGTATTTCCCGTGTTTGGCGGGCGCAGAAGGCGTTACTCAGACATAATCAAAACCGGACCAAAGTAACTTATTCGGGCTTTCGCCGCCTCAAAAAAGGCTTTCCAGTACTTTTCCAGCTCACGCACTTTCTTATCGCTCTCATGGCTTCCAATACCCGCCACCAACACTTCGACATTCTCAAGCACTGGCACGAGCTCCTCCTTTCTGGTCGTCGACATCAGTGCCGCGGTCTCTAAGGATTTTTGCGCATAGAATGAGAGCGAAGGTGAATTTTGCATCATATCGGAATACATAACCAATCTTTTCTTCTCTGAGTGGTCGGCGGCAAATATCTTCGCAGAAAATCCAATCGTCTCGAGGATCGCCGAATGGGAGAACTTCTGATCGAATGCCTCAATTCGGGCCAGACTTTGGTTAAAACACTCCTTGAAAGTCTTCTGCGACGCCTGAATTTTGAGTTTCGACACCCAGACGGTCTGCTCAGGGTTAACAAAGTCCATCAGCATCCGAACATCACCAACCTTGTCAGCGCTGATACCAACCACCAATCGCTCGCCTGGCCGAATCAATCCCTGAAAGACAGTCATGCTTTTTTTGAAATTCTCAATATCAGGGATCTTGTCAGAGAGATCGACCAGCAACACGGACATGGATTTATGGTCAGCTTTCTGCACACACCTATCAGGGCCAAGCTCAGCTCTGCAAAGGCCGGGGAGAATCAGCATCAGCACAAGAAGCAACTTTCTCATTTAATTCTCCAACTTCTCTCTCATTTCATTGAGCTTAATTTCAAATCCCGGCTTTGAGCTGAAAGACTTCGGCTTGGTCTTGTCGGCTCGTTTCTGCAGGTTTTCACGGCGATAGAGTTCAATATCGTGCTGAAATCCCTGCACACACTGGCGCTCAAGCTCCTGCCCTTCCTTGAGGAGCATGTCGTAGTATCCCTTGAGCATCGTAATCTTTTTCTCCGCGTCAATCGTATCCTGTCGTGACCCCTTCAAGAGACCCAGCTTTTCATGGCGCAGCGCCCTCTTTTTTTTGCTATTGTTACCTTCGTTCCAGGCCACGTCCCTACGTGCCGTCATTAATTCCTGCTCAGCCTTCTGATATCCGGGAACCGAATCGTGGGACATGTAGGCAATCATGACGGCAGCACCGAGAACCGCAATATTTAACCAGAAAAACATAAAACTGCTGGCGACAAGATTATCGGTAAGACCCAACGCCTCCTTGTTTTCTCCCAGGTAGGTCTGACGCATTATTGAAAGGCTATAGAGCGCGGCGCCAATCACCGCCAGCGCAAACGTCCCCTTTAACAGGTTGGCGTAATTGACCCCATCCGGATGCTCACGAAACTTAATACCGATAAAGTGTGCCGAAATTGGCACCGCCAGGCCAATTATTGTTGCCATTATCCAGGTCATTACCTGGTTCTCTCCA
>CAIXKI010000195.1 GCA_903920005.1 uncultured delta proteobacterium
TCTGGATGAGGCGAGGCAGTGTTTTAGTTCAGAGGACCAGGCGCTTTCTTTTTTGGTGGAAAATATTGTCGACAAAATTGGGGAAGGCTCCGACGATCGTAGTCAAATGCACGAATTCCTTCAACTTTTGCTCGAATCAGATCCCCTTTTGCGTGAAGAGATCCTCGCTGGCATATCTGTGAGAAAGTGATTCTTATTTCTCGGTGGCGCAATCTAACTCAGCATGGACCAAGACCAGGCTGCGCTTGAGCGCCGTATACTCATCGCCGATGATGACGCAGACACCCGCATAGTTGTAGCGAGTGTCATCTCCATCCTTGGACATACTCCTGTGGTTGTCCATGGTGGTGGGGAGGCTCTCGCTGAGTGTGAACGGCACCTCCCGGACCTTGCGATTATTGATTACATGATGCCTGCCCTAAATGGAATCGAGGTGTGTCACCGTCTCAGGACCATTCCCGGGGGAGAATTCGTTCCAGTTTTGATGTTGACCGCGAGAGACACCGTTCAGGATAAGGTATCGGCTCTCGAAGAGGGCATTGATGATTACCTCACGAAGCCATTCAATTATCAGGAGCTTCGCGCTCGCGTAAAGGCGTTGCTGCGAGTCCGAGATCTTAACATGAGCCTCGTCGCGAAAAATGAAGAGCTTCGGCGTATGCAGGAGCTATTGGTCGAGACTGAGAGACAGCTCGCCGTTGGACAGCTTGCTGGAACGGCGGCGCATCAGTTGGGGCAACCGCTCTCGGCTATTATGTTGAATTGCTTTCTTCTGGAGCAGTTGCCAAAAGAGAATCCTAAATTCATAGGCGCCCTTGCCTCGATAAAGAGTGATTCTCGCAGGATGGCTGAGCTGATAGATGGTCTCCGAAAAGTTAAGGCCTCCGAGCGCGAGGACTATTTCGGGACAACGGAGATTTTGAAACTTAAGAGCGACCCGAAGTAAGTGTCGCTGGAAGGGGCCCGCTCGGTCTTACGAGATTCTCGAGGTCTACGAAACCGATGCGCACGGCAGGTGAGCGCCTAAGAGATGTTGGGATCTGCTGAGGAGTTCCGCGACGATTAGGGCCCCTAAGAGAAGGGGTTGGCCGCCTCTCCCACCGTGTGTGCGATAGACGAAAAGGGAGTCGTTTTTAGTTGGGGCCTCAGTGGCGCCGTCGCCACTTTTTGTGAGCGTCACAAAAAGATCCTTTATTTCTCTAGTTCGGGCACAGTAGACTAGAGGCGGTGTTAGCACCCCCCAAGGACTATGCTATCGCATAGTGCTGCGAACCGTAGCTCAGGGGGTTTTTGGAACCACTTCTAGCGGCCCTATCGGCTTTTTCCCGAGGATCCTCCCATGTACGTGCAACCTACCTACGAATTTGAATGGGCAACTACCGCCGATGATCTTGCTCGCGTCTCCGAACAGCTTGTAGGTCAGCCTATCCTTTCCGTCGATACTGAGACGAGCGGATGGCAGGTGGGAAATGAACAGCTCTGTCTTATCCAGATCGGCGTGCCGACAGAAAGACGCGTCATTCTCGTAGATGTTTTGAAGACCGGAGCGCCGACCGCGCTTGCCCCGATACTGAGTGCTCCAACGCCTCTTATAATCGCGCATAACGCGTCGTTCGAGGAGCGTCAGTTCGCGCGCTATGACATGAAGGTTAAGGGGATTCGAGATACTCTGACGATGTCTCGACAGCTTCGTCCGGATCTTCCGAACCACACACTGCGCACCTGTTGTAAATTGCTACTCGGTTTGGAGCTCACTAAGCAGGAGCAGACCAGCGATTGGTCTGTCCGGCCGCTAAGTCAGGAGCAGGTGTCATATGCTCGATTAGACGCGGAGGTTGCCATCTCGCTGTATGAGTATCTTGCGGCTCTAGAGGCGAGGGCAAGCCAAGAGCTTGATCTCGATATCCCGGGGCTTCTGAAAGAGTATAACTACGTAGTCCGTCAGCGATTCGAGATTAGTAGAGAGATCTCCCATGAGATGGCGTTCCTCCAGGCGCGGGAGCAGAAATTGAAAGATGTTATCCGTCAGAAGTTAGTTGAGGGTGCTCCCAACTACGAAGGGCCACTTGGTCGATGCACGATTCAAAAGGTAAAGCGAACAGAGGTAAATCCAGAGCTCGTTCGATCGACCTTCCCGGAGTTCGCCGATGAGGTGATTCAGGAGTACGTTGACCGTAAGCGTTTCGACGCCGTAGCAAAGGAGCGTGGATTGCCGAAGAACGCCATTGAGTCAGTGCTAGACACGGTTGGATATAACGACCGATTAAATATCGCGGTAGGGGATGATACCGGCTTAATTGAGTAGGGGCGTACCGCTCCGATTGAGGATTCCCCAGTAATACCGGAACGAAGCTCGATCGTGTAAGCGTCCATTATGTTCGATTGGGCCCCAGTTGGCCTTGCGAGCCAAAGTGAGTATCTCCACAGCCTCTCGCACCTCTTCGGCGGAGGAGCTCATTCCTTTTATAATGTGTGGAATCTGTTCTGGATGGATGCTCCACATTCTCATGAATCCGAATTCGTGACGCGCTTTGAATGAGTCCTCATATGCTTGCTCGGGCCTCCGAAACTCAACCGTCACGTTGTGACTCGCGATTTTGTTGTTTCGCAACGCGGCAAGCGCGATAGTTTCTTTGACATTTCGAAGCAGGGGATGCGCGAACTGGCCCGGGCTCCTCATGCAGTCCGACGAGATCGCTCCGCCTAGATGAGAGATAAAGTCCATGAGGCCGAAGTCAAGGCTTCGCACGCTAGGGATTTTCGCGAGCTCCTCGATCGAGCGCAACGCGTCAGGAGTTTCTATCAGGAGGTGGAGCGGTATGTGTCGCTTTAACCCGCTTTTCGCGAGGTGGTGGCTCATGATCCCATTGATCCAGAGTACCTCCGAAACAGATGTTATCTTGGGAATGGTGATATACGAGATGGCCGCCCCCGCGCGCGACAGGAGAATCTCAAGGTCAGATTCACAGTGCTGGGACGTCGGCGCGTGAATTCGGACCCCCATCTGCTGAAGCCGATTTTCAGGGGCGTTGAGGAGTGTGGCAAAAGTTTCCCGCAGAGCAGCCTCTTTCCCTATAGGGGCGCCATCCTCAAGGTCGAGCGTGATGTCCACGAAGGAGCTTCCGTCTGGATGAAGGAACTGTTCTTGGAGTTGGAGAGCTTTCCTCGCGAACTTTTCGTTTCCTGCGATGTGTTCACAGGGAGCGCAGCGCGGAGGAACGTGTGTGATGTCGAGCGGGGGTAGTTGCGTATCCATAGTGTCGATGAGGTCACGATATGTCGGCAGATTCTCCTGAACGGATGGTTCGCGCAAGGAGTATCAGCATCGAGCTGCACGGAATGTGGTCGGTAAGCGTTCTAGAGGTTTTTTAAAAATTCCCCCGGCGCGGGTTGCTGAGGATTCGCGGGCGGCTATTTCAGCCACTCTTGCTATGCGGGTTTTTGTGAAACTACTTCTGGTTGCTACGATCGCTTTTTGTGGGGATCTACCTCTCGTTGTTGCGCCTCAATAATCTCCCGTATCGCCACGCTTGTTGAGCCGTAACTCCCTTCGAGGTTTGCCTTGATGATAGCGATGTCAGCGTTGGTGATGCCGTTTGCCGAATCTATAACGTCTATCAGATGCTCGGCGTCTTCTTTGACGCGAACTACCCGTTCTTCTTCGTGGAGTTGTTCTTCGTGTTTCTTTTCGTCCCGCCGTCGAGTTGCCTCGGCTACTGTCACGCACGGCTCTTCGGATTTGGTCTTTGCGGAGGTAAAAGCTTTGATCTCGTGCCCCTCTGTATGCTTTGAGGACGAGTCGTTGGGCACGGGGGAATGACGAGTTGTCGGAGTCTCTGATGTGGTTGGAACGGCTACCACGCTGTGACCGCTATTAGTTGGTGGATAGAGTCTCTCGGCAAGGTACCGAGTGAATTCGATTACCGCGCCGACGGCGAGGAAGAGCCCGCGTTCAACCCTCGAAAAGAATCGGGAAAGGAAGGACTGTCGAGCTTGAGCAATGGCCTCTTTGCCGGGTTGTGCTGAGGAAGCGGTGGTATTGTCGGTTGTGTCGGACGATCTAGATATGGTTCCCATGGTATGAGAGATGAGGCCAGCTATCATAGAACGGAAGGAGAGTCGGTCCGCGCAGGGAACGGTGCCTTCAAGAGGGGCGACGGGTTCTGCGCCAGGCTGAGCTGTGGCGATAGGAGTGGAGGGTTTGGTGTCCCGTTTGGCTGCCGTTGACATCCTGTTCATCTGTGGTTCTCCCTATAAAGTCGATATGGGGGGTCTTGCCGCCCATGTGCTCTAACGGCTTTTTCGAGGGGGCCTTGGCCTAAACCGAAGGCCGACGACTCTCCATGACATCGGCGCGGCGCTCTTCCGCGCCCTCATACGGGGCGCCATCGTATGCGGGAACGCTCTCGTTTGCGGAAGCAGATACATCCACTCGATTTCTCGAAGGGCTGATTTTTCGCAGGTCGAGTTCGCGCCTCAGCAGAAATAGTCTCCCGTAGAAGCTTAATGGGTTCTATACTCCGCCCGAATGTTTCACTCAGAGTGTGAGATGGAATGCTCCATCGGCCGCTCACAATTAAAGGATAAATCGTCATGGCAGAATTAAAAGTTGGTCAATCAGCTCCTGGTTTTTCGCTGAAAGACAAAGATGGAAAGACCCATCAGCTCAACGCTGCGAAAGCTGACTACACCGTTCTCTATTTCTATCCAAAGGATGATACGCCGGGCTGCACGCTTGAGGCTAAAGAGTTCTCTTCCGCAATGAAGGACTTCAAGGCTCGTAATGTCGCTGTGGTCGGGGTGTCAGGTGGAAACGAGGAGACAAAAGCAAGCTTCTGTAAAAAGCACAAGCTTTCGGTTCCTCTCGTGTCCGATCCCGGATTTAAGGTTGCAAAGTCGTATGGAGCTTTTGGCAAGAAGAGCTTTATGGGACGAACTTTTGAGGGAGTTTTTCGAAAGACGTTCCTTCTCGACAAAAAGGGAAAAATCGCTCACATCTTTGGAGCTGTGAAGCCAGAAGGGCATGCCGATGAGGTGCTTAAGGCGATTGATGCTCTTCTAAAAGGTGGCGCAAAGAAGGCTGTTACGAAGGTAGCTGCTCCCCCTATAAAGAAGGTTGCTCCCAAGAAGGCTGCAGCCAAAAAGACAACCGCTAAGACATCCGCTAAGACGACTGCTAAGAGGACCGCTCCTAAGAAAGCCGCGTCTCCTCGTAAAGCGGCGCTTGGCAAGCGAACTGCCAAGAAGGTGGCGAGTCGTCCTGCTAAGCGAGTTGCCGCTCGGAAGAAATAGGGGACCGCATCTACGCAGGCGCCTCTGCGTAGTAGTTCTCCACGAACGGTCGCCAATAATGGCGGCCGTTTTTTGTGTGGCAGCTATAGTTTGGCGAGAGCGAGTGAACTTCGCTGACTAGAAAAGCGGATTATTCTAGCTCCGGATCTACCATAATGTCCCGCGCTATGCAGGAGGAGGCTTCATGAATCATCGGAGAGATGTACAGCATATCTGGTCTTTGCGAGGTCAATCCGAATGTTCCACTTACTTCGTAGAGATCGGGTTGTCGAGTTTTAACTGTGGATGTGCCGTACCAGAGCGTCGTTCCTGAGTCGACATCGATTATCTTGGTGTGGATTACCCACGTGTCGAGTCGAACGATACGGTCCATATATCCGATTAAAATAAGATCGTACCCCGCGTCTCGGGCAAGCGAGAGAGCTCCAAAGTTACCGGTAAAGAAGTCGTCTTTTTTGCCCGGCCAGTCCTGTCGATTGAACACCTCAATGATGGGAAGGGTGTCGTACGCCAGGAGTTCACGATGAACGCCCCAGGCAAGTTGATCGCTAATTCCCGGCAATTCAGAGTTCTGAGCGGTAAAGTTTGCCTGAGTAACGAACGGCACTACCGCCATACGTGCGGTTGTACCGCCCTTAAATCGTTGATCAATAAATCCGGCGATGTCGGTTCTTACGTAAGCACGAGTATTGCACGTCTCACCAACGTGGTGAGTGATCAAAGCACAGCCCGACCATGAGAGGGCGAGTGTCAAACAAATGACACGACGTGCACGAAATATCGTAGCCACTATGTTTTGACGAAAAGCTATGTGCATGAGGTTACTATGTTTACTCCGGTAGGTCTGAAACAACCGCAACGTCTCCAGGAGAGACTTCAAAGAGTATGCCAGGTTGTTGGGGTTTGTGCTGCCCTATTCCTGTTAAGCACAACGGGGTGCAGTTCCCGCTACGATGATATGCCAGCTTTTTGGCCTGTCCCCACACGCGACTACGACAACTATGGCCCAGGACGATTCAAGACCGCGCTTCTGGCGTCGCAGATCGACCGCCACTACCGCGGGTCTGCTCCCGGTCCTATCGGCGTTACGACATTCGTAAATATTGATGACCTCTATGCCTCAAGCACCTTCGGACGAATGGTGGGAGAGCAGCTTATGAGCGAGCTCTCGATGAAGGGTTTTGATGTAATCGAACTTCGTCACGCCGAGGCGCTTCAGTTTCTTGATCGTGGTGGTGAGTTTGCGCTCTCTCGCGATGCTGGAATGGTGAAGCCTGAGCGAAACTTGGCTGGCGTCGTAGTGGGGACGTACGTTACCTCTGCCGAACGCGTATATGTGAATGCTCGTCTTATTGATCCTTCGACCTCCAAGGTGCTGTCAGCTGGTTCCGTCGAGATGTCTAAGACTCCTGAGCTTGCGAAGCTGATCCGAGGAGGAAGCGTTCCCGCGTCACTTGAGCGGATCCCCGTTCGTCACTTTGGCCAGGAGCCAAAGCGATACGACCCTTCTGAGGATACTCGCAAGCGTTGGAGCCAAGAGGAGTCCGAGTGGAGCTCTGGCTCGCCACTGAGTCGCGTTCCGAGCGCTCCGGCTCCTTCTCTACCCTCTGCCGTAACGATTCCGAGCGATAAGGGGCCTTTGTCTACTCAGGCGGGCGTTTCGGCTAAGCCGGCAGGATCTGAGCCTGTAATTAAGGTTGAGTAGATACGCTGCGGTTCTGGATCTCATCCTGCTAGGTACCCCTGCACTGCGGTGTGTTAGTGGAGCTCCTCATGAAAGAGCTGCTAGTCCGAGAGGCTGAAAGGAGCTGCGTCAGCTGAGGGCATCGCACCGTCGAAGGAGCCTTTTTTTGATGCTGTGACTTTAGGCTTGCAAAATCCTGGCATAAGGGCGCATTTCTTCTTGTCGTCGGGGATCATCAAGGCTGCAAGAAAAATAACACACACTAGTGCTGCTCCTCCCCCCAAAAATAGTACGACGTGCCACGTATCGAGCCTTCCGTCGAACTTAAAGATCTTAGAGAGCTTAGTGGAGCCCATTTTTTTATCCCCCCCTGTCCCTGGTTCGGAATCCATGTTGGGGAAAGTCGGCAGGAGATCCTAGGATCTTAAGGACTGTCTACTCTTTGGTGAGGTCATTTCTTAATTTAAGTGATGTAAAGTAAAATATTTTCTGTTAGGGTCGAAGCGTCCATTTTTCAGCGGTCGCGGAGACATAACTAGGGATAATCGTTATCCCAATAAACCCCGTCGCTTCATAGGGTTACTTAGTAATGAGCCTTGCCGAAACAGTCAGTCACTTCTGGATAGCCAATCCACCCTCGTTCTCGAGCACCTTATTCATCTCCTCGGAGGATGAGTCCGCGGTGGAAGGTCGGATTCCGACATCCCTTGAGATTTATGACGTCGATGGTGTGAAGGTTAACACTATCGAGGTTGAGTTCCCGGCGAAGGAGGTTGGGGTTGTAGAACTTGAGCCGTTCGCCGCTGGATTAAAGATGCAGGGAGGGATTGCTCACGGCCATGTGCGCATTCGCTCGCCAAGAGGGACTCGTCACCTTTGTCGACAGTCGATTGGCTCAAGTGTCTCCGTCTACCATGATCCTGCCCCGGTTGGAGCGCGCGAAAGTGCCTTTATTCCTCTGGTATTGGGGGGGCGTCGAGAGCATATGCTGGTGTTGGTCAACACCGGCGCAGAGGAAGGTCAGCTGGCATGCCGTTTCTTTTACGGTAATCGTTCCCCCGAATGGACGCTGACGATACCGGCCCTCGGCAGTCGCGTTCTGTCGGTCGAGTCTGAACTGCTTGGTTCGGCTGACGATAAGTCTTGGGAGAAGGGGGCGCTTCAGGGTTATTTACGAATAACAGGCCGTCATCAATCAGCGATTTCTGGCCACATCATTGAGCGTATTCTTGGGGAGTCGCCAGAGAGCGACACCTTCCGATGTTTAACTTCGTGGTAAGAAAGAAGTATGGTTTCTCAGTCCTTTAAAGCTCTCGTTTTTTGTATCTCGACGCCAACCATCAAGACTCGAGTGCATTTCTATCCCTCTGCTGGCGCCTCAAGTGGCCATCACGCTGTCGCGTGTCTTTTGACTCTTTTTGGAAAGGGGATAGAGAAGCGGTCTGTTTTGCTGGATGGCGGGCGCCTCAACCAACCTGATGGGGTTCGTCTTGAAGACGCATTTCCGACTTTAAGAGCCGAGGCCTCCGGGGTGTTCGGTCTTGAGATCGAGCTCTCTAGTCAGCAGAGTAGGCTCCCCCTTCAATCATCGCTTGCGGCTATAGAGTTGGTGTCAGCTCAGTCAACGGTGATGTACATGAGCGTTCCATTCCTTCCGGTTGGAGAGTCTTCGACTCGAGAAACACCGGATGCTAGTGATCCTCGAGTCGCACATTCGCGTCGGCAAAGCCTGATGGGTGTAGGGCTTCAAGATTCATTCTTTAGTACCTCTCTTGTTATGGTGAACTCCAGTGACGAGACCGTCCGCCCAGGGGTGTTTCACCGTTCGGGAGAGGGCGCGATACCGCTTCAGGTCGGTACCCTTGCGGCACACTCCGCGGTGGAGATCCCGCTCGAGGATTCTCTCTTTAAGGATACTGCTCCCCACGAGTGTCTATGGGGGCTGACGCGTGCAGAGAAGGTTTCGGTGAATGCGCATTCTATTACCCCAGAGACCGCGTATTATTTGATGTATCGAGATACCGTTAGCAAACGTCCTTTATCGGTGTGTGCACTATGAGACTAGCGCTCTTCTCTCCTTACGGATCGTTTCATCGAGAGGCAGGTCTTCTGTATCTCGTCGCGAACTATATCGATAAGCAGGGTGGAGAGGTAGTGCAGCTTCGATGTGATGGTGCTCTGTCAGCTTGTGGTCGAGATAAAAAGCATATTGGGGGGCGGTCCCCCTTTGCCTGCTTGCAGTGTCTTGGTGAGCAGAGCGCGCTTTCGCAATGGGCAGGAGTTCGTTCTCGGGATGTTTCTTCGTTTATCGCTCCTGAAGATGTGACGCAAAGTTCCAAGTGGATCTCCTCCGTGGCTCGGGACGAGCTGGATAGATTAGAGTTTCGAGGAATTAGACTTTGGGAGATGTGTTCTAACGAAATTGCGGCTCGATGGGGGACGGCGCAGGTATCAAGCCTTTCTCCGACCCAAGAGCAGAGCGTGAGAGCGCTCTTCGTTTCGTACGTTCACGCTGTGGTTGCCAGTGAGCGGTTTCTTGCTTCGTGGAAGCCAACGCTCTCCTTCGCTATCTCACAGAGTGATCTTATCTCGAACGCGTATCTTTCTCAGCTTCGTCGTTCAGGGGGGGAAGCGGCTATCTTTACCTTCAACTCGCAGGAGGAGTCGATCGTTGTTGAGTCTCTACATTCAGGCGCGAAGTATACGACAACGCTCATTTTACCAGAGATAACAGAGATGAGGGCAGATCCCCGCACGTGGGCCCCTGAGCTTGCGGCGATCGTTAATGAGCTGTTGTCATTCCTTGGTCACGGCGCGGATTTGATACCGGGGCAGGTCTAGACATCGGGCGCGCGCCGTAGCTCGATTGTAAAAGAAGTTCCGGAGTCTACCTGGCTTTCTACTTCGATTGAACCACCAAGTCTCTCAACCAGCTTCTTGACCGAAGCTAAGCCCACTCCAGTACCCTCTATTGTGTCCTCTCCGGCACGATTAAACGGCTTAAAGATCGTGTCTATCTTATCGGGGGTTATGCCCCGCCCATTATCACTGACCGTTATAGAAGTGCGCCGTCGAGAAGATGCTTTGTCAGTTCCCACAGAGACCATGAGTGGGCGATCCGCCCTCTGATATTTGATTGCATTTCCTATGAGATTGCTGAAGACCTGGTAGAGCTGTGTTTTGTTTCCAAGTACCACCGGGAGCTCCTCAATGGTTGTGACCGTTGCCGCGCTCTGTTCGATTTGAAGTCGATGGTCTTCAAGTACTTCGTTGAGCACCTCTTTCAGAGCGACGGGCTCTAGCGTTCTGTCTGAGGCCGATATCTTTGCGAGCTCAAGCACTCCAGTCACGAGGTCCTGGAGGCGTCGAGTAGCCTTTCGGATGTATGTGAGAGGTTCTGACAGGCTCGTGTTGCTCTTCACAGCCTCGTCATCTTCTAAGATACCCAGCATTCCAGAGATCGTTAGGATTGGAGCTTTGAGATCGTGCGATATCATGTAGGTGAATTCGTTCAGGTCTCGATTACGTTCTTCGATTTGCATCTGATTCATCACTTGAGCGGTCACATCGATCGAGATCGAGAGGGCAACATAATTATCAGAGGAGTTATCGAGAATCGGAACGGTTCTCGTCTCGAGCCAGAGGGCCATGCCAGACTTGTGGTAGAAGCGGTAACGACATTGGAATGGTTCGCCCGTTGCTACTATCTTCAGGGATCGTTCCACCGTTTCACGGTCATCTTCATGAACGTTCGTTTTGAGGAATGTTTCTTTGGCTCGATAGACCTCTGAGAGGGGGAAGCCTGTTAATACTTCTGTGAAAGGGCTGCACCAGAGGATGGTCCCGTCCGACTCGTGGAGGATAACCGCCGCCGCGACGTTTTCCGTTAGAATCTTGTACCGAGTTTTGTGATCGTTATCTGATTGCTTGAGTCTTTCGATCTTCGCGGCGAGTAGAGCTGTCCGTTTTCCAAAAAACGGCACCTTGGATCCGATACGATCGAGTAACGAGGGCGTCATCTCTGTTGAGGCGCTCATCAGGCTCCTTGTGAGGATCCCGAGTGAGTGAACGTAGGACACCGCAAGGACTACAACGAGTGCTGTGAGTGCCGCGGCCATGAGAATCATCCGCGACTCCACGATTCAAAGAGCTCGTTTTCGTCGTCGAACGTAATACGTGCTCGCTCAAGCATGTCTAATTGGTTTGGCTCGTGCACGCCGAGATGCTCCCACGTCTCAGCGAGCATCGGCTCGTACGCGCGTCGCATAGGAGCAAGGTCTCGTGAAGCTCCGAGGTTTTTCGCGTGAGCGATGATATTTGCCGCTTTTACGAGCCCTACCGTAGAGTGTCGAGGGATATCCTTCCATGGTCTGTGGTGGCGGCTAATGATATTGGTGAGGTCTGCTGAGAACGCCCAACGCTCTGCGACGAGGTGTCCCACTTGTGTGTGATCGAAGGGATACTCAAGCGTTTCGGCGTTGATCGATTCGAGCCCGTCAGCCATTCCCCGGAAGATTAATTTTTCATATGAAGCTGTGTGTTGCTGAAGGATAAGGAGCTTCCCGATGTCGTGCATGAGGCCACCTAGGAATGCTTGATCGGTAAGAGAGGGGAGGAGCTGTCGAGCAAGGAACCGAGCCGTTACCGCCGTTGCTACGTTATGAGCCCAAAGCTGGCCACGGAGAGGATGTCGAGTCGGAAAAAGATTTGAAAGTGACGTCGCGTTCAGGAGTCCCTTGAGTTCGGTGAGACCGATCACGGTAATTGCGTCCGCAATCGTTTTGCTTCCTCCTCCCCGATCATAAAAAACCGAGTTCGCTATTTTTAGAACACGAGACGAGAGTCCCTCATCATGCTCAACAACAGAGATGTAGTCGTTCGCCTCCGCGTTGGGATTGGCGGAGAGCTGGAATGCTTGTTGAGCGGCTCTTGGCATAATGGGGATCGACTTCATCCCCAGGTAGCTCAGAATGGAGCGGCGAACACCATCGGCAAGGATAGAGGCCTCGTCGGCGGAGTGTGATTTAGAACCAAAGAATTTTGATAGCATAACCCTCTAATAAGATGATGATTTCACCGTCTCCGGTGCCATGGTGTCGCACGTAAGGGATCCCGCTCTCGATATATTGTTGGTAGACCTCGTATATCGGCTTTTTGCGGCCCTCCTGAACGAATGGAATCCCTTAAGGTTCAGAGCTGCCGAAAACCTGCTAAGTACCCTCGCTTTTTCGATAATTTGCGTTAGTTCGGCGGGGAAGGTACTATAGGGATAATGTTTACGAGGGCTTGGAGCTATGCATAACTTGGCCAACACCCATGGATACCAGGAGGGGACAACCTCCAATCAACTTGTGTTAGTAGTCGACGATGAGGCGAGTATCCGCCGTTCCCTTGAGGGTGTCCTTAAGGATGAAGGGTTCTCTGTGGTCCTCGCAGAGGATGGCGAATCTGCGATCCGAATCCTGATGAACACCCGCCCAGCCCTTATCCTCCTTGATATCTGGATGCCGGGCATGGACGGTCTTGAGACCCTCCGTAAGATCAAAGAGATTCATCAAGATATTCCGGTCGTGATGATCAGTGGTCACGCCACTATATCGACCGCCGTCGCCGCCACTCGACTGGGAGCGATGGATTTCCTTGAGAAGCCGCTTGATCTCTCAGGAACGATTCAGCTCGTTCGTCGTGTGCTTCATCAAGCGGATGCGGCGGCACAGGCATCGCAGGAGCCTCGATGGGAGGCGATTGAGCCTGCGTCGGTTGGACCGATTAGGGAGTCTGTAACGATCAATCCCGTGGTATTCACGAAGCAGACGTTGCGAGGTCGGGCGATTCCGCAAAAGACTTTGGCGCATGCCGCGATCCTGTACGGACAAGGGCTTCATTCTGGCCGTAAGAGTGGCCTCATTCTTGAGCCACTTCCACCTAATTCTGGAATCCACTTCGTAGGCGTATCCGAAACCACGGTTGTTCCCGCGCACGTTGATTTCGTTGAGTCTACTGGTTTTGCGACGACGGTGCGTTTGGGGCAGACCCAGGCTGGAACGATTGAACATCTCATGTCAGCGCTCTGCGCGTATGGAATCTCTAACGTTCTCATAAAATGCAACGGCGAAGTTCCTGTGATGGATGGTTCCGCGCGCGAGTTCTGTCGTCTCTTTGAGGAAGTTGGTCTCACTGAGCAGGATGGTGAGTGGTATGAGATCGATGTTCGTAAGGTCATTGAAGTAGGGGATGACAAAGAGTCGATCCGGATTGAGCCTGCGGATGAGTTTAGTGTTGAGTACACCCTCCGTTATCCAGAACCCGTTGGTGAGCAGCACTTCTCTTTCACGCTAACGGATCCAGCCGCATACAGAGATCAGATCGCTCCCGCTCGCACTTTCAGCTTTGTTAAGGATGTCGGACACCTTCAGCGTCAGGGATTGGCTCTAGGCGGTCGGTTCGACAACTTCTTGCTCATCGGAGCGGAGGGCGCGATCAACGATGAATGGCGCTTCCCAAACGAGCCGGTGCGGCACAAGGTGCTTGATGCTATCGGGGACCTTTTCCTTCTTGGTAGAAGACTTCGTGGTAAAGTTACCGCCCGCATGACCGGCCACTCGGATAACGTCGCGATCCTCAAGAAGGTGCGCGACGAGTTGCAGAGAGCGGCTTCATAACCGTAGTCAGAACTCCCGTCAGCATAGCGAGCCTTATGGAAAGGCTTATAGAGTCGGAAGCTGTAGTCTCTAGATCGGTGAGTGCGCTAGTTAGGGCCTGGCTGTTTTCCTAGCACTGAGCAGTTTGGTATCCTTCCTAGGCTTTTAAGGAAAGCTAGCTGAAAGGATCTGCTATGAGCCGAACGACCACCACGTACGCCCCCCCACTTGATTCTCTGAAGTTCGATCGTCGTCTCGCGGAGACCCTACAATCTCACCTAAATGAGGGTGATCCTCTTGGAGGATCTTTTGAGGAGGGTGCCTCGTATGTACTTCCTCCTTCGGGCGATGGAGGAGAGGTTCAAGACTACGGTCGTCAGGGGCATAAAGCAGGGAAGCGGATCGAATCTGTCGTCAAGGCTGGGGAGCTTGGAGCGCATTGTTACGCCTTTTCCGATGGCATGAGAGCCATTGCGGCCGCGACGGAGGCGATCGTACGTCCGGGAGATAAGGTGTTAATGCATCGATCGGTCTACGGTGGCACAGATCGATATTTTAGGTCCGAGGATAGAAAGGAACGGCTTGAGCTAGATACTATCGATCTTTCGTCCGAAACGGCAGCCGATGAGATTCGCGCGAAAAGTCCAAAGCTCGTTGTCGGTGAGACGATAACCAATCCGCTTCTTGATGTGCCTGATTTGTTCCCCGTGATGGAGGCGGCTCGAGACGTAGGAGCCTACATGCTTCTAGACAATACTCTGGCGACCGGTCGAGCATGCCTCCCTCTCGAGATAGCTCGGGCAGTTGGATACGACAAGGTCCTTGACGTTCTGAGCCTTACGAAAGGGTATACAGGTGGTAAGCTTAGTGGGGCGGTAGTAACTGACAACGATTCGCTAGCCCGGCTTATGTTTGAAGAGCGCCGATGCAAAGGGGGAGCGCTACCAACTGAGATCTCATCAAAAGTAGAGGATGGACTCAAAACGATGGGCGTGCGGATGGCGCAGTTGTCTAAAACGACCCAGGTGTTGGTTGAGTACTTGTCCAACAATCCTATTGAAGGGATCGAAGTTCTTCATCCCTTTGTCGCGAAGGGCAGGAAGCGAGAGTTGGCGGAGCGATACCTCATCGCCTGTCCCGCTGTTTTTACCCTTCGTTGCGAGCTTCCGGCGGAAAGATTTACAGCTCTAACTGAATCGCTTTCGAAGGTTTTTCTCCGCGCCAACAGCTTTAACGGTGCCTACCCGATGATGAGCGAGTCGGCGAAGCAATCTCACGCGAGCATTAAAGACTCGGGCGCAAAGGCCGCGGCGGGTGTCTCCGGTGGACTCATCCGCCTCTCGCCGAGCTCCATATATCCGACGGAAGATATGCTTGAGATCGTAAAGAAGCTCCTCGGGGAGTGGCTTCGAAATGGCACAAATCGGCCCCTCGTATAGGCTCACTATACTCAAAGATAGTTGGAGCCTCTGCTAGGTGGCTTTGATGAATCGAGTACGATAGGCGCATAAGAAAGCCACCCTTTCAGGTGGCTTTCTTGTTGGGAGACCGGAGCGCGTTCAGCTAACAGAAGTTGCTCGTCTCGTCATCAAGAGTAGAGTCATCCGAAATTGAGATTGCGGAGAGGATAGCCTTGGCATCATCTCGAATCATCGCGGAGAGTCCGTTGATAAGAGTCACATGTCGAGTTACCTCGTCCCAATCTTTCTGTGCGATAGCCTCGCACAGAGATACCGCAAGTGAACGTTGCTTTGAAAGAATCGTGTCGTACGACTCAAGTCTCTTTACCACACCCTCAGGTACCGACTCTCGACTCCTAAAGGTCTGACGAGCTTTCGTGATAGCACCCTCAAGCTCAGTGAACGATGCGAAGAGTTTTTCAATAATTCTTGGTTCCATGTTCATAGTCTCCCTGAAATCTTTTTCTCGTGCTTTTTATGTACGGCGCGTTTTTGTAAGCAGAGCGTTCGGTGGCGAGTATGACTACATACCCTCAACCTACTTCTACTCTGTTATTACGAAAACTCCCCCTTTTGTTGCATTACGTTTTCCGTCGTTAAGGGGGGCTCTAACTTCTCCTCCAGAAGAGGCTTTAGAGGGGGAGTTTTGATGAGGAGCTCCTCAACTAGCTCCTCTAGCGTGATTAACCGTGGGTCTGTCTGATTCATGTCTATCCGGCCTCCAACCGTAACAGTGACGCGTTTGATAAGCGTACATTGCAAAGGGTTTGCCATGTTGTAACATACTAGAAACACAGGTGTTTTGTGATTTGGCTTTTCGACAACATTCCGCGTTTTTAACAACCTCCTGTATAATAAAGAGGTTACGACTGCAGCGCGTAAAGACACCTGTTTAGGTTCAGGACA
>CAIXKI010000196.1 GCA_903920005.1 uncultured delta proteobacterium
GGCCTCGCCGGCTTGTTGCGTCCCTCCAAATGGTTTCTACGTCGCATTTGTACCTGCGGCCGGCGAGGCCGCCGGCCCTCCAATCGTGTCCGTGATAATTATGCGATTCGTCTTAACCCGCGACGGTCGTACCTGGAGGGCCGGCGTACAAACGCCGCATGGATCGTACTATTTCGCGCCCAACCCTTTAAAAGTAGCGCTCTGGTCGATTTAGTAGTACTTGCATCGTTATGCAGGCTCGTTTTTTTAAAGCAATCGTTACGGCTCTAGGGATCGGCCTTTGTTCGAGTATCCCTCACGTGGTGGCCGATCCCCCTCCTTTGAGTATTGGGGTGATCTTACCGCTTACGGGGCCGTCGGCCTTTATTGGAGTTACCGGTAAGGCAGCTGTGGACCTCGCGATCGCTCAACTTCCCCCTGAAGAGAAGAACCGAGTGAAGGTGATCTATGAAGATGACGGGCTCGTTGCTAACCGATCCGTCGCGGCAGGGCATAAACTTCTCGATATAGATAAAGTCGATGCTTTATTTACATGGTCATCAAGCACCGGACTCTCTCTTGCGAGCCTGACGGAACGTAAACAGATTCCGCATATTTCTATCGCGTCGGATCCAGCTGTAGCGGTTGGTCGAACGTATACTTTTACCTACTGGGCGCTTCCGCAGGATGAGGCGGAGACGTTGTACGAATACCTTGTGTCTTCCGGTAAGAAACGAGTGGCGATTCTGGCGGTTACGCACAATGGGTTGCTCGCGACCCGCGATGCCTTAATCGATAAAGCGAATAGAGATGGTCGAGTGCAGATTGTAGCGAACGAGGAGGTTGCACCAGATACCCAAGACTTTCGCGGCGTGCTTGAGCGTATAAAGTCCAAGGGAGAGTTCGACGCGTTTATTCCGATCTTCTTTCCAGGGCAACTTACCGTCGCGGTGAAACAGACTCGCGCGTTGGGTATCAAGGCGCCCCTCGTAGGCTTTGAGACCTTTGAAGATAAGGATGAGATCGTCGCGGCTCAGGGACTATTTTCGGGAGTAGTTTTTGCCACTGGAGCGGACCCGGCGAAGGACTTCGTTACTGCCTTCCAAGCGGCTAATCCGGGGGGGACGATGTATACGGCGAGCAACTGTTATGATTCGGTGCGATTGCTCATAGAGGCTTCTCGCGTTGGAAAAGATGGCGATACTGTTTCGACGTTTTTGCGGAGCTTGAAAAATTACAAAGCGGCATCTGGTATAATTTCAGCAACGGGAGATAATCGGTTCTCTTTGCCAACAACGCTGAAGACCGTCGACCCGAGTGGACAGGTTGTTCCCTTCAAAGGATAAAAGTTGGGGATGACTCTGATGACATCCCACAGTCGCAAGGGGTGTGAATGTGCAGGCACGCCGTTGGCTATTTTTTGCGGCCGAACGGCACTATCGTAGATTCTGGTTGCGGGGGACAGCAGAGCTCCGGGGCAAGGCACGCAGTATGACGCCCGGACAACGATAGGATAATTTCATTTCCGACCTGCCTGGTGCTCGCAACCGGGAACTGAGTCACAAACCCAACATCGTGCTCAACATCAACTTCGAGATCGTCCGGGCCAGTTATGACAGAACCTTTTTCAATGATGCCCGCGAGTTTTTTCGCGGAGAGTCGGTGATCTACATCGTCTGCTACCCACGTCTGAAGTCTGCAAAGAGACTCTTTGCGCACGGTGCCACCGCAATCGATGAAATGTTTGTCTATTCGAGCGACCTCGGTAACGTGAGCGTGAGGTGGTGACAGCTGCCCGTCCGGGAGTTCAAAGCGGATAGCGGTATCAGGATGCGCTTTCAGGAATGAAAGTAATTCGCTTTTTAACATAGAAGTGAACAATATCTGTTTTTAGACCAGGTTTCTATGATCGCCGAGGCTAGGGAGCCCCTTAACTATAGTTCATGATTAAGCCCCTAGGATATTCCCGTTAGCCATTGGGCGCCAAAATAAAAGAGATACGCGCAGATAGCACTTACCGGAATAGTAAGGAGCCACGCGTAGAGTATGCGCACGGTGATGCCCCATCGGACTGCTGATACGCTCTGGCTCGCTCCAACCCCTAAGATCGAACCACTGATACAGTGAGTTGTTGAAACGGGAAGTCCATAGTGCGAGGCGGTCATAATGACCGCGGCCGCAGCGGTTTCGGCGGCGAATCCATGTACAGGTTTTAGGTCGATGATTTTTGTTCCGAGCGTTTTGATGATTCGAACGCCGCCCGCGGCGGTTCCGAGGCCCATCGCTGCCGCGCTCGCTAGCACAACCCATGAGGGGACCGGAAGTTTCGGCCCCGACATCTCGATAGCGCCGTACGCGACGAGGGCCATCGTAATAACTCCCATGGTCTTTTGTGCGTCGTTGCTTCCGTGTGAGAGCGCCATGAATCCAGCGGAGAGCATTTGAAGGCGCCGGAATAGCCCTGAAACTCCGACAGGAGCGGCTCTCCGGAATATCCAGAAGAGAAGGAGCATAACAAGGAACGCTACCAGCATACCGACGAGAGGGCTCATGACGAGGCTCGTACAGATCTTTATCATGCCAGCGCTCTGTATCGAGGATGGGCCGCTATGCGCGAGGCCAGCACCAACGAGACCTCCAACCATCGCGTGCGATGATGATGAGGGGATACCGTAGTACCAGGTAAAAAGGTTCCAGAAAATCGCTCCGATGAGAGCTGAGAGAACTACGACCAAGGTGATCGTGTCAGGAGTAATAATTCCCTTACCAATAGTGCTCGCCACAGCGGTGCCGGTGAGCGCTCCGACGAAGTTGAATATAGCGGCGAGAATTATCGCGGTTTTGAGGGGAAGGACTCCTGTACTCACTACGGTAGCGATTGCGTTGGCGGTGTCGTGAAATCCGTTGATGAAGTCGAAGATCAACGCAACAACGATAACAGCAATAACGAGAGTTAGCATATGTTATGAGTTCTTGATTACAATTGAAGAGAGAACGTTTCCTACGTCGTCGCAGAGGTCGAGGCTCTCCTCAAGCCCCTCAAGGAACTCTTTGTTCTTGAGTAGTCTGATAGCGTCCGTTTCGTGCTTGAACATGGAAGCTATTTCGGTCCGGAAGATCACGTCTCCCTGATCCTCGTAGCTCTTAATCGTCTTGCTGTGTTTCCTAATCTCAAGAAAGCTGCTCTTGGATCCTAAAACTATTACGGCGTTTCGGATTTCCTCACAGGAGCGTTCAATCAGCTTCGCGAACTCAAGACTTCCAGACGGTAACTCTTCCATCGAGTGAACCGTTATTTGAAGAGCGGTAGAGTAAATACCGTCAGTAATCCCTTCTAGTTCGGACCCAAGTTTGTAAATGTCTGAGCGATCTATGGGGGTAACGAAAGTTCGGTTAAGCTCCTTGTAGACCTCAATGATTACTCGGTCAGCTTCAAGCTCGACGTCCTTTATCTTTTTAATGGTTATCTCTCGACTCGATCGATTCGAATCCGAGACGCACTCCACCAATAGCTTGCTCGCGTCCAGAGCGCATTGAGCGCCTCTCTCCAATAACGTGAAAAAGTGTTCTTCTCGCGGGAGGAGCCATTTGATCGCACGGTCGAGCCACATAACGGTTTCGCCTATTTGAAAAAAGTTAACCAGGGAACTCGTAACCGATATTGTGCGAGGTTCATAGAGGGGAACGAGGCTCATATTGGCTAGAACGTCGTTTATTGCCCATAGTTGCCATGGTTGGCAACTATGAGACAGAAAGCGAGGAGTCTCGTTTACCTTGAACGCACGTGTTAGCCCCGGACACCGATAGTCTCGCCTTGGACTGCTGGGGAGCGGTTAACCCTCGATCTCTTTTATGAGCTCAGCGAGCTCCTGGGCGCGGCGTTGAGCAGCTTGATTCTGGAAGATTCGCCACTTAGCCTCGAAGATCCCCGCGATGACTCGAAGGATAGAGCACACCAGAGGTGTCTCCTCACCGGCCACTAGGCCTCGATCCTCTTCCTCGAAACGACTCTTCAATAAAAGTACGAGGCTCGTAAGATCTCGTGGAAGATCGAGCATCTCTAACTGACAGCACGCGGCTCCAGTGCCCAAACTCAGCATCGTTCCGTTTCTGAAGAAGTCACCGATAACGAGATTAAACTGGGAGAGATGCCCGAGGATGTTAAACACGAACTTACGTTCTGCCGGTTTCTTCGTCTTCATCATCGCCGCGACGGTCTCAGGGGACTGACCGACAAGGTGTCCCTCTGTAATTCCGTAGACGTCCAGAAGAATATTGTCCACTTTTCGTTTGCACTGAAGCTTGTATCCGAGAGCGGTCTCTTGCTGCTTTTTGGGGTATTTCGCGAAACCGCCGATGTCTTCAGGTTGAATGTCATTTGCTACGATGGCGAATCGTTCAAGAGCTCTGATGTTGTGTGGGGTTAGTTCGAGGCATCGGTCAAAAACTCGAGCGGTTCGGTCGATGTCGTATTTGCGCAGACCGAAGTGGTACCAACCGACAATCTCAAGAGCGAGCGATACGAGCCCGTGTTGCGATGGTTCAAAGATATCGGGAAATTCTTCTGTGCGTACCTGCCGAATAGCCTCAAAGTCAGGGAATCCCAAAAAGGTGAGGATTCGCCACGCGAATCCAACCGCGTCGGATACGATCTTTCGATCGCCTGGGTTGGACTCCGCTAACTCAAAGCGATCGCGCAGTTCACGCATAGCGGCTTCGGCCTGTTGCTCCGCGAGCAGGGGCGCGCCGACTCGATTGTTATACGAGCGAGAGGGATTGATATCATCCCTTCGAGGATACTTGTTGTTGGATTCACCGGATCTCACAAGTTGTACAATACCTCACAATGAGGTCGATATTCCAGAGCTAGGTCATGGGGGGCCGGAAAGTGGTATGTGCTCAAACCAGGGACTAAGTAGTCTGTTTTAGGCTCTCGCAGGGTCGCCAAAAGAAGGCTCTCCGGGGAGCCTTTTGATAGTTGGACTCCGACTTTGCTGGAGATTCCCAAGAGTTCCCCAATACATGGCGAAAGATACGGCCGCGAGGTCTTTGGCGCCTTTTGTTTCCAGTAGTGCTGTTTCGCCCAAAGCTCCGTACGGAGGCTGTTTTGCCACCCGGCTATAAGTACTTAAAACTGAACTTCGGAGTAAGTGTTAGAAGGGTCTGATATATGAGCTTAATGACCGCCTCGACATCCTTAATCTCCGCCATCTCCACCGTTGTGTGCATGTAGCGTAATGGAAGGGAGATCAGCGCTGAAGGGATGCCGCCATTTGAGTAGGCGAAAGCGTCTGTATCTGTCCCCGTCGCGCGAGATACCGAATCTCTCTGAAATTCGATCTTATTCTTTTCGGCGGTGTTGATGATGAGGTCTAACAACTTGTTGTGGACAGCAGGTCCGTACGTGAGTACTGGTCCGGCCCCGCATCGAGTATCTCCCTCGACGATCTTGTTGATAAGAGGGGTGGAGGTATCATGACAGACATCAGTGATGATAGCCGCGTTCGGTTTAATCGTGTGAGCGATCATCTCCGCTCCACGTAAACCTACCTCTTCTTGGACGCTATTGACGATGTAGAGCCCGTAGTCGAGTTTTTTCTTGTTCGCTTTGAGAAGTCGAGCGACCTCCGCGATCATGAATCCACCGATCCGATTATCGAGTGCTCGACCTACGTAGTAACGGTTGTTCAAGGTCATGAACTCATCTTCGTAGGTGATGACGCAGCCGACGTGAATGCCGAGAGCTTCAACTTCCGCTTTATTTTTCGCGCCTACATCAAGAAATATGTTTTTTAATGAGGGAGACTCCTCTTTTCCGTCGCTACGGGTATGGATAGCGGGCCATCCAAAGAGCGCTTTTACCATCCCCTTTTTGGTGTGGATGTTCACCCGCTTGGATGGGGCTATCTGGTGATCGCTTCCACCATTTCGGCGCACATATATCAGGCCGTTGTCAGTGATGTACGCGACGAACCACGAGATCTCATCCGCATGGGCTTCAATAACCACTCTGTACGGAGCCTTCGGATTGATAATGCCGTACGCGGTTCCGTAGTTGTCGACGTCGACTTCATCAACGAACGGTTTAAGATAGTCTAGCCACATCTTTTGCCCCGGGGCCTCAAAGCCAGTGGGAGAGGGGTTGTTAATATACTTTTCAAGGAAGCCTTTCGACGCGGCAGTGATGATGGTTGGTTTGTAGGGCGTCTTTGAGGGTGCTTTTTTCGGCATAGGTTCGCCTATCGTGTAGAATTAACGGAAGTATCTTTCCCCGTTTGTGTGAACGTCTCTGTACCATCGCAGCTCTCGATTGGGCTGTCCACACATGAGTTCGAGGGGGGTAGCTATAACCTGATCTCTCGCTTGCCGGTGAGGTAGAGCGCTATTGCGCTCCAAATGCAGCAGAAAGATAGGAGCCCATTAAACGTAAGGGGATTCATAAACACGAAGAGAGATACGAGTAGCTGCAATGAAGGAGAGAGGTATTGAACGATTCCGAGCACCGATAGTGGTAGCAGTTGGCTCGCGCGCACGAACCAAAGCAGCGGAAGAGAGGTGCACACCCCTGTTAAGACCAGCAAGATTGTTGTTGATGTGCCCATTGAGAAGAGGTGGGACCGGTCGTGGATCGAGAGGAAGTATAGGTGTCCGAGCGCAAGTGGGGAGAGGAGAAGGGTCTCGACAGTCAGTCCCGCGAGAGAGCTTATGGGAATGCGCTTCCGGATGAAGCCATAGAGCGATATTGATACCGCGAGGGTTACCCCCACCCAAGGAAACACGCCCGCATCGAGCGCTTTGAAAAGAACGCCCAGGGAGGCTATCGCGACGGCCACTTTTCTGCGCCCCGAGAGTGGCTCTTTGAGGATAAAGGCTCCTAGAGCGATAGTAATGATCGGGGATAAAAAATAGCCCAGGCTCGCCTCGACCAGGTGCCCGTGATGCACCCCCCATACGTACACGAGCCAGTTGAGCGCGATGAGGAAGCCGGAAAGCGCGAGTAATATGACGCGTCGCGGAGACCTCAAGGCCGCAAGGACTTCCTGAAGGGCGCCTTTTTTCCACACGACTAGCGTAAGAAAAAGGAGGGACCACACCACTCGATGAGCGATTATCTCTAAGCTCGGGATAGTGGAGAGTTGAATCCAATAGAGCGGAAGGAGCCCCCATGACGCGAACGCGGCTATTCCATAGATCATGCCCGGGCGAGTAGTTGTGTGAGACATGATCCAGCTCCGTTGAAACGACTCCTTCTTCTAAGGCTGATCTACTAGGTTTTCAAGGTGGGAACTTACCGCATATGCTCATGTGGGCTAGAAAAGAGGGGGTACAGCATGTCTGTGACCGTTACGTTTCTTGGGGCTGCCGGCACTGTCACGGGGTCGTGTTATCTCGTATCGGATGGTAAAACCTCTCTATTGGTTGACTGTGGAATATTCCAGGGTGAGCGGGAATGGCGCGAGAAGAATTGGGAGCCACCTCGCTTTTTGCCCGCGGATATCTCGGCTGTTCTTCTGACGCACGCGCACATCGACCATATCGGGATGTTGCCGCGTTATCACCGATTCGGATTAAAAGCGCCGGTGTATTGTTCCCCCGCGACGGCTGAGCTCACCAAGCTTCTTCTCGTTGATAGCGGAAGCTTGCAAGAGGAGGAAGCGAACTTTCGCGCGAAGCATAAACGTTCGCGGCACGATCCACCGCTCCCGCTTTATACACAGAGAGATGCGGCCGATTCGCTGGAGCTTTTGCGCCCCACTCCCGTGGGGACGCCTCTACAGATAACTGATTCGATCGTCGCCACATGGACTCCGATGGGTCATATCCTCGGGGCGTGTTCGATTGCCCTCGATATCGGTGGCAAGCGCATCGTTTTCTCGGGTGATATCGGCCGGTACGGAGAGCCGATTCTCGTGGATCCGATGCCAGCGCAGCTTGGCGATCTCCTGGTAATGGAATCTACCTACGGGGATCGCGTGCATCCGTTGGTTGATACTGAGGAGATGCTCGCGGAGGTCGTAACGGGAACGGCGAAGCATGGAGGCATGGTTCTCATTCCGAGCTTCGCCGTTGGAAGGACCCAAACCCTTCTCTATCATCTGAGGGAATTAAAAAAAGCGAAGAGGATCCCCGATATTCCCGTTATCGTGGATAGTCCGATGGCTCTTGATGCGACTGATATCTATCGCCGTCATATCGATGAGTATGATGCCGAATCGAAGGGGCTTCTTAACAGCGGATTCCACCCCTTCACGTTGCCGAAGTTATACTTCATCAGAGAACGAGCTGAGTCCATTGCCTTAAATTCGATCGATGAGCCGATGATACTTATCTCTGCTAGTGGGATGTTGAGTGGTGGGCGGGTGCTTCATCACTTAAAGAATCGGGTGAGCGATCCTCGCAACACGGTACTCTTTGTTGGGTTTCAACCCCCGGGCTCGCGTGGATATTGGCTGAAGAAGGGAAATGGCACGATCCGAATACTCGGAGAGGATATTCCTGTTCGAGCTCGGATCGCTGAGATAAGTGGATTGAGCGCTCATGCGGATAGAAACGAATTGATGCGGTGGGCGCGCTCGTGTGTGGGAACCCCCGGCAAGGTAGCGATCGTTCACGGAGAGTCGGAGTCCGCGCAATCGTTCGCAGGAGACCTGAAGCGGGAATTCGGATGGAATGTGATAATTCCGACATACGGAGAGACCGTAGAAGTCTAGAAGTCTTCGCAAAAAAGGTCATCTATGTTTGTACCTGGAGGGTCGGCGGCTCGGCTTGCCGCGGCCCGCGATATCAAACGAATTGAAACATTTGTACCTGCGGCCGGCGAGGCCGCCGGCCCTCCA
>CAIXKI010000197.1 GCA_903920005.1 uncultured delta proteobacterium
AGAGATGGCCCGAGAGGCTGGGCTCGTTACCGCGGATAAGCCTGAGAGCCAAGATATCTGCTTCGTCGCGGGTAGTGTTCAAGACTTCGTCACGAAGATCGGTGGCCGCCGTTCTCGAGGGGAATTCGTTCTTAAGGATGGATCGAAGATAGGGGAGCACGAGGGGGTTCACCGCTTTACGGTCGGGCAGCGGAAGGGGCTCAATCTGGGAGGGCTCGCGGAGCCGCTCTACGTGGTCGACATCGATCCGAGTAGTAATCAAGTAATCCTCGGCTCGCGAGAGGAGCTTAAGCGGGAAGGGTTCACGGTACGCGAGATGCATTGGGTGAATCCAACGCTTATCAAGCGGGTAGGTGCAGAGGAAAAGGGGATCGAGCAGGAGGTTGTCGTGCAGGTTCGCTCTCGTCATGCTGGCGTTCGAGCGACGATGCGGGTAATCGACGCCGATACCTGTCAGTTTTTTTGGCACGAGGAGTGGGCGGCTGTGAGCCCTGGACAAGCCGCGGTTGTTTACGACCTCAACAATGAGGAACTCTTGGCTGGTGGACGCATCGCGAAGGGGTGATCTGGCCCTCTAGGAAGACCCGCCTCCTATTTGTGCCCGAAAGAGCGCCCCTTGCGGGTTTGCTCACGTTGGTGAGCGTCCCGAGGTCTCGGAGACTCCCGAGCCTTATTGGGGGCGGACACATAAAAACCTACGAGTTATCAAGAGGTTGGGCTTGGTTGAATAGGTTGCCCGGAAAACGTACACTTCCCTTGTTAATTGTTACCTCTCAATCACCAAAGAGAGCCCAGTTCGAGAGACTTTCCGGGGCTACTTTTGTGATTGTGAGGCTTCGTAGTGGAGCCTACACATGAGATTTGGAATCCTTAAGGTCGCCTCCGACAATGGAGACGACGAGAAGAAGAACCGTCGGCCCGTTCCTGAGCCGCTTGGTCAAGAGCACTTCCCAGAGATCGAAGATCGCCTTCAATGCACCTTCACGGATAAGTCATGGCTTGAGCGCGCGTTGACGCACCGCTCGGTGCACGCGCGAGGAGCTAAGAACGACTATGAGCGTTTGGAGTTCCTTGGTGACGCGGTATTTGACCTCGCGGTGGCACACCTGCTCCTCGACAAACATCCTGAGGCCCGAGAGGGAGAGCTCTCGAAGATGCGCGCGGCGCTCGTGAACACAACCTCGCTAGCTGAGATTGCTCGCGAACTGGGACTCGGAAAATTTATCCGGTTGAGTAGGGGCGAGCTTGCGTCGGGTGGAGCTGATAGACCTTCGATCTTGGCTGACGTTCTTGAAGCTGTGCTTGGAGCGCTCTACCGCGAAGGTGGATATGAGGTGGCTCGACAGTGCGTTGAGAGGTTGCTTGGAGAGCGTCTCGTAACGGTGACACCACGAGATCCAAAGACAGAGCTGCAAGAAGCCCTTCATGCTACGGGGAGCGAGGCGCCAACGTATCGCCTCGAATGTGTCGAAGGTCCGGAGCACGCGCCAGTTTTCGTCTCTCTCGTTGAAGTTGATGGTCAGATCGTAGGTCGCGGACGTGGACCGACGAAAAAGGCCTCTCAGCAAGCCGCGGCGGAGGAGGCGCTCCTGCATCTTAAGCCTGGTGACGATCTTGATACCCAGTTTCTTGTAGCGCCAGAGCAGGTGCCGTCAGATTCGGCGGAAGTTCAGGGTGACAATACACGAGTAAACGAAACGTCGGAGATATAATATGGGAAATCAACACGCGCTCCCGACGGTCTGTATCGTTGGAAGAACAAACGTCGGAAAATCTACCCTCTTTAACGCGCTTGCAGGACGGCGAAAAGCTGTTGTGAAAGATCAGCCGGGAGTTACCCGTGACCGGTATTACGAGGTAGTAACTCGCTTCGACTTTCCTTTCGCGCTCGTAGATACTGGCGCTCTTGTCGGAGAAGAGG
>CAIXKI010000198.1 GCA_903920005.1 uncultured delta proteobacterium
ATGCGATTCGCACGATCCTGCGACGATCGTACCTGGAGGGCCGGCGGCCTCGCCGGCTTGTCGCAACCCGTTAGAGATATCTCTCAATCGCGGTAACGAGGGAACGAGATTTCGGCGACACGTAGGAGCGCCATCGACCAACGAGGTATCCCTCTCTGTTAATGAGGAACTTCTCGAAATTCCACCGAACGGGGCCCTGGAGATCTTCCGGCCCATTCTCGGTCAGAATCTTGAAAACAGGCTGCTTATCAGCCCCTTTTACCGGTGCTTTTGGAAAGAGAGGGAACGTCACTCCGTGATTCAGACGGCACGCCGCTTGAATCTCTACGTCCCCCTTCGGCTCCTGTCCGAGGAAGTCGTTACTCGGAAAGCCGAGAACGGCGAGACCACGATCCTTGTACTGCTGCCAGAGCGCCTCTAAATCGTCGTATTGGGTCGCGAATCCGCATTGGGACGCGGTATTTACTACGAGGAGCAACTTGCCCCTGTACGCAGCTATTGCAGCCTGCGGAACCGCGGAGGAATGGTACACCGAGCTGCCGCCACCCCGTGTGGTCGTGCCCCCATACAACTTTCTGAGTATTCCCCGCATCCCCCTACTCCTGTATCCCGAACGTATCTCGTGAACGCCTACCAAAATCATCAGAGGGCTCCACGTGTACTAAGACCTTGGCTACCTCGGGTAACGCGGTGTGAATAGCCTCTCCCACATTGTGCGCTACCTCATGCCCGTGACGAATCGTTTCATTCGGATCACAAAGAACGTCTAGATCAACAAAATAGGAGAAGCCAACCTTACGCACCCCACACTTATGAGTCCCTTGGACCCCCGGCACCGCGCTCGCTATCTCACGAACGGTTTTTGCGAATTCCGGGTCAGGCGCCGTATCAATAAGCTCAAATAAAGCCGGTCGCATGACTACCATGGCGTTAATCGCGATAACACAGGCAGCCACAACCGCCGCGATATCGTCAGCCATCTCAAACCCGGCCCCTCCAACTAACGCTACAGATATACCTATAAAAGCGGCCGAGCTGGTAATGGCGTCAGCCCGATGATGGAACGCGTCGGTCTTGACCGCGAGACTTTCAAGCTCTTCCCCCTTGGACTTCGTCCGGCGCGCGAGGAACTCCTTACAGACAACGACTCCTATCAGCACCGCAAGTGTGAAGGGCTCTGGAGAGTGATGCGGCGTCATAATCTCTCGGACGCTGGCCACCATTATCAGGCCCGCCGCCGCGAGCAACACGATAGAAACAAACGCGGCTGCCAACGGTTCAAATTTGCCGTGTCCATAGGGGTGGTTCTGATCCGCAGGCTTGCCCGCGAGTCGAAGCCCTATGAGAACGATAAGAGAGGTAACGATATCAGATGCTGACTCGATAGCGTCCGCTATGAGGGCGTAGGAGTTTCCAAGAACTCCAGCCGCGCCTTTTATAAGCACCAGCGCGGCGTTAACAGCCATACCGAGAAGCGTAGCACGGGCACCTGCTTGGTATCGGTCTTGAATCGCTTCGAGGTTATGCACCTGCTCCATATCTCCTTGTATCCGCTTTTCTCGCCCCAAAGCAACCTAGGGAAGGGGGAAGCCCTATCCTTTCCTAGGAGGAATTAATGCAGCCCTGACGGATTAGAAGGTGGTGGCTTACGCTCTCCACCAGCCCCGAGGAAGATCGCCAAGAGCTTTCTTTTCGACGGAGAATCCTTAAACAGCTTTGTCATATCATCGAGGAGGCTGCTAAACCCTGGAGTGAGCGCCCAATACGATTGGTACGCGGCAAGAAGGCGTTCCTTGTACTTCGGACCGCGACTCTCTAGATGAGAACACAGACGAGCCTCAGTGCCCTCCGGTATCGGAGTCGCCTCCTTCGTATGTTTTATGAGACTGAATATCTCCCGAGCCGTCGCACACACCTCCGGACCATAGATCCGACTGGTAATATCCATCAGAAGCTCACTCGATACTCCAGCGCTTCGACATGCGGCAATCAAGGACTCTCCTGTGATCCTTCGGTAGGCAAGTCCAATCTGGTATACCATCTCGTCCATCCAGTTAATATCACTTGGGATGCGATCATTTGGATGGTTTTGTGACGGTGGATTTAGAATCGAAACAACCATCCTCCCAAGCTCGTCAGCACTGGAGCACGCGACCACATCGCTAATCTCCGTGGCCACTGTAACAGAGCAATATCCCTCTAAATGCAAGAGCGTCTCGTTAATAAGATCAAGATCAATAGCCATGTCCTTGAGGGCATGCCGAAGAGTTCGTTCGGGGTACAGGAGATCGTAACACTCCTCGATCACACGCTGAGGAATCTTATTACTCCTCAGTAGTTGTTGCAGACCTTCTACATCAACAGCATCAAAGCATTCGAGAATTCTGCCCGTAATATCTGGATCGACACCCTCCAAGGATAGGATTAGTTCAGAAAAGGTATTAGGGGATATCGCCATGCGAGCGGCCGATAACTTAAGATGGACTCGAAACCTCGGAAAGAGGACATCGTATCCTCGCTCAAAACTCATGACTTTGAGAGCCGACCCTGAGCACGCAGCTCTCAGGATATCAACCTCTGGAGCGGATTCGCGCTTCAACTCTCCCAAAATCCTGCGACAGCGAAGGACTTCAGGACGCAATAGAATCGAGAGCGCGTCAATGTGGACCTCTTTGATCGACTCAGAAGCAATATGTTCGATAACCCTATCTATCAGGTCGGAAAAGTACACACTTTTATACCGATCACGAATGTATTGAATCGCCTCAACTGACAGCTCCCGAAGCGTTACTCCGTAGGAAGGATCCTCATGAAGCCGCTGCAGTACATACATCGGGTCAAGCCCAGTAAAGAGCATTATAACTGCTTCGAAGACGTCTCGACTTAAGCTCTCCTTAAGGGCCTCACGCAAGGAGACAGGAGGATCCGTCAGATCGAAGAATGCTCGTTCGAGCCGATGGAGCCCCTCGACGGACAGAGACAAAAGAAACTCTCTCACGGGCCTGTCTAGCGAGCCCATATCAACCTCCTGATCGAGAAGCTGGGCCATCCGCACCGCTACCTCTTCATCCTCAGGAGCGTTTTTGTAGTCATAATCCCAAACGCCCGCGGGCCCCTTGTCCCCGCGATACCCCGCGAGCACATCAAGGTTCAACGGCCATCGACCGTGTCCCTCAAGGTAACGGTCTAAAACAACGCTCAGCGCGCCAGCCGACAAGGAACCTGCGATCACGCGAGCTCGGGCCTCGACAACTTCACGCAACGCTCGTCCATACAAGCACTGGAACGCCTTGTGCACCGCGAGACAACGCTTTGGCTCAAGGTACTCCATTGGCTGTATCGCCTCAAAAATATCAAAGGAGCACTCTAAACGTTCATGCATCATGACCGCGGTTTGTCGGGCATCGAAGTGTATCAACGACGGAAAGAGCGTCGGGTCGATCTCGTAGCCGTAGTACTCCCGCAAAGCCTGATTAGTCAAAAAGAAGCGACTTGGCGTGAGGGCCGCGATTCTCTCCTTCAAAAGTTCATAGACGTTAAAGATCTGCTCGTTCAGCGATGTGGCGTGATGAATTATTCGATGTTTCTTGAATCGTTGCAGATACGGCCCCAGCCCTTGCGTATGATCACGCTCGACCGAATCTTTGGGATCGCTCAGAAAATCCTCTGGATGTCCTTTTCTCGCACGAGCGAAGAGAATTGAATGTATCTCCTCGGCCTCATAATGCGCCGTCCATCCAGAGAGCAGGCGCCCCATGCGCTCAACATCAGCCGGTGAAAACGTTCGACGGATGTCTGCCTCAAGCGTTAACTCACTATCGGGCAATGTTTGGTCTCCGAGTTCGATATAGAACCGCTTCACAAGATCCATCTCTTCGACACTTCGACCCAGCACAAGGTAACGAATCGCTCGGAGCTGATCGCGAGCTCTGAAAGCCGCTTGTTTTTTGTGCTCATAGACCTCCGACTTACCGATGGTCTTTCGAACGGTTCCCTGACCCTCGGCAGGTGATTGATGAAGTACCCCGTGAATCTGTCTAGCGAGATCCTTATAGGGGAGAAGACAAAACTCCTCACGCAGAGCGAGCAGCTGGAACTCGGTCACATCGAGTAAGATATCCTCAATACGATGTGATTTGTCGGCGTAGGCACCGTGATAGAGGGTCCACGCTTTTTTCGCCACCTCCTCGACATCGAGACCGAAAACAATCTTTGAGAGCCGTTCAGAGTGCTGATGTCCCACGCGCTTGAGGATCTGCTGGTACACCTCAGGTCGCTCACCACGCTCACGTATGGCGGTATAGTAGTGTGCCGTGAAGAACTCATTCATACGAACGAGAATATCCTGAACCTCTCGACACGAGCGTCCCGCGAGGGCGACATTAAACGCGCTCAGGTATACATCTAAATCAGTTTCGCGAATCTGTTGAGCGCACTTGTAGACCTGATGCGCGAGGGCCTCCGCGATACCCTGCCGTTCGGCAGCTTGAAACTCTCGAGCCGCGCTGTTCAGTCGAGGAGCCGGTCCAGGGGGAGCAAGTGGCTCCTTCGCCAACTCACGTAGCCGTTGAGCACCTCCACTCAGTCCGAGTGGCCGATAGAATTGATCAAAGATCTCTCCCTCATAGAAATGTTTTGTGTCCGCGTCCTCCACCACCTCAGCGGAATGTGTGACTTCAGGCACCAGATCGAGGAGGTCTACCTCTTCAATAGACGAAGCCTTCTTACGTTTTGTGAAAACGATCTTTTTGCCGTCCGATTTTGAACCTTCCATGAAAATCCCTCGCGCGAGATGGGCCCTAGAGGTCAGCAAAACAATCTTAACGACCAGGCGTCGCCAAAGCTTATTTACTGAGCATTCCTAGGTGTATTCCATCTCAAGCCATGCTCTCTCTCGACGATCCCGATCCGGATCCTCGACGATATCCTTGAGTACTAATCGGCCAAGTCGGGCATTGATTACATCTATTGAGGCGTTTTTTCCGTCTAAATAGAGCGGATCTAAGAAATCGGGATGGAACCTAAGCATGTGATCTAACACGGCTCGGTCATGCTCAGATTTGGCGATCATCGCCCAAATATTCTTACCAATCCAAGCAAAATCAGTTACCTGCCAGTCCAAGAGGCGCTGGACGTACTGCCCGATCGCCAAAAGCTCCTCAGGAGCCGGCGGACGCTCGAATTGGTACGAGCCTTGGCTGTTACGCATACGATCGGCAACCCAAACAAGGTTGGCAACCATCTGCGGCAAACAATGCTTCGAAAGAACCCGGCGCTCAAGTGTTGAGTCGAGATATGCCATCTTCATCGGGTGAACACGACGAAGGAAGGCATCGTCTAACTTTCGATTAAAGTTCTTCGTAAAGATAACCAGGAGATTATCAATATTACAGTCGATAGGTGGTCGCGACTCTAGGTGGATCCGCGCGTCCTGGATCGGTCCAAGGAAGAACGTATCAATATGCCCATCCACCTTATCAATCTCGTCGATAAGAAGGATTACAGGCTGACTCTGAGACTTTAGGAAAGCTCTTGAAAGAATACCGAGATTCATGAGCTTGTCTTTAGCGGTTACCTCTTGTCCCGCCATCGAGCTAGCGATAGCAAGCGAAGACGGAACCTCAATCAAGTGCTGCGTATTCATGCCGTGGTAGCAGCTCAATACCATTAGCTCTGCAC
Source organism: uncultured delta proteobacterium (assembly GCA_903920005.1). Taxonomy (GTDB): domain Bacteria; phylum Bdellovibrionota_C; class UBA2361; order UBA2361; family OMII01; genus OMII01. The sequence continues at coordinate 5,680 of CAIXKI010000198.1, forward strand.
CGGTGGCTTTCGCGAGGCATTTCGCCAAAAAGCTCTTACCGCATCCTGACGGACCTTCAAGCAGGATCGCGCGAGTTCTGTCTGAGGGGGTTGTTAGCAGAAGAGACATCTGAGTCGCTGTAAAGCGCGCGCACTGATATCCAACCGCCGCAAGACGACGAGACATCTCCTCTGGATTCTCGAAATTGGTAAGACCAATTTTTTCAGGTCGATACGCCTTACCGCGACGAACGCTATCAGGATCATTCACGACCCCTTCTAGGAGCCATCGCCCAAGACGACCGTGAACGTGCTCTAAAGAGGCGTTTCGATTATCCGGACAAAGCGGGTCGGCGAAATCTGGGTGATACCGAAGCATCTGCTCAAAGATAGTGCGGTCATGCTCTGATTTCGCGAGCATGTAGAAGAGGTTTCTCCCAACGAACGCGAAATCGATGAGATCCCATTGCAAGAGATGCGTAATATAGTGCGCTGATTTCAGTAATTCTTCAGGCGCAGGTGGTCGCTCAAACGGATATGTACCATCGGACTCTCTCATGATATCCGCCACGCGCACGAGATTCTCAACAAGCTTTGGAGAACAGTATGGCGAGAGGACCTGCCGCTCTAACGCTGAATCCATGAACTTCATTCGAAGCGGATGCAGACGCCGTAACAACGCTTCACTTATCGGACGCTCGAAGTTCTTCGTGAAGATGATGAAAAGGTTGTTGAGGTTCGCGTCAATCGGCGCACGAGACTCCAACCAAACTCGAGCATCCTGAATCGGGCCAAGGAAGAAGGTATCGATAGCCACGTCCACCTTATCGATTTCGTCAATAAGAAGGATAACGGGCTTTGTTTGAGAGGTGAGGAAAGCCCGAGAGATAATACCGAGGTTCATCAGATCTTCGACCTTCGACTCCGCTTTTCCGGCCATCGCGTTGACCATCCCAAGCGTCGAAGGGATTTCGACCAAGTGCTGAAGATTCATCCCCTTATAGCAGGAGAGACACATCAACTCGGCGCCGGTTATCTTAGCAAGTGATTTAGCGAGGAAGCTCTTACCGCATCCAGAGGGACCCTCAAGCAACATTCCCTTTACACTGCTCATGTGGGTATTGAGAATGAGGGAGAGCTGCACCGCATAGAACGGAGCGCAGTGATATCCCACCTCGCCAAGCTTTATCTCAAGCTCTTCGGGCGTTCCGAGCTCTTTAAACCCGACCGTTGAAGGCCGATACTCAGTATGAAAGTTCGGGTTAACGAGTCCGAGTTCACTTCCGTCGGTCTTAGTCCCGAGAGCCTCTGAGTTCTGACCTGAACGAAACGAAAACTTCTTCGTCAGCGTCACGTTCGATTCAGTACCTGATTTCTTAGAATCTGATGTCATAGAGCCTAAAACCTCCAGAGGGCGGAAACTACGCAGTATCCCCAACTCTACAGGTGTTATGGTACACCGGCCTGATTGTGTAGCATTTAGACTTATCTTGTTTTTAATAGAAAAACAGGCGGCCTAAATAGCTGTATTTATTAGCCTGAAGGTCCCCCCTGTTTCGAACAACTCCGCCAACCCCCTCATTTCGGCTGAAAAACACGAAATAAGCGCCAAATCCTAACCGTTCAGCAAAAAGTGCCGTTAAGACAGGTAAGGCCAAAAGTTCCAGCGTAACGCTTCTGCTGGAAACAGGTCATGGATGACGTATGGCGATTACTCTAGGTTCAAACCTCTTTGCGACAAAGGTGATGGGTCAGATCGACCGCACGTCGCAACGCCTGAAATCCGTTTACTACAGCCTTTCGACAGGGACAGATATCGGTATTGATGGAGAGTTGGGAGGCCGAGTTACTCTCGCCGACCGCTTGCGCATGCAGACGAAGGTGGCGACAGTCGCTTTGCGAAACGCCAATGAAGGCCTCTCATATCTCGCTACCGCGGATGCCGGTCTTCAAGAGATTCAAAACATACTCTATCGAATGGCGGAGCTCGCGAACCAATCAGCGAATACAACATTTGCTTCCGCACAGCGTTCAGCGCTCAGCGCAGAGTTCGTGGCGCTCGGATCTGAGATTGAACGTATTACCAAGGCGAATACATTTAACACCCTAAACACCCTCTCCTCTGGCTCTGACCTCTCGCTGCAGGTGGGAATCACTGGCGGATCGGAATCGTCTATTCAGGTCACGTCAGTAGTCGCTACGGTGGCAGCGCTCGGGCTTGGGGCGGTGAGTGGAGCCCTTTCATATTCCATCACTGGCACTACCTCAGACGCAGCAGTAACGTCTTCCCGCTTGGCGTACAGCGCGCTCCTGACCGCTCAAGACTCCCTAACCATCAAACGGGGTAGTGTAAGCGCGGTAACAAGCCGATTGCAGATGGCGGTGAGCTTCCTCTCAACAGCGCGAGAAAACTATGCTGCCGCGGAGAGTAACATCAGAGACTCAGATACCGCCCGAGACGTCGCGGAATTTACTCGATTACAAGTATTGCAACAGAGCCAAGCGGCACTTCTTGCACAAGCCAATCAGCAACCTTCGCTAGTACTCCGGTTACTTGGATAGAAATTCCAACGCGGCCCACCAATAATTATCACGGGAACGATTGGAGGGCCGGCGGCCTCGCCGGCCG
>CAIXKI010000199.1 GCA_903920005.1 uncultured delta proteobacterium
CAACTACTTACAAAAAAGCGATCGATGTTCCTAGCAATAGAAGTTGCTCTCAAAAAACGGGCTAGGGACTAGCCTAGCCACAAGAAATGCTGACGAGAATAGTGCAAGGAGAAGACTCAATACGTCAACTGTCGCACACACCGAACGCCGAGGAGGTTTTCCTTCCCTGCGGCATCCTGACGAGGTGCCCCATAACTCGTAAAAGCTTGAACTAGCGCTGTGCCAAGCGGGTAAGAGCTCTCTTCCGTCGAGCTCCAATAGCTTCCTGCCACCAAACTTAGAGAATTGAAGTCAACCAGGTTCCGCTGGACGTTTTGTAGGGTATCGGGCCCTGGCGCGCCACATACACTTAAATTGTATCCCAATTCACAGATCGCTGGGAGGTACCAATCATTGTATGAGCTTATCGTCTGCCGACACAGTCCAGCAGCGTAGAAGGCTCGGTTTGTGGGGCCTGGCGTGGCTGTGTAGGGACTTGAGCCGCCGATGAGGAGCGTATTATTCGTCACAAATTCATCGTAAAAAGTCACGATGTTCGTGGTATTGCACGCTCCATCGATAGCTCCATCACATGAAGCGAAGTCGGACGAAGAGAATGGATTTGGGTTCGTGTAAAAGGAGCTGAAAAGCGAGGCAAAGGAGCTGAAGGTAGGATTGGAGGATGTTGACGTAGAGGTCTCTGAGATTCCGGGAATTTCGTCCTGGCTACAATCTACGGTCGAAATTCCGCCGACGCCTCCGCCAATCCCTCCGTTCGAACCCCACACAACCCCGTTGGGTTGGACGGGTGCTTGATCAGTTGTGGATAAAACCTTTCCACCAACACTTCCGGTGTTTGGAGTTGTGTCATCCAAGGCGAACACATAACCGCCTTGATAGATACACCCGTATCCAAGAACGACGATATTCGTTGAAACGGAAGTCGCATTGTCGGCGGTGATCGTGATGCTGTTGGCGATCGGTGCTGTTCCGGTTGTACAAGGATTGGTGCCATCAGATGTGGCTGTATTTCCCGGAACGATGGTTATTGTGCAGCTACTCCCGGCGGCCAGTGTTGAACCGCAGCTCGTGAAGGATGTTGTGCCACTTGGCCAGGTCGGCGGAGAGAAGAAGAGGTTCACGGCGGGGGCGGTACCGGTATTGGTAACTGTAATGACTCTGGGTACACCCGAACTTGGTGTGCCACTTACTCCGTATTCGGTGAGTCCCGTTACGCTAAGTGCTAAGTTGCTTACGCTTGATGAAAGCGTCGTTGTGTTCGTTGTCGTTGTGTTCGTTGTGCATGCCAGGCCGATGTTTGTGACATTCGCGCTTCCAACGGCGCCCGAGCCGTTACTGACGGAGCATGTTTGGCCCGCCGGTTGAGTGAAGACCGTGACGTTGTATTGCGCTCCTTCAGTAGCGGTAGATGCAAAAGTAAAGGTTCCGTTGCTCGAGACTGAGAGGTCGTTTACGCCGTTGTTTCGCAGCACGACGGTTCCTGTGAGTCCACTGACAGTTCCTCCGATCTGCCTTTGAGGGATCGGTGTGGCGGGCGGAAGGCACTTAATCGTAATTTTGCCAGCTGCTTCACGTTGCACTTCAAGGGTGCAGCTTTTAGCTTTGATCTTAGCGACCTGTTTTGGTCCTAAGTATACTTTGCGGTCGGGCCGAGTTTTAAAACGGTTTCGAATGGCTTTGGAGCATATCGTTGTAATACCCGAGGGTGACTTTGATTTGACTGAGAGAGCGCAGTGATACGAATAAATGGATATCGACTGATTCAAGAGCAACGTACGAGCGACTCTTACATCGGCATGTGCTTCGGTTGCGCCATATACGGAGAGGAGAGCAAGCGAGGCGGAGAGAAGAGCGGCTTTACCCCATCGAATGCGCGAAGCGACCGCCTTCTTGAAACAACTCATGGTTCAACACTCCCCTCTTAGAACGCTGCCGTCGCGCTAGGTGGTACGTTATTGAGAGTACGAACAATGGGTAAGGGTTGCAAGGTAATCGTCAGGTGAGTGCCCAAAATGTAGAGCACAGATGCGCATTATCGCCTTCATCCAAGACGAGCACTCAATCAAGGATATCATGAAGGCTCAAGGTATCCCTGATTTTCAGGCTCCACCACCTATTCCTAAGTTCATCGATGCCGTGGAGGCTATCGATGAACTCCCCTCTTACGACTCCTTCGAGCCGTCTACTGATGACTTCTAAGGCCCGCTTCCTCTGTGACCGAAAGGCAGGAGTGCGTGTCTTGCGCCATTTTTGGCAACTTAGCTCGCCCGGCCACGCTCTCTTTGCAGCATTGAAACCCTGGCGGGGTGAGACAGACCACGCATTTCGATCCTTTCCTCATCCCTTGCTGAGGGTTATCGGGACCTCATGAGGCGGCCGACTACCATAGTTCAACTACTTACAAAAAAGCGATCGATG
>CAIXKI010000200.1 GCA_903920005.1 uncultured delta proteobacterium
CTGTGTCGATGACGGGATAGGTGTATCTAGTTAACGAACTGCCCGAGCGTTTTTAAGCTTTTATGCGCGTTCCCTCTCTCGTCGGGGCAAGATGACACTGCCTTGAGTGAATTTCATTCCCAAGAAACGAGCGTAACTCATATTATTACCCAACCTGACCTTGGAGGATGAATACTTGGACTGCACCAGATGTATGAGCAAGATGACACTGCCTTGAGTGAATTTCATTCCCAAGAAACGAGCGTAACTCATATGATTACCCAACCTGACCTTGAAGGATGAATACTTGGACTGCACCAGATGTCTTGCCAGATGTCTTGCTACTTTGGTTAAGGATGGCGCCATTTATCTACTAGTATAACGTTTCGAGCAGCGGACAGCTGAAGCGTGAGCGTAAGGTGACCCTGCTGCCTTGAATTGTTACACTATAGATCCACTACTGAGGAACCATAAATACAAAAGGTCAAGGCAGAGTCAGGCACGTCATTACCACAAGGGCGACGAAAAGCCATAGGTGGAAAAAGGGTAGCGTCCCCTTTAACCTCCGTCACAAAAGGCGCGGCCTCTGCACCATTTGTTTGTTATCTCGCCATGGCATTGACCCGGCTTATACATTCTTCGGTAAACGGATATTCACAGCCATTCACGAGATACCCCTCCGACCGCATTGAAGTAATACATTCAGAAAGCGAGGCATTCCTTACGAATTCATTAATTGGCGATGACAAGCGACACCGCTCCGTCTTGAGTCTTGTACGCGTCTCACAGGAGTCCGGAAGATCCATCCATTTCGAGTAGCATTCTTGTACGCCCGGATGATCAATGTCATCGGTCTCGTTTTCAAGAAAGCATAAATCAAAAGCCTGGTCCGTGAGCGACCGAGCTGGCGCCAGGCAGGCTGGTTTCGTAGCTACGCAGCTAGACAATGAGAATGACAGTGACAAAATAAATATGCGCCAACTCATCGAGAAATTATCCAGAAAGCTTAGTTGAGATAACGTTGATTACATCTGTTTGCGCTACAACAACACCGCGAATCGGGAGGCTATTAAATGGCGCAAATCGGAGGCTAATTCTTGTTAGGTCTGAGAATCGTCGACTAATCCGCCAGCGCACCATTGGTCATAGTCAAATTTCTCAGGATGCCTCATAAGGTCGCGACTCCTATCCAACCATGAGTTCAGCTCAGTGGCCTGGGCGCGCTCTGCTTTTCCTAGATAGCTAGAAATCTCATCCTGTGTATTTGTATGATAATTTGTGCGAACGGCGTCGCCAATAATCAAATAAAGCACTTTAAGAAAGTAGGTTCGCTTAGGACAATTCTGATCCGCAACAAATTCTAGGTATGAGGGCCGAAGCTCAGCAGCAAGAATTAGATCAAAGTCTTGCATGGGCTCAAAGGCATCGGAGTAGGCCCATTCGCGAACTTCATCATCAACAGGATTAGCGATATCTTTCATTCAGACCTAACATAGGTATTGTGTAGATCCGCTGATCTAACACGCTAAATATCTGTCCCAGGATACTGCACCCCGCATCTCCTCCTCAACCTCGAATAAATCCTCGTAAATGTAGACGGTTAGACACAACCCCATCCTTCCGGTCCATCCGGTGTGTACACCAAAGGATGTAGATCACCGGATCTGTGATTGGAGGTAGCGAAGCTTTTTCGAACTCCTCTCCATTAATCACACATGGACTCAAGCGGACGGCGAATTACATTTCTTGACCTGGTGCGGGAGCGTATTCGACTCAGGCAGGGAACATCAATCGCCCCATTTACTCGTCCCCATCTACTCGCACACCGCACTTTTCAGCGAATCCAGAACAATCATCTTGCATGCTATAGAGGCTTTCGTGCGCGTATACACTAGTTCCAGGAAGAAGGGGTCTGTTGGTAAAGGAAGTACAGTGTACAAGCGGGGTGAAGGGAGAGTCAGCTCCCCTATCTCTTGAGAAGCTCTCAATACAAGCTGACTTCGGGACCTATACCACTAAAGATGGAGCCGCTTACGAGTTTGACGCTCTGGAATTTCTCGCGCAACAAACGAACGACAGGAGCGCGTATCATACGAGGATTACTCCTCCTTCATCGGAACAAATGGAATAAGACACATCCCGGGAATAGAGGACACAAAGGCGAGGATATAGAGGTTTGTGTATCCGATCGCTTCTACGATCACTCCGCCCTGACCTCCGATAATCGTCCCGGGAATAGACATTATCGCGCTACCTACCGCGTAGTGCGTGGCTTTATAATTCTGAGAGCACGTCGTAAGAAGAAACACTAACAGCGCGGCGCTGCCAAGTCCGGCCGCTATCTGTTCGATGCCGTGAATGACCGCGATAATCGCCACCCCCATCGTTGTCGAGGCGTCGGGCTTATACATTGAGAGCCAAACATACAGCCAAAGATTCAAATTCATCCCTATCGTGAGGGGCCACATTGCCCGACGAAGCCCCATTCTCTTGATAAGCGCGCCGCCCCACATAGCGCCTACTATCGTTCCTATAGCTCCAACGATCCCAGCTATCCACGCGTACTGTTCAGTCGCGACCTTTAGCTCTCGAAGCATAAATGGAGTCACCATCGAAAATAGCAGCTCATCTCCCATCTTGTAGAAAATTATAAATGCCAAGATGAGGTGGATCTTTGGTTGCGCGAGGTAAGTCGAAAACCCCTCACGAAACACCTGTTGAGCCCGCGCGAATTGGCTCCCCGTAGCATTTCCTATAGAGCGGGGATTAGGCAGAATCGTGGCATGAAGAATACTGCACGCAAGAAGCACTCCCCCTCCAACGACAAAGGTGAGCGCCCATGCGTGATAAGGAGTTCCAAACGTGGCCGAGCTCATCGCCCAGGCGGCAAGTGCAACAAGACCGCTGCGCGCGAATACCATCGCGAGACGATAGGCGAGCACACGGTACCCAGATAAGAGAGCCTGCTCCTCGCGCCTCTGAATCGCCTCAAGATAAAAACCGTCTATAGCGATATCGTTCGTCGCCGCAAGAAAGGCGATGGCGATAAAAACCACCGCGATCCCCTCAAGGTGCGATGATGGCTCAGAGGCACCGGCCGCTGCATAGGAGAGGTAGCCGATTAGTATGGTCAACAAACCGATGAGCGCTTGAAGCGCAACCTGCCATCGCTTCTTTGAACTCCAACCGTCAACGAGTGGGGCCCAAAGAAATTTGATATTCCACGGAAGTCCGAGGTAGTTCAAATAACCGAGGTACCGCTCTTTTACTCCGAGCTGGGTGAAAAAGACCCCCGAGAGGATCCGTACGATCATGTACGGAAGCCCCTCCGCGAAATAGGTCGTATTCACCCATGCGATAGTTTTGCGGGTAATCGGAGTTGGGGTGGCTTGGGGCTCAGACATAGACTGCCGGTTCTCTGTTCACCCAAAATGGGGAACCGCCAAAGTATCGCACACCAAAAATATCGAGGACATAAAAAAGCTGGAGGCGGTTTCCCGTCTCCAGCTCGAAAAAGCAACTAAGAGTCCGTAACAAAGAGCCATTCCCGCGCCGGGTTCTTAGAAACTCGGCACGAGGCTCATTTACTTCGCAATCTCACGGAAAATTTCGTTAGAAATTGTTCCAGATATGCTGGTTGGTTATCTCGTGATGGAAGCGAACCTCGCCCGTCTTCACCGCCGTACCCAACTCTCGTGGACAACGGTCTGCCGCGGCCACCTTACGCTCGATGAATTTCTCCTTCGCGGTCTCACCAAGCATCTCAGCCACAAATTCACTCGACTTGCAGAGTCGAATCGCGTCGTAAATGTTCCCTGGAAGGAAGCGAGTTCTCGACCGACGATTCTCAGTGACCTGCTGATCGTTCTTTGGGCCCCGAAGACCGGTGTGCAGAATCGAGAGGAACGTGAGGTACGGATTCGCGTCCGGAGCAACCGTTCGCACTTCAATACGCGCCGACTTCTCATTACCGAGCGGAATACGAACCATTGAGGTCCTGTCCACTGGTGAGGATCGAATCTGATTCGGCGCCTCAAAGTGCGGATCCAGGCGTCGATACGCGTTCACGCTTGAGTTAATCAAGAGACACACATCGTTTGCGTTGTTTAAAAGCCTATCGATGAAGTCCCAAGCCGGCGCTGACAAACCATCCTCCCCCGCGGCATCGAAGAAAAGGTTCTTACCTTTCTTCGAAAGCGAGAGATTCGTATGCATTCCACTACCATTAATACCCGCTATCGGTTTTGGAAGGAAACACGCGGTAAGGCCCGCGTTTGCGGCGATCTGACGAGCTGTGAGTTTGTAAAGCTGCACAAGGTCAGCGGCAACCAACGCGTCGCAGAACGTATAGTTAAGCTCGAATTGAGACGGAGCAACTTCTGGATGGTCTTTCTCGTTCTCGAACGCCATCGCCCGTTGAGCCTCAGCGAGCGCGTCGATGAAGATCTTAAGCGGATCACGAGGAAGTGAGTTGTAATACCCACCACTCGATACGAGCTTAAAGCCGTTAGTCTCGCTGAAGCTTTGCTCCGCATCTCGTCCCTCGAAGAGGAACCCCTCACACTCCACGGAGATGTGAGCGGTAATCGAGTCCTTGGCGTAAAGCTCGTCGCAGAACTCCTTCAATCGACCGCGCATATCAGAGCCGTAGCCACGCCCATCGCGGTCCTTGATAAGTCCGAACACAAGAACCTTGCCCGGACCGAAGACATCACTCGGCAACCAGCGGAAGGAACCCCAATCAACCTCAAGCCTCAGGTCAGATTCCTTCACTACCGAGAATCCCCGAATTGAAGAACCATCGAAGGTTAAATTGTCGTACGACTTGAGGAGGAACTTCTTGTCATAGTCGAGCATGTGGAAGCGGCCCTCGATGTCCGTAAAGCATACGGTCACGGCTTTGATACGCTTCTCCTCATGGAGATATTTGAGGTAGTGCTCTCGCAACTCCCCTTCCGGGGTCCTTTTAATAACCTTCTCCTTCGCTTCGAGGTTGAGCTGTTCAAGCTCGTCGTAAGGAATCTCGAGGAAATTTCGCAATAGGGGCTCCATAGCTAGGTCCTAAAAAATGTAAAATTAGCCTTATTTATATCCAAAATAGATTATTTCACCATTAAATAATGCTTAGCAACGCCATTTTAACAGCTAAAACCCAAACTTCGAGAGGAGGACTCAAGGCTATGGAGTTACTGACCAAGGGCCTTTTCGACAGCGCCAATGAAGGCAGGTGAGGCAGGGGCGACGTTCGACTCGAACCGTTCGATGACTAGTCCATCGCGGCCGACCAGGAACTTCTCAAAGTTCCATCCCACCTCTGCTCCACCGGTGCTCTTGGTGAGCAGGGAGTACACGGGGCTCTTGTTCGGACCGAGCACGGTCACCTTTGAGAACATAGGAAACGTGACGCCGAATCGCCCCGTACAAAACTTCTTTATCTCTTCGTCAGATCCAGGCTCCTGCTGCCCAAAGTCATTACTAGGAAACCCAAGAACAACGAGCCCTTTGTCTTTATACGTATCGTAGATCTTTTGAAGCCCCTCGTACTGTCGAGTGAATCCGCAGTGAGACGCGACGTTCACAACTATAGAAACCTTACCCTTAAACTCAGAGAGGTTCTTTACGCCCCCATCGATTGTGGTGGCCGAGAGAGCATAGAGAGAGTTTAGAGCCATCGCGCCATTCATCGCAAAAGAACCAATTACCACTGAAGCAAATAGTGCCACGACATAACGTAGAGAGCCCCGAATCGCCATACACCCCTCATGTAACTTCCGAGAACTATGGAAGAGAGATCACTTCCATCTCGTTCTCTGTAGCATCGTCGATAAAAACGATCGAACGAATTCCATCAATCTTGGAAGCCTTAGCAGCCTGACGCAAGGATCCAAAGAACTTCTCCTTCGCGAACGGAGGCATCTGTCCCATCGGGAATTCCCGGAAAAACAGGCGTAAAACGCCCGAACTCTTCTCGTCATAGCGAACGAACTTAGGGCCCGCAACCGGATTCGCTCGAATGGTGGATATAAACCCTACAACGCCGGACGGGGCTCCCATGGTTTCCGCGGATTTCACCGGAATATTTCCTCGCGCTGGAGAGCTGCTCTGCGCACCCCCCGCACCACCTTCCAACGTGTTCATAAACGCGGAGAATCTCGCCTTAGCCTCATCAGAGGGAGCAAGGTTAAGAGCCGTTGAACCGAACTCCTTAGCCTTAACAAGGTCCCCACTCTGAGCATACGTAATCGAAAGGTAGGCCATAGCCGGGAAGTTCTTCGGGTCGGTTTTCAGAACAGCATTGAGCTCCTTGACCGACTTATCATACTGACCGAGGAACGTAAGGGTGCTTGCGTAACGGGCTCGCGCGCCGAGGTTACCTGGCTCAAGCTTTAAATACCGCTCGTAGAAATCCTGGGCCTTCGTAAAAGCACGCTGATCAAATGAGACGTCCGCCATCATGACCAACGCGCCTGGATCGTTTGGCGAGATAACCAGGATCTTCCCCAACACATCGATCGCCTCAAAAACAAGGGCAGGAGGAGCCTGAGGATTATTGCGCAGCTTATCACCCAATATGCCCGCAAACATTTTGAGTTTCTCCATGTTTTGAGGATCCTTCTCCACTTCCAAGCGCAATGCATCGACTTGAGGGTCATGAACATCCGCCTGCGCGGGCGCTTCGGAGTGCTGGGAGGCGAGAGCTAGCTGCTGAGGCGGTTGAAGGTATCGTTGGAGGCCATAGACGCCGGAGAAAAGTGCACCCGCTGCTACTCCCATGGTGAGGAGAAAAGAGCGATTTATTCCGGCTAGTTTCGTCCCGCACTGGGAGCAAAACCGCATCGATTCAGTTACAGAGACCCCGCATTTTCGACACGCTGTTATATTCAAACTCATCTGTATTCTCCGGGTGTTAGCCTCGGCAATGTTCCCCTATTCCTAGCGAAAGATCCAGGGCCGCATCGGTAACGACCAAGCCTGCATCAGCTAGTAAGTAGGAGGAGAGATCGGATCGTTGTAAGTCCCTCTTCTGAATGTAGTAATGGGCGTGCAGGAAGCGCGCCCTGGCCAGAACCACACCGGAAAAAGCGAGCAACGGAGAGCTTAGTTTCCAGGGTATTTAGGGGCTTTATAACCAATTGAAGCACCTGAAATCCCATGATATTTAGGGACTGGTCAGGTTTTTTCAAGGATTGATGTGAGTACCGCTCCTAACCCATGCTCAATTCGCACCCCTAGAAACCGGGCGCCGCGCAGCCTTTCTATAGTAATCCCCTGCTACAATGAAGAGGAAGTACTCCCGGAGCTTAGGCGCCGACTTAAAGATCTTGTTGCGCAGTACTCCTTCCCAGTCGAGGTGGTGCTCATCGATGATGGCAGTCGCGACAACACGTGGCCTCTTATCTGCCAATACTCTCAAGAAGACACCTTTGTTAAAGCAGTTCGTCTGGCTCGCAACTTTGGGCACCAGACCGCTATCACCTGCGGACTCGACCAAACCCGTGGAGAGGTTGTGGCGATCCTTGATGCCGATCTTCAAGATCCCCCCGAGCTCATCCCCGAAATGATCGAAGCATGGAACGACGGCTATGATGTCGTTTACGGACAGCGGAGAAAACGCGCCGGCGAGTCGGTATCGAAAAAGTTTTTTGCGTTTGCCTTCTACCGAATCTTTGAAAAGGTCGCGGGTCTCAGAGTGCCTCGTGACACGGGAGATTTCCGATTGATGGATCGTCGCGCGGTTGACGCGCTCCAATCGCTTCGCGAACGCCACCGCTTCGTTCGCGGAATGGTTTCGTGGATCGGCTATCACCAAAAAGCAATTCAGTATGACCGTCCAGAGCGGTTCGCGGGCGTAACGAAATACCCTTTCCGCAAATCACTCTTTCTCGCTATCGACGCGATAACCTCTTTCACGTACGCCCCTCTTCGAATCGCCTCCTACCTTGGATTCGCGACCTCGATGTTCGCGTTCCTCTATATCGGCGTGGTGGTCGTGCTCAAGATTTGCGGTATCAGCTTTCCGGGATACACCTCGATCATGGCGGCGATACTCTTACTCGGGGGTGTTCAACTCTCAGTGCTTGGAATTCTTGGAGAGTATATAGGTCGCATCTTCGAACAGGGCCAACAACGCCCCCTCTATCTTGTTGACCAAGTACAGGGCGAGCCGCTGGATGCGTCCGTACAGACCCGACAGGCAAAAGCGTAGGTTTTCTTATGACTAAAACAAAAGTTGCGATTGTAGGTGGCGGATTCACTGGGCTATCCGCTGCGCTGGATCTCTGTCGAGCAGGTTGTGATGTAACGATCTTTGAGCAGGACTCAGACATCGGCGGGCTTGCGGGAACATTCGAGCTCTCTCCAGGAACGCGGGTCGAAAAATTCTATCACCACTGGTTCACCAATGACGTTGATATACTTAACCTGATTGACGAACTTGGTCTGGGACACATGAAGCGATACGTCGCCTCAAATACAGGACTCTACTACACTAATTCGATCTTTCGACTCGCGAGTCCGTTTGACCTTCTCAAGTTCTATCCGATCCCCCTCATCGACAGAATTCGAACGGGCTTTATGGCACTCCTCGCTCGACGAGTGAACGATTGGAAGCCCCTTGAGACGATCTCCGCTCAGGATTGGCTTATTAAATACGGGGGAAAAAAAGCGTTCGAAGTCATCTGGCGTCCACTCATGCTCGGAAAATTCGGTGTTGAGGCAGCAAACGTTTCTGCCGTGTGGATCTGGAACAAGCTTAAGCTTCGCGGATCGAGTCGCAACTCAAAGGGCGGCGAGAGCCTCGTATACTTCGGAGGGGGATTCGGAGCCCTTACGGATGGAATCCGCGCCGCCCTTCAGCGCGAGGGTGTAACGATTAAAACCTCAACTGGAGTAAAGCAGATCGTTGTCGAAAATGGCCGTGCGGTTGGTGTTGATACCACCGCTGGGCGATTCGCCGCGGATGTCGTGTTCGCGACCGTTCCCCTTCCTCACTTCGTTGAGATGACTCCTGCCCTTCCGGCGGATTATGCGCGGAAGTGTGGTCAGATCCGATTTCTTGGAAATAGCTGCCTTGTTCTTCGGCTCAACAGATCTCTCTCAAGTACATATTGGCTCAACGTAGCGGATCCTAGTTTTCCATTCGTTGGAATAATCGAACACACAAACCTTGATCCGAAAGAGAACTACAACGGAGAGCATATCGTATACCTCTCCAAATATCTCCCTACGACCGAGCCCCTCTTCTCGCTGAACAACGATGACTACTACGCCTACTGCGAACCGTTCATCAAACGAATCTTCCCCGAGTTTGATCGCTCGTGGGTCAACTCCTACCACGTATGGAAGGCTCACTTCAGCCAACCCGTCATCACTGAGCGATATTCACAGCTCATCCCAGATACGAAGACTCCAATTGAGTCCCTCTGGCTTGGTACGATGGCACAGATATACCCCGAGGACCGCGGCACTAACTACGCAGTTCGGTACGGTCGTCGCATAGCGCGCGATATTATACAGGCCCTGGCAGAAACACCTTCCGCCAAGGACGCGGCGGCGTAAAGCGATACTCGCGGGTGGAGAACGGTATAGGTTGTACGAGTTGTTGTAGACACAACAACAATTTTTGGAGTCGGATATGAGCAAGAGAGAATCAGCACACGAAGATACCGGGGCACTTGCCCGCTCATCGGGATCGTCACCAGTGACCTCCTACTTCACTCCATATCAATGGTGCGTATACGGCGTCATTATCGCCGTAGGGCTCTTGTTACGATGGCTCTTGCTCGACATGCGGCCATATCATCACGACGAATCGCTCCACGGCATGTACGGGCGATATTTCTACGACTTCCCCGAGAACAACTACTATAAGTACGACCCTATGCTTCACGGGCCGATGCTCTACAACTCTATGCGATTCATCTACGCGATGTTTGGCGACTCCCTCTGGGCAGCTCGAACTCCGGTGTGCCTCATGGGCTCTCTGTTCATGCTTGTACCGCTTCTGTACAGAAAGTTCTTTACACAATCGGCGGCTCTCGTTCTTACCGCGGCAATCGCCTTCTCGCCCACCCTGGTGTATTGGTCACGGTTCTTACGTGAGGATTACTGGGTAGTCTCCGGGATGCTATTCACACTGTACGGATTTACGGTCAGTCATAAATCCTGGCGAGCATTCTTTGTGCTCTTCGGCATTACGATTCAATGGTGCACCAAAGAGAGCGCGATCGTGTCAATCGCTGTCCTCCTCGGCTACCTCGTTTTCGAAGCGGGCTTTAAGCTCATCGTCCTCAAGGAGAGAGACACTCTCGCTGGTCGCATCCTAAAATACATCGGCACGTATGCGTGGGAGACCGCGTGGGCGCTCGTCGTTTGCGTACTCGTTTATTCTTGGTTTTACGGCGCAGGATTCCGATATCCACAGGGTCTTACCGACGGCCTTTTCAAGGGTTACGACTACTGGTCTAAGCATCACGCCATGGAGCGTATTAAGGGTCCATTCAACTTCCATATATACGTCATGGGTTGGTACGAGTTCCCTATCTTTATCGCCTTCATCACACACCTCGTACTCTTCTACCGCCGCACAACATCTGAGATTCGGTACTTCGCTATGGTCGTTCTGACAAGCATCGTGCTTGCGTGCTTCTATACTGACGAGGCCCAGATACTTGAAAACCCTGTGTGGAAGCCGTTTAAGCTTAAAGACAACCTCGATATCATCGGGCTCTTTGTACTGCTCTTCCACGCGCCACTCGTGACGATTCACCACCTCCTCAAACGAGAGTCGGTACTCGCCGCGGCAGGATACTTTTTTACAGCGATGTTCTTCGTCTACAGCTACCTCGGAGAGAAAGTTCCGTGGCTCTCTATGTACCCTGTGATCTTTGCGTTACCGTACCTTACGCTCTTTTTCCAGGATTACTTCAAGAAGTATCCGACGGATTTCAAGAACTATTCGGTAAGAAATGTATTCCTCTGGGTGGGGATAGTCTTTATGACTCTTGGGTTCATCTTTATCCTTGAGCGAAAGCCAGCAGACCCCAAAACAAATGAGGATATCGTTATCATAGGCTTCGGTATTCTGATGGCCTCTATCGCGGTTCTCGACCAGTGGGGCAACTACCTCGGAAGATGCAACATCGGTCGCTGGGTAGTGGCGCTCGCCGCTCTCTTCAGCATCCGGGCTGCCATTCAGACGAACTACCTCTACGGTGGGAAAGAGACCGAATACCTTAGTCAGGTTCACTCAACGTACGATGTCGCCGAGATGGCCAAACAGATCATCGATGACACGTTGAATCAACGCAACGGGTACAAGCCCCTCGTGTTCGTAACCGGTGAGGCGACATGGCCACTTGCGTGGTACTTCAGGCACCTCAAAGACGAATATAAGTTCCAGAAGAAGCCTGAGGAGACCTCGAAATTCACCTACCTCTTTATCGATTGGAAGGACAAGCGAGATCCGGGAGAGATCCCTGAGGGATACACCGAGCGGAAGATGAATCTTCGCGGTTGGTGGGTGCCTGACTTCAGGCAGATCACGCTGAAGAAGTTCCTCCGCTACTCTATCAACCACTATCCGTGGAACACGTCGGGCTTCACCTACACAACGTTGTTGATGGCGAAGGATACGACACGCTTTAAGAATTAAATATCTCCGCGCATTCAAAACAATAGGTTACGATATCGCGGCGTCGGGGTCTGAAAAGCTCATTAAGCGATGGAGTGCCGGTTCAGGAGGCGCATACTTAGCGTACAAGCGAAGGAGTGCGCGATGAGCCTTCTCGTATCCCTTGGTTTTAATGTCAAATCCTTCGATCTCTGCCAGCGGATCTCCTAAATATGCATGCATCTCATCAGCCCACCGCGCCGAATGATACCCCAAGCGCTTAAGAAACCTCTCCAAGGGGGCGCGATCTATGGAGGCAACTATGGCATCAGCCGCGTTCCGATAATTTTCATTCGTGAAGTAGAGCGCGTGCGCGATCTCATGCCGAAGAGTTGAGTAGCCCTCCGCAACCGAGGTAGCAATGACATAAAAGGGCCCCCGGACGGCTCTGAGAGGTGCAAACAACGCCTCCTCACAAGTAGACAGGGCCCCAAAGGAACCTTCGAGAAACGGCTTCAACACACAACTCGGAAGGTTAAACCCTGCCCAATCAAAATAGTAAGAGAACTCTCCGTGCTCATGAACAGACCGATACCAAGACTTATATTCGTCCAGCGAAAAAACCTCTCCTCGAAAGCGGGGAGATTCGAAAAATTCTTGGGGTCGTAAAAATGTCTTAGCCATCAGACACTGGTTCGGAAAAGAGATGAAATAGATCCCTCCTCCGAGGCTATGCGTCCGACACATTTCACGTATCTCAGCAACCGTTCGGTCGTCTACCTGGGCATCAAAGAACGTGGACAGCATCTCGTATCCCTTCCCTCCTGTAAGAGTGGCATGAGAGACCTTGTAAAACTCGGCAACGGCCAGAGCTTCAATCATGAGGGTCATTGAAGGCACGGGATCCCGCACGGCCCCCTCGACCGGCGCTGCGGTTTGAAAAATCTCAGTAAGCACCTGAGCCTCCTTCAAATGCACGTCCTTAAACACGACGGCTGCCGTCTCGCAGTTGCGACCTTTAGGGATCGCGATGAGTTCTACCCGAGCCGATGAATGAGACATCGTAACGATATCAAAGTGCCGGGCCGCTATGTGCGTTCTGGAATCGTTGAAAGACCGAAAGGACAAATTGTTGTTTTCTGGCGATACTACTGCACGAGGCATAGAGGTTTTGACTACCCGAAGCCTCGCGGGAAGACAACAAAGGGTATCGCAGGAGCGACAAGCGTAGATAGGTCCTTGATAATACGACTATTTTAAATCGCCACCACAAGCGATGTAGGCGTCTGGCAATGGATTTCCTACATCGACATCTGCGGAACCTGATAAAGCGCGTACTGCTCCGCCCGGGCTGCGGGGATGAAGCAAGAGAAGTCGAGATTCTCAACTCCCGAATAGTTCTTCCGCTCCAGGGTTCCTACGACGACGTAGCTAATCTTCTCCCGAATCGCCATCTCTTTGCGCTTCTCGCAACTAACTTCCCGATACATTTCGTCCGTTACCTTCTGACGGCGCGAAACCTCCATGTACTCCTTTGTCAGGAGATTGATGTGATTTGCCCAACCGAGATACGACGGCTGCGCGGAGAGAGTAGAGACAAAACAAGTGTAGCTGTAGGGACGTCCCTGCGCCTCGAGCACTCGGCCGCGCGGAAGAACTCGCAGCGCACGAATGATTTCGGCAGCTCCGGGATGCCATCGATTGGCGGAACCTAGTCCCTCCTGCATAGCCCCCGGCTGATTCTCGGCTCCGTTTTTGCGCATCGGAGCCGTATGAAGGTAGAATCGGGACGAAGCAAACACCAAGCCGACACAGATAACACCACCCACCATTGCGGGAAAGAATGGGCCAACGGAAAGAAGCTGCGGCGAGAACTTAGCGAACGCGCGATGCATGACGCTCACCGCTCCAAGGCCGAGAAGACCCCATGCGGTAGTATACAATTTGAAGATCGTATTCATCCGCTCGATCTCCGGTCCATACGAGTCATTTACGAAGACGATCTCTGGGGTAAGAATTAAAACCAGACCCGCTACAAGGATAGCGCTCTCAAAGACATCGGCCCATCTGTTCTTGTCACCCTCCGTCTTGTCGACAACCATGCGAACAACCTGGAGACCGAGAATTGTGTAGAGATACAGAGCCGCTTTGTCGTAGAGAACCGCTAGGCCCAGGAAAGCAACCATCACCACCGACTGAAAAGAGAATCTAAGGAGCAGGATGGAACCGAGCGTGATGAAAAAAAGTTGAATACCCCAATGAACGAAGAGCTCCGCCGTGGTCGTTACCGGGATCGGGGACCGGACCATGTCGATCTTCATTCCCTCTGGCACGATGTGCTGACTTGATAGTTTTAATGCCACGAACAGGAGCGACCAAAAAGCCACCCAGTGAAGTGGTGGGGGTCGCTTTTTCAATACCTGCCCGATGGAAGGGAAGATATTAGTCTTAAACGGAAAGGACCAAACCGAGAATCCAATACCAACCACCAAAAGGATTCCTACGCCAACCAAGTTCGAAGCCGCGTATGACTGAACCGCCGCAACCAGGGACGCAAGGAGAACAATAACCGCGACAACAGCTCTGACGATCTCAAAAAATCCCTTCCCCTGGAATCCTGGAAGGGCAATCGATATCCCAGAGGTTGAAAGAAGATATCCAGCGAACACGCCAACGGCCGCGACCGTGCCCATCCACATCGGCACCTCCCACGCGTTGCTCGCCATGAGGAACAGAGTTGCGGCGATAACGAACATCGCCCCCTGAACAAGCCGGGCTTGAAGCTCCATTCGACTTGAAAGAATGCGATAGAGAATAAGGATGAAGAAGGGAAACGCTCCGAGATTAAGGAAGTGCGGATGAGCGTCTCCAAGCACGAAAGACCATGCAGGGAACTCATCGATAGCGCCTTGAAGAACTCGGGAAGGTCCCCACCACCCATTGTCGGCCTCCCATCCCATACCCTTTTCGGCACGCTTCCAACTCAACACGCCTGCGACGTTACTTCCGAAAGGGATAAGAATTCCGGAAAAAAAAGCGAGAGACGGCGAACCCCGAACAACCACTCGAACAAGCTGAAAAACAACGGCGGCGTAGAACGATATCGCAAAGGAGACCGCCACGTGATACGCCTGCCAAACCTCGATGCCGAGAACATTACTCAAAAGGTTTCCGAATCGATACCAGTATACGTAATAGTTGAGCTTAATACCGTCCATCCACGGCTCAAGGGGCTGAACCGGCGAGTGAATAGAGGATGAAAGGATGGCGTAGTCTCGCAGCCGCTCACCGAGATCCACGAAATCTGGCCAGAGCATGCAGAGTCCGAAAGCGAGTGAGAAGACCACTCCGAAGAACACAACTGGATAGAACTCGCTCTTCTCGATCTTATTCTGACGTTTGCCAAAAATCTTAAAGGCAAATCCAACGACAAAGGCGAGGCAGAGAGCGTATATGCCGACGGACTGAATACCGTTTGGTATCGTATACCCCAACTTAAGAAGGCCATAGCCAATCAAAAATCTCACCGTGGGGACGAGAAGCAGTGTGGCAAAAACGAATTCAAAGAGCGGAGCCGCTACGTAGACTCCAATGAATGCCAGGAAAGCGATCAGGAGAAGGAATATCATGACGGTCGTTCACTCTTATAGTTTTTATTGTATCTAGAAAAATAGGTGACATAGAGAGAGGTTCCGCCGAACGTCACCACCTTGGTAAACAATTCGGGGTGTTCATCAAACTTCTCGCTCTGAAATGGTCGATTGTTAGCTCGCTCAATATTACCGATCACAATAAAATCGATGTTGTATTTCACGAGAAGCTCTTTCGTCAGGGCCAGATCATCACTGGAGTAGATGGCTCGAATAGCTTTTTTTCTCTCCGTAAGAAATTCCGCAGACAACCCGCGCTGTCGTGTATGGTGCTCCCATCCCAGTATCGTGGGCAGCCCCGTGTACATCGATATGCGAGTGAACTCCCGATAAGGATCGCCATGAGCCTCAAGAACGGTTGCCATTCCCTTCACATTCTCATTAAGCCAAGCGACTATCTGGGCGTCCTCTTTCGTCTGCGGAAGGTCTGGAAGGAACGCGGTACCGTTGAGAGTATAATGACGAATCGGCACTCGCTTCAGAATGACTGTCGCGAAAACGTTACACGCGGTCCCCACCAAGTGAAGCGCAACAAACAAAGCGACAAAAACTTTGAAGGCCTGCTTAAGCCTTTTTGACTGGGATCTGGAGATGGCGCTTCCTACAAAAAAGAGTATCAGCATCGTCGAGATACCACTCAACATCCACACGGCCATCCATCCTTTAAAGAGGGTGTTCATGCGATCTATGAGGTAGAAGAGCTCTGTAATAATTACAAGGTAGGCCGGAACCGCAACCGCGACAGCCGCAAACTTTCGCTCAACTGACTCCCCAAGAGACCAGAGTACGAAGTACGCCGCGCCAACTATAAGGGTACAGTACGCGATCATCGCCCACGGCTGATTTCCGATACCGCGAGCGACGCTCATTAGAGGCGCGGCCAATACTACCGCCATGACACAAAGAGCGCCGATAAGACCAAGGGCGCTTTCTATTTTGAGCAGCTTAATTTTTTTCGCGCCTAGAAAGAGTAAGCCAGCCGTCGTGCCAAGCATCCAGTAGCCCAGAACCCGCACATACATATGGAAAGAATTAAACTCAGGGTCGACGACCCAACCCCAGCCGGCGGCTTGCTTCAGATTGACTCCGCGCTGATAGAGCCAGGCGATGACTCCTGCGCTAGCTCCTACGAAGATAAGATCCCACACAAGAGCGACAGCCCTTGTGAAGAGAGTCACCAGCACCACCTCGCTACTATTGACCGATCCATCCTGGTTCCTCGGCGGCTCCCAGAACGGCTTAACGGAAGCGAGGACTACTAGGAGCCCAACAACGCCTCCGAATGATATGAAATCCCACGTATTAATTCCGAAGAGGCTTCCGAGCATCACTCCAAGCAAACATCGCAACGCGATGCCGTGCCCAGTAAACCTGTCGTTACTTCCAACAAACACCAGCGCCGCGAGGGCAGTGACAGTGACAGTAAACGGAATAGCGATCACATGCGCATGCAGGTCCGCGAAGAGCAAAGACCATGACGTATACTCAAAGAAACACGGCGGCGTGAACACTCGAGTTGAAGCCCAGTAGGTGTCGAAGGTAATGGGCTTCCCCTCAAAGATTATCAACCTGAGAAGCTCTGGATCACTCGCAAGTACGAGAAGCGCCGCAGCGGACGTCGCGAACCAAACCCGCTTCGTGATGAGTAGAAACAGGCCATACAGCGACGCGCCGATAAACCCAGCCAGAGTCGCGATGGCGAGATTATAACCGATACTAACCGAGATTCCGGTGAGCTTTAAGAGCGCGGCCACATAGTAGATACCTACGTAGTAGTAACTCATCGGACTTCCCGCCGCCCATGGATCTTGCGGAGGCAGTTGATGATTACGAACGAAAAACCCGAGGAAGGTTAGGTCCATCGGTTTTTCACCCCAGAAGATCTCCGGGTTTAGGAATCGAATAACGAGATAAAAAAGCGATAGCCCTATGAAGATCCCCTCAACTGATCGACCGTAGCGAGAGAGAAGCGCGCGAAGCTCGCTCACCGACAAAAGGCCAGAACGATACCCCCACGCGCCGCTGATAAGGATTAAAACAAAAACAGCCTTGATAAGGAGCCCACCTTCCATCGAGAGGCCACACACAGAGAGCACCCAACAGGTGGCGGCAAAGACGAAGAGCCCCGTAACCTTTGAGAGCGAGTAGCCTCTGTCAGGGGCGTTAGGAGCCATCCACGCCAGGAAAGGCAGTACGGAGAATGCGAGCAGCTCCAGGACAAGGAGCCAGACTATGAGTTCGAAAAAGCCAAGTGATAGCACGCGAAACGTCTTTGTAAATAAGACACTGTATAAACTAGAGTTTTGTACCGAAGGATCAGAAGTGGCGCCATCCCCTTTCCCTAGCTCGGATAACAATGGGCGGGCGCCAGCTTCTCAGTCAGAGGAGTTATGTGGAAGGGGCGTTGGTTGCGAAGTAAAGCCGCATCAAACGAAGCGACAAGTCGCCGATCGTTTCAAAACAACGTCTCGCGAGCAGTCGATTGTATACAAGCTACTAAAAATATTAGCTATTTCAATTGTCTAGCCCCCACACGTAACTATTTAGGTCGCCTGGTACAGATTTCCGCCACCTCCCCTAAAGGTATCTCGTAGCGAGGACGACTCCCATACAAGGCGTTAAGAGCTCGTCAACGAGCAGGGATAGGGGTTGCCATGACTCACAATAGACGAAAGTTTGTATCCACACGGAACATCCACCTCCTGTGCCTGACGATTGCATCCACGGTTGCCATCGCCGCCATCACAACAACAAGCGCCGTCGCCCAATGTACGAAGTCCAGCGCGACGGTATCCGGACGAAACAACATCAGCTTCGCCTTCGGGACAGGATTCAACGATTCGATAGGCGTGAAGGCCGCTGCGCCGGAGGCCCAAGAGGTGTGTCGTGGCGCTCTCGGCGCGTCGAGTACTAATTTCGTAAGACATGCGAACGTTGCTTCGGCGACATTTTACTCCCCCGGCAACAATACCTTCTGCTATCTCGTGGGTACGCAACGAATCTGCGTAAACGCCAAGGCTCACGGAAACCCTCCCCATATTAACTCACTCAACTGCTTCTGTATTCCTGTCCAGTGCGCAGACGGTGTCGACAATGACGGGGACGGCGCCGTCGATCTTGCCGATTTCAGTTGTGGAGGAAACGCGTCGAACAACAACGAAGCGTCCCCCACCGCGCAATGCCAAGACGGCGCGGATAATGACGGGGACGGCGCGGTAGATCTCGCTGACTTTAGTTGCGGTGGAAATAAACAGAAGAACGACGAGGCTACTCCAAAAGCGCAGTGCCAAGATGGAATCGACAACGACGGCGACGGCGCGATCGATACAAACGACTTCAGCTGCGGGGGCAACCAGCAAAAGAATAGTGAATCCTCTCCGAGAGCTCAATGCGAAGATGGCGTTGATAACGACGGAGATAGCGCCACCGACCTTGCTGATTTCAGCTGCGTTGGGAACAAACAGAAAAACGACGAGGCAAATCCAAAAACGCAATGTCAGGACGGAGTAGACAACGATGGCGACGGTGCTACCGATCTTGCTGATTTTAGCTGCGGTGGAGACAGACAGAAGAATGATGAGTCCACCCCTAAGGCACAGTGCCAGGATGGTCTCGACAATGACTCTGACGGCGCGATCGATACCGCGGACTTTAGCTGCGGCGGAAATAAACAGAAAAACGATGAATCGACGCCTAAGTCGCAGTGCCAAGACGGTCTCGACAATGACCGCAATAACCTGATCGATCTTAACGATCCAGGCTGCACGAACGCCCAAGATAATGACGAGTCTGGTACATCGTCGATAATCGCGATTGCTACCGAGTGCATCCTCGAAAACGCGGACGGCTCGCGCACCGCGTACTTTAGCTACGTTAATCCCACAACTAAAGATATCGTCGGCGGTTTTGACTCCTCGTTCGATACAGGGGCTTCGGCGATACGATCGCCAACGGCTTTCAAATCAGGGACGTGTCGAGGCTGCGCTTCGGCAAGCTTCACGGGGAGCTCGATAACATGGACAGTTCAAGGTTCGGGAGTAGGTCGTGCAACCACAACCGCTTCGACAACGAGTCCAAAGTGCGCCGATGTCACACCACTATTTAGCTGCAAAGGATTCAAGGCTGGAAAACTTAGAGTCAAGGCCGGATGGAGCAACCCTAACGGATTCTCCGTTTACTATCCGGTCGGCGCTCTGAATAACTTCACTCCCGGCAAGGCTGATATCGGACAACCGACCGAATTCCTTTCAGGCACCGTGCCCGCGGCATTCGATGTGGTGCTCGACTCCAGTACAAGCTCTACGACGTGGACACTGAACGGCAAGTCAGTCTCAGGCGGAAGCAACACGCCGGTGTGTAGCGGAGAGTGTATCGACACACCTACCGGAACGATAACGGGCAACCTAAACGATATAGCTCAACAGCTTGCGGATACCACTCGGAAGGCGGCTCAACTTTTGGAATCTATCGCGCCGGAAGACGCGGTGGACGCGGAACGGGCTCGGGAAGCAGCGGCTGGATATGTACAAACCGCGCAGTCCTTAACCCTTCAGTTCCCGGCGGTTATTAAGAACTGCCCGGAAGCTCCTCAATTCTGCTCCACGGTAGATCGAGGCCCAACAATTGAGTCCCTCAAGGGATTATACGCCACTGCTCGAAACACCGTAAAACGTGTGGTGTCGCGGGCGTACTTCCGCAAGAATAGTTCAACGAACCGCAAGGATCCGTTGATCAAGAAAGCATTGAGCCTTGAGAAGCAGGGCCTTGCCGAACTGGCGAAGCTCCCTCGTTTCGCGACGGAATGTAAGTAATCGTACGGGGCTGCCTACGGCGCCCCGTACTCGTTTATTTCCACAGGGGAAGTAAATGAGTAGACTGTCGGCTACCGTATGCCGATTCACTCCTCGACATTTAAACCACCGAGACTCCTGCGCTCTCCGCACCTTCAAACGATCGTTCCAGCGCTCTTACGCAAACAACGCCCTCCTCCCATGAACCGCTCTTGGATTGAATTGCCGGACGGCGATGCTCTTGAAATCGCTCTTACGCCCCGGCTGCACGCTCGGCTCGCGATAATCTCCCACGGCCTTGAGGGCTCGATGTCTAGCTCATACGTCATCGGGATGGTCCGGGCGCTGAGACACGAGGGATGGGACGTCCTCACATGGAATATGCGCGGTTGTGGAGGCACACCAAATCGGCTACCAACATGGTATCACAGCGGTAAGAGCGAAGATCTCGGGGCGATACTTGAGCATGCTCTCTCCTTCAACCACGACGAGATAGCTCTCGTAGGATTCAGTGTTGGTGGAAACATTACATTAAAATACCTAGGGGAGAATGGAGCGTGCGTGCCAGACCGCGTTCGCAAAGCGGTCGCGATCTCGGTACCTATGGACCTGCGAGGCTCCGCAGAGCAGCTTGCACTGCCCCGGAACCGAATATACATGGAGTATCTTCTTAAACCGCTCAGAGCGCGTATAAAGCAAAAGGCTATGCGCTATCCCGAGCTCTTCTCCATCAAGGGACTCTCATCCATTACAACATTCAAGGAGTTCGATGAAAGATTCACGGCTCCTTTTCATGGCTTCTCATCGGTAGACCACTACTGGGACGACTCAAGTTCTCTCAAGTATCTCACGGGTATTACCATTCCGACTCTGGCGATAACCGCGCTCGATGACCCCTTCCTCTCCGCGACATGCATTCCACACGGCATCGCCGAAACTCTTCCGATGTTCCAACTAGAAACGTCAGACTACGGAGGACACGTGGGCTTCCTCAACTCGTACTCGCTCGCCTCTACGTGGGCAGAGGCTCGAACAGTTTCGTTTATGAGAGGATCAGAGGAATCGCTCGTATACTGAGTCGGCTAGAGCGATACCTTGGGGCGTTAAGGTAATTTGACCGTTATCTCGGACGACAAAACCTTCGATCGAGAGATCGTTAAGAACCTGCTCATAGCGACTGAGACAATCCCCTCCGAAGCGTCGAGAAAACTCGTCTAACGATACGCCGACCATTCGCCGCAGTCCGAGGTAAAAGAACTCAAACGTAAGGGCGTCAACCGTTAGGGGCTCTCTCCAAGAGACCGCTTTATCCTCCTTGGCACCTTTCATGTAGGCAGCGGGTTGTGCCAAGGTGCTCCATCGCTCCGCGCCAACAAGTTGCTCCCCTTGATAGCTCGCTACGTAGCTATGCGCCCCCGCGCCTATACCTAGATAATCGGTGCCCACCCAGTACGCCTCGTTGTGTCGACTGTGCATGCCAGGCTTGCTGTAATTACTGATCTCATATCGCTCGAATCCGAACGTCGAAACGCGTTGAGGGATCATCGAAAGCATCTCGGCGACCGCTTCATCACGCGGCATGACGAGGAGTCCTCGCTCCTGTCGTTGAAAAAAGGGCGTGCCCGGCTCTATCGTTAAAGCATACGTTGAAAGATGCGTAATCGGGAGCGCGCACGCCGCGTCAATGTCTCGCTCGACATCGTTAAGGGTCTGCCCCGAAACTCCGAAAATGAGATCCACGCTGACGTTTGTAAGACCGGCATCAACGGAATATCGAACCGCTGTCTCCGCGTCGAGCGGTGAATGGTCCCGACCAAGAAGCCGCAATCGCTCTGCGTCAAACGACTGAACTCCGAAACTGATACGCGTAATTCCGGCTTGAAGGAACCCTTCATACATAGAACGAGTAGGTGTTGAGGGATTGGCTTCGAGCGTTACCTCTGCGGCGCGATTAAGACCGAACACCCTCTTTGCGGCGCCGATTATCCTCGAGAGAGACGATCTACTCAGCAGCGAAGGGGTACCTCCACCAAAAAATATCGTTGAGAGCGACCGGCCACAGAACCGAGGGTCGCGACCCCAGTATTCAAGCTCCGCTATCAGAGCGTTTGCATACTCCTCGTCGGGCACACGCGCGACGGCGTAGGTATTAAAATCACAGTAAGGACACTTCTGCGCGCAAAACGGCACATGTATGTACAGCGCGAAGGGCCGGAGCGTCATCGTTTTGAGGCTTTTCGTCGAGCCTTTCGCTGTGCCTCAAGGCGCTCACGCTCATCCCCAGCGACCTTCGTTTGGTCGTCGCCAGATTCGGTGAGGTGCGCGACCTCCTCTTCGATAGTTTCGCCGTGCCCAAGTTGCATCTGCTTTTCCAGCTCAGCATGTTGGCGTCGTTCTTCCTGAATGTGCGCGACAACCTCCTGCACTGAAGGCACCGCATGATAAAAGAGTCGCCGAAGCACACTCTCCTTCATCTCCTCAAGCATCTGTTGAAAAAGGACGAATCCCTCTTTCTGGTATTCGTAGAGCGGATTTTTCTGAGCGAATCCTCGAAGATAGATACCCTCTCGAAGATGATCCATCTCCTGGAGGTGATGCCTCCAGAAGAAATCGACCGCCTCTAACATAGAATCCTGTTCAATCAACTCGAATCCAACTGGGGCGCCGTTACCGATCGCGCCACGATTGAGCTGCGGAGACACGCCGATCTCGTTTAATCCCACGAGCTTGGCGCTCTGCTCATCAGCATGTGCGACGTAAAGCTCTCGAGCTCTCCCTCGCAATGCGTCAAAGATGCCCTGATGTTCTAGCAGCAGATCCTCCGAAAACGAGAATTCTCGTCCCGTGAGAAACTTGAACCTCTCCACTAGTTTGGTGAGATCCCATTCGATCGGCTTCACCGCCTCATCGCACACTGAAGTAACGGCCGACTCAAACAGGTCGTCGATAATCTCGAATGCCTCTTCCCGAATCTTTTCATTGCGGAGAATTCGAGCGCGCAGGTTGTAAATCACCTGCCGCTGCTTATTCATCACATCATCATATTCGGTGACGTGCTTACGACTCTCGAAATGCATCGCCTCGACACGTTTCTGAGCGGACTCAATAGTCCTGCTCATAAGAGAGTTATCGAGAGCCATTCCCTCCTCCCAGCCCATGCGAGCCATGAGCTGCTGAAGTCTCTCGCCTTGGAAGCGAACCATGAGATCATCTTCGAGAGATATGAAGAAACGAGACTCGCCCGGATCTCCCTGTCGACCAGCACGACCTCTCAGCTGATTATCGATGCGACGAGATTCGTGCCGCTCTGTGCCGATCACGTAAAGACCACCGGCCCCAACAACTCGAGCGTGCTCCTCTGAGCACGCGACTCGACATCGCTCAAGCGCCGCGAGAAACGCTGGATCGGCTGGATCCTTCGTGTTTGCTTCTGCGGCGGCCAAAAACTCCGCGTTTCCGCCCAAAAGAATATCAGTTCCTCGTCCCGCCATGTTAGTGGAGATAGTGACGGCTCCAAATCGGCCGGCCTGGGCGATAATTTCAGCCTCACGCTCATGCTGCTTGGCGTTGAGGACGTTATGAGGAATCCCCTTCTCCTTTAACAGACGAGAGAGGTACTCACTCTGATCGATGCTGATCGTTCCCACAAGCGTTGGCTGACCCTTCTTGTGAATCTCTTCAATGTCTCGGATTACCGCGTCATACTTTTCGCGCCGGGTCCGGTAAACAAGATCGACATTATCCTTGCGCAGCATCGAGCGGTTTGTCGGAACAAGCGCCACTTCAAGGCCATAGATCTGTTTAAACTCGGCCGCCTCAGTATCAGCGGTACCGGTCATTCCACCAAGCTTGTTGTACATGCGAAAGTAGTTCTGGAACGTAATAGACGCGAGCGTTTGATTCTCGCGGGCGACCGGAACGCCTTCCTTCGCCTCGATGGCTTGGTGTAATCCGTTCGACCATCGGCGACCTGGCATGAGGCGGCCGGTGAACTCATCAACGATAACAACCTGCCCACCCTGCACAACATAGTCGACGTCTCTCTCGTACGACGTGTGCGCCCGAAGGGCCTGATTCACGTGATGAAGAAGTTCGATATTCGTCGGATCGAAAAGGTTATCCACGCCGAGAAGGGACTCGGCTCTCTTTACGCCCTCATCGGTAAGGGATGGCTGCTTGGTTTTGAGGTCGATGTCGTAGTCCTGCCCTTTTTGAAGATGCGGAACGATAGTGTTTATCTTAAGGTACTTGTCTGTCGACTCCTCAGCGGGACCCGAGATAATGAGAGGCGTCCTAGCCTCATCGATCAAGATAGAGTCCACCTCGTCAACGATAGCGAAGTAGTGTCCGCGCTGAACCATCTCGCCGGCGGAGAACTTCATATTATCTCGCAAGTAGTCGAAGCCAAACTCATTATTCTGGCCGTACGTAATATCAGCGGCATAGGCGTCCCGCTTCTGCTCTTCGTTCATGCCGTGATAGACACAACCAACGGTCAGGCCGAGAAACGTATGGATTCTTCCCATCCATTCAGCGTCACGTCGCGCAAGATAATCGTTCACCGTTACGACATGGACGCCTTTTCCAGTCAACGCGTTCAGGTAGGAAGGAAGGGTGGCTACAAGCGTCTTTCCTTCTCCAGTTCGCATCTCAGCGATCATCTTGTGGTGAAGGATTGCCCCACCGATCAGCTGAACGTCGAAGTGGCGCATGCCAACGACTCGGCGACCAGCTTCGCGTACAACCGCAAACGCTTCAGGTAAGAGGTCGTCGAGGGTCTGGCCCTGCGCAAGGCGCTCTTTAAAGAGAGCTGTCTGAGAGCGAAGCTCCTCGTCCGACATCGCGACGTAGGTCGCCTCAAGCTCATTGATACGCGTAACAACGGGACGTAACCCTTTAAGGATTCGATCGTTTCTCGTCCCGAAAATCTTTTTTGCAAGGTACACTAACATAGGCCGTCTGCTGAAATTGCCGCGTCATCATGCTCGCTGGGCAGTATCCCTAAAAAAGGCATATTATTCCACGAAGTTATGAAAAGCGCGAGGAAAGTTTATCCAGGAAATAGATAGAATCGGACTCTTTTGGGATTTAATTCCTAAAATGTCCAGAATCTCCAAGAGCGATAGAGCGAGAGTGCCCTCTGTGGGGCGCCTGCGGCCTGGAGGGCCGGCGGCCCCGCCGGCTTGCCGCGACGCTCGACATCAATCACATCGAAACATTTGTACCTGCGGCCGGCGAGGCCGCCGGCCCTCCAATCGCGCCCGTGATAATTACGGAATTCGCGCGAACCCGCGACGATCGTTCCTGGAGGGCCGGCGGCCCCGCCGGCTTGTCACGACCCTCAACATCAGACACAACCAAACATTCGTACCTGCGGCCGGCGAGGCGCCGGCCCTCCAATGGCTACCGGAATAGCTATGCGATTCGTACGAACCCGCGACATTTTTACCTGCCGCAAGCCCTCGAATAGATTCTAACGGATATTTTCACCCTTGGGTGGCGCTCGCCGCGAGAGCCATTCAGTGAGGACCTGTCGACCAACACCCTGGACTAATCCGATGACCACCGGAAGAGAGGCCCGCACCAACTGACCTCGAACCTGGCCCGCAATCGGAGAATTCGCGGCAAATTGCTCTTCATTTTGAAAACTTTTGTGGCGGGGTCGACGACCCACTAAGACTCCAACAGCGACCGCCGCGAAGCAGGCAGCTTTCGGATACGCTCGTACTCGCTCGGATATATCGACGGCACGACGAATAGTCGCGACCTTCTCCGAAACCGTTTGTGAAATATCCCCGACCACTCCCCGTACCTCCCCCTCAAGAGACTCAATCTTCTGTCCGAGGGCATGACGAGTCTGATCAATCTGCTCTCTAATGGATGCGGCCGAATCTACCCCTATGCCCGTCTCTGCATCCATTGAAAGCCTTGTTGTAACGAGCCCATTGTTTCTTGTGGATATCCCCGAATCTGCCGAGCTTTTCGAGCGCCTCGAATAGTAAAGAACCAACTTACAACCGCGAGCACCGCGGCCATAATCGCGAAGGCGCCCCACAACGGTAGGTCTGGGCTATACGTAATAAGGAGATAGACAACTGAAAAACAGGTAAATATGAAAGAGAGCGCCCCCGAAAGAGCGCCCAAGGATAGACCAACAACAGCGTCCCTTGCTCGCAACGCGTCCTCTCTTACTTCAACCTTCGCCAGTGCCAACTCCTGCCGAAAGAGCTTCTGAGTGTCATCCAATATCCCGCGCAAGAGAGGAGTCACGGTAGACTCAAGCTCACGACGCATATCCTCTAACATAGCTTACACTCCTCTTCGCCGAGTCGCCGCACCGACTACCCAGCCAATAGCCAAGCACACGCCCACTGTTCGTAGGGGATACCGTTGCACAACATTTAAAGCTTCTCGACGAACCGCCTCGACATCGCCAGCAGCAAGATAGTCGGCACTTGATTCCAGCTTACGGGCTACTCGCTCAGCAGTTGCGCGAACACGGTGCTTGGTGCCGGGCTCCTCTCTCACAGAGTCCGCAAACGATCGAACCCTCTGCCCCATCGTTTTAAGGATCTTCCCCGTCTGTTCTACTGCAGAGTTCATATAGTCTTGAAGCGCCGTTGCATGTGGCGGAGGCTGCTGCCCAGCTTCAAAGCCGCGCCCGGCCTGTTGCTCCTGCGACTCACTGCCGAATGATTGTTGTGCCGATGTATCTGTCATAATCGCTTCCCCCAAAAAATCCCTGCTCTTGGAGGAAACGGTATCGTGAGCACAATCGAGTTGATATGACTCGGCTTAGGGGAACTCGTATCGGAAACTCGTGTCAGTCACTGAGATTTATCGGGTAATTTGTGGGGATACCTCAGTGACTGACACTAGTTTCGAGTGAGAGCGGTCACAACCGTAGCAGCACTTGGATAGTGAGAGATAAGATCCTCGCGCCGCGCCATTTCAAAATCAGCGAAATCGAAGCCCGGGCTGACGGTACATCCCAAGAGCGCATACTCCGAGCCCACTCTTGGGGTCGACGCGAACCATGCTCCTGCAGGCACGACATACTGAAGATGCTGCCCCGCTCTAACATCGCGACCTATGACAACATGAGTATGCGCGCCGTTGTGAAGGATATGAAGATCCAGAGGACCTCCCGCGTAGAAGTGCCAGATCTCGTCCGAACGAATTCGGTGAAAAGCGGAGAAATCTCCTGCGCTCAGCAGATAGTAGATACTTGTGCAGTAGCTCCGGTCGCCGCTGAATCGCTCCGGAAGAGCGGCCTTAGCGATACTCTCAGAGGAACGATACACCTCCTTATAAAATCCCCCTTCTGGATGGGGAGAAAGCTCAAGTGAGGTTACCCAGGACGTAGCATCTGTTCTTTCCATGCTCGTACGATCCCATGAGGCTGGCGATCGCCGCAAGACGAGAGCCCCTAAAAAAAGCCTGTCGAGTTTCGGATCTCAAAAAGGGCCCCTATTTTCGGGCATGGCTTTCTCGGCTACAACGTAGGAACATACAATAGATCATTTTTCACGGACCCCCATGACAAACACCCGAAACCCGGCCATTCGCTCAATCATGATGCCACGAGACACCAACGCTCTCGGTAGCATCTTCGGAGGACACCTCTTGAGCTTAATCGACTTAGCGGCAGGGCAGCATGCTCGCTCTGTAGCGCCGAAAAAATACGTCACAAAAGTTATGCGCGAGGTTCAGTTTATTGCTCCGGTCTTCGTAGGAGACTCTGTAAGCTTTTACTGTTCAACCATCTCCATTGGTCGAACCTCAATATCAATTCAGGTTGACGTAGAGGCGACTCGAGGGATCGACTTCCTCCATACGTTAAAAGTGACCTCCGCTGAAGTTGTTATGGTGGCGGTAGATAGTGACAATCGACCAATTCCGATTCACGACCAACCATAACGTGTCACGAACCGTGATGTTAGCTTCCCGATCTGGTTGCCCAGATCGGGAAGCGCCGCGCGGTATCTGAACCAAATCCCTCGTCAAAGTATGTCTCGTCAGGGATTATCAGAGATCCTCCCATCGCCTTGTATACGAGGCTTGAAAGGGATTGATCGTGACGATGGAGTTCACCCTCCTGCGTATAGGCGTCGGTCAGAAGCCGGGAATCCTCCTCGAGGATATCTAGAAGCGCATCGAAGAACTGAAGGGAAAAGCTTGTCTTGCGAACAAGGAAGACTCCCCCAACCAACTGCCCGGTTCGCGTATACGGACCCATGTCTCGTCCGAATTTTTGCCGAGCGTAGTTGACCATAGAGCGATTGGTAAACTTTTCTTCGGGGTGATGTAGTTGAAATCGCAGAAGCCCACTCCAATGATTTCGCACCATCCGAAGATATGCATCGAATCGTTCACGGGCCTCGTCGGTGACACAGAAAGAACACCCGGAATCAACGTAAACCAAGACGTCTTGCTCGCTCATCATCTCAAGCTGTTTACGAATTATGTGCGGTTTCCAAATCCAATATCCACCCCCTGGTGCCTGCGCCCACACCTGCGCGTGACGCGCCTTAAACGCCTCATCAACATCCCCCTCCGTGAAACATGTGAAGGATTGAAAATAAGAACTCTTAAATGCCTCGTGCTCTATCACCTCTCGTCTGCCGGCGAATTGTCGCGAGGCATATGAGACGCCACCCACACTCGGCGGTCGCAGAATACCCAGTCCTTTTTTAATCTCAGTCGCAAACGTCTGGTAGTAATTACTCACAATATGCTTCGCCTGCGGTGTGAAGATTTGCGCCGCGAGGTATCGGTTCTTATTCTCCATGCAGTATTGAATCTTTGCGGCAACATCAGCGCGATCGTCGACGTTCACGTAACAGTAGGCATCAGGCTCAAGAAGCTCCGGTTCAGGCACGTCCTGACTCCAGTAAATTGGCACCGCTCCAGCCTCAAGCGCGTGAAATATCTTTTCGGTGCAGTATCCCTCAAAAGGCGAATTCTCCGCGCAGATATTGAATATTCCTTTAGCGACAAATGAGATCTTGTCCTCAAGCGTAGGACCAATTGGCGGAGCATTCCGCATAAAGCCAGACGGGCACTTAAACTCACCATATGGTTTGGTAGCTTCATACAGAATTGTTCGTTGTCCATACATGTCGTGCGTCGCGACACATGAGCCGAGAAACTCTTTTGGCTTAGCTTTATTGATCCGGCGCTGTAGATCGATATGGGTTAGAACATTCGTCTTTTCTGAGAAGGTGTAGAACGGATAGAAGAGTAACCAAAGCGGGAATCGCACCTGCTTCTCTCTCACGTCGGTGGGCTTGAACCCAACGAGCAAGTCAAAGACGTCCTTAAGAGCGGAAAGGTCGCTATAGTCCGGAAATCGATTCAGACTTTCGCCGTAGTAGAACAACTTAAACTTCGCTCTCGTATTTCGAGCCGTCTCAAGGGGACCAAAAACCGAAGAGATTAAAATATCGGGCTCTTCAGAGGGGTCGACGTGCTCAACCTCTCCAACATTGCGCGCGATAAAATGACTGAGCCATCGCTCATTTCGGTCGTCGGACCAGAAGTTGATGTACGCTACTCGTATCGCCATAGAGATTGGATCGCAGCTTAGGGCGCCGGAACGGATAGCGCACTATTTTCTAGTGCGAACCCTCTCTCTGGGCAAGGACCATTTCGACCGTCTCGACTATCGCTTGGATAGTTCGGTCTATCTCTATATTTACGAGATCTCCAACCCCAGAATCACCGAAGGTGGTCTTAGCTAGCGTCTCTGGTATGAGAGATACTTTAAAACTCCCAGTATTTCTATGAACGTGAGTAACCGTGAGACTAGCTCCATTGATCGCGATATACCCTTTTTCGAAGATATACTTGATAGACGCGACAGGAACTTCAAAGGTTACCACCCGACTGTGCTCGAATCTTTGAATATCAGTGATAGCCGCCACCGTGTCGACATGCCCAGAGAGGATGTGCCCTCCGACCTCATCTCCAAATTTAAGCGACCGCTCCACGTTCACTAGAGCCCCTTCTTGCAAATTTTTAAACGCGGTTCGACTCATCGTTTCCGGCACGAGGTCGAAGGTTAATTCGTCGTCAAAGATACCGGTAACCGTTAGACAGCATCCATGCACAGAGACACTGGCTCCCTGAAGGATTCCGGCGACAAAGCCCTTTGGAAACGCGAGACGAAGCACAACGATATCCGCCGTCGTTTTGATAGATACGACGTGAGCCTTTTCCTGAACTATACCTGTGAACATCTACTGTCTCCCCGGCACTTTTCAGTTACCTCTCAACCAACGTCAAAATCCTCTGCCAGATAGGATCCGTTGGCACACCCTCGCCAGTCGCTAGAATATCGCCCCGCTCAAGGTTGTATCCCTGCGCGACAGCTTTAAGAAGACGTTCATGCTGGCTGCGTTTTTCTGAATCTAGCTTCGTTGCAACGATGAGGCAGTGAATTCCCTCTTGCGCGCAGAGCGCCTGAACAGCCAATTCATCTTCGCCTGGGGTTCGGCGACAATCATTCAAAAGTATGACGGCTCGAATCTGCTGACGCTGCCTGAGGTAGGAGACTGCCAGGCGAGAGATCTGATCGCGCTCCACCTTTGACAGTTTGGCAAATCCGAAGCCTGGCATATCAACGAGAGCTATCCCAAAGGTCTCGGTCTCCGATCGCTGCCCTTCCACGAGGTAAAAATTAAGCTCCCTTGTCGAGCCAGGATTACCGCTCACGCGCGCAATCTTTCGCTTACACATCCGGTTCAGGAAGGTCGATTTTCCAACATTCGAGCGGCCGATGATCGCTATCTCAGGAAGCGGTTGACGCCGAATCGCGGTAAGTGACGGCGCGCCAAAGATAAACTCCGCGTTTTTTACCTCAATCGCCACAGGTAGTCCGTTCGCAAGAAGAGCCCTGTTGTTGACCAAGTTGTTTTTCAACTCGAGCGATCCTCATTCCGAGCGTCGCGATGTAGATCGCGAAAACAGCCCAGACCGCCGTATACGACCAAAAGAGTGATGGAAAGGTATCAGGCGTCATAACTATTCTCCTTGAGCTAATCGATTTCGCAACACGTCCTCCGCGCGCCCCACACGGTATCGCAACCATACAAGAACGACGCACAGGGACAGCATGCCAACCACAGAAATAATAAAGGCCTGCCAATACGAAGGATCACGGAGACCTCCATGTTCGATGACCTCGGGATGAAGTCGAGCGCTCGAGGGCAACAACTTAATCGAGAGATAGACAAGCGGGACAGAAGCCGCTCCAAGAACCCCTAAAATAGAACCGTGCACGGCGGTCTTTGAAGGGTCCCCAAAGTTTCGAAGGATCGTAAACGACAGGAAGATGAGCCACAAAACAAGGAAGGTGACCAGTCGAGGCTCCTCCCACCGAAACCATGTA
The DNA here is from genome assembly GCA_903920005.1 of uncultured delta proteobacterium. Taxonomy (GTDB): domain Bacteria; phylum Bdellovibrionota_C; class UBA2361; order UBA2361; family OMII01; genus OMII01. Next base: position 31,423 of record CAIXKI010000200.1, read on the forward strand.
TTCCAGGCGCTGTGTCCCCAGATCATGCCCGTGATGAGGACTATCGTGCAAAGCACAAATCCTACTTCGCCGGCAGCGACGCATAGTAGGTCGGCCTTCTTATTTCGGTTCGTAAGAAATAGAAGACTCGCGACAAACACAACCCCAAACGCCCCGTAACACGCGAGAGCGGACGCAACATGGAAGTAAAACACTCTCTGGACCGCGCCCATGATCTGCTCATTGGGCACTACCATAAAGATGAAATATTGCGCGATCCCAACGAGAAGGAACGTGGCAAGAACAGTAGGAAGGTAGGGGCCCCGAGACTTTGACATATGCTGGTTATACCCCCCCTTTCCGAGGTGATTCAACCTTTGGAGCCTCTATACCGCGTAACCATGCCGAATCTCGCAAACTATTGCACCGAGATCCGCGGCCGGCGAGGCGAGGCCGGTGCCCCTTCAAATTCATTCCATGTTGCATGTGTACCTGCGGCC
>CAIXKI010000201.1 GCA_903920005.1 uncultured delta proteobacterium
AATGGGGGCAAGGCGGCATCAACGGTCATACGTGCAAATCCGCGATATAGGTTCCTAGGGGATAGAGGTGCCGTATATTGAATCCAGGTTGCATTTATAGCCGTCGATACCAAGAAAGGTGACCCTCCAAGGATTCAATGGCATATCGATGCAGGAATCGTCCCCTACCGAACGGATACCTTTGGGACAGTAGTCGTAATAAAGTCCGCGTTCGAGCCAGTCTGAACACTCGCCAACCCCCACGCCTGAGCGGCGCTTGATGAACATCCGTTGGCTTCGCCAAAGCTGGTGACAGCGGCGATTCCCATCACGCCGGAGTTCGATTTCACGAGCGATGGCCCTCCGGAATCCCCAGGACAAAGACTCTCCTTTCCGTCACCCTTGACGAGAAAGCGCAGCCCCTGGAGAGCGGATACCTTGAACTGAACCGCTTTAAGCTCACCAATCGTCCCCTCTTCATTCACACCATAACCATACGAACTGAACTTCGTGCCCTTATCGGCGGACTCCGAGAGGACAATAGACAATGGCTTTACAGAGGGGCTTGGCGCCTGATTGAGAAAGAGGATACCGAGGTCATTCGGATTACCAACGACTCCATTATAGCCCGGATGTACCGCGACAGACTTCACCTGAATCTTTTCGCCCTTCGGTCCACCAACAAATACTACGTAACCGGCGAAAGTCATCCCCTTTTGCTCCGCGGCAAGCGGCGGATTTACGACACAATGCGCGGCTGTTAGCACCGCATCGGATGAAATGAGAGCGCCGGAGCACAAACTCAGAGGAACGGACTTTGAACCATCATTAGCAAAAGGAACGATCGCAACCACTGGACTCCGAGTGTTCTGGTCGCACGATTCCCCCCCATACACCTTCCCGGAAACCGCGGTACAGAGATTCTTCTGATCCTGGTCTTCAGGCTGTACACATCCAATAGCACTAATAATGAGAGCACATAGGGCAAATCGCTTCATAAAACCGACCTCGAACAGTGCCTGGGAGCGCGGTATCGCGAGAGAGTTGGCACCATACTCAACTAATCTATTCCGGTTATTACGCTAGATTGCGACCGTGTCGCATACCAATGGCCATACGTGTAAACACTACGTACCCACACGATTTGAATAACTGACTGAAACTGTTACCCTGTGCAGAAAGGAAGAGTCCCGTGCAAACCACTATCCCCCAAGAAAAAGCCCTCCGTGAGCGAACATCCGGAACCTATGTCGTGAACGAGATATTCTATTCCCTCCAGGGAGAGGGAAAGAACGCGGGAACTCCGATGGTATTCGTACGGTTCTCCGATTGTAATTTACGGTGCTCGCTCTCCAATGCAGGCTTCGACTGTGACACTGAGTTCATGAGTGGCAGGGAGATGTCTCTAGCCGAGATACTCCAAGCGGCGGAGACATTAAATCCCAAGAAAGGGTGGATGCTCTTAACAGGTGGCGAGCCAGGACTTCAACTCGATGACGCATTCGCGACCGCGGCACAAGCAGCCGGATGGAAGTTAGCGGTGGAGACAAATGGGACGATCCCCCTTCCAGCCTCCATAGACTGGATATGCGTATCTCCTAAAAGCGCCGAGCATACGATACGCCAACATACCGCGGACGAGGTGAAATACGTGAGACGGCACGGAATGGCGATTCCAACTCCAACGATCAAGGCAACCCACTACCTTATCTCGCCTGGTTTTCAGAGTGACGGTACGGTATCCCTTTCCGATCTTGAGTGGTGCATGAAGCTCATCAAAGAGAATCCTGACCAGTGGAGCTTGAGCGTGCAGTACCACAAGATCTTGAATATTCGATAGTAACGGATTCTCGCGCGACATGCGTATCTGGAGGGCCGGCGGCCTCGCCGGCTTGTCGCGACCCGCGACATTATTCTCGTCGAAACATTCGTACCTGCGGCCGGCGGGGCAGCCCCCCCCTCAAGCGGACCCAACCCCTCGAACTCCCTACACCATCATATTTCTTGGTGAGTTCCCGTGCGAGGATGCGGTATTCTAGAAGGGTAGTATCTTGTTAACCGGTAGTTCCATGGTTCATCACGTTCATGTGACCGTTAGAGGTCGTGTTCAAGGGGTAGGATACCGTAACTGGACCTACAGTCAGGCCAAGCTCCTTAAGCTTAATGGATGGGTTAAGAACCTTCCTGAGGGAGCCGTCGAGATCACATTGGAGGGGCCTGAGGGACCCCTCCAAAGCCTCCTCACATTCCTTAAAACGGGCCCAGCTCTCGCCAAAGTGAGCTCTGTTGAAGCCCGGTGGACCTCGGTCCCGAAACCTCAGTTCAACGAGTTTATGATTAAAAGATAACCACGTTACCTCCAACCAGTACGCTCTCCTCCAAATCAAATTCTCATCAAGAGGTTCGGTACATACGTTGCGCAATCGGGTATACAGGGACCACCACGTCTAACCGGAACGTTCCGCCAATCGATATAGTATGGCTCGGGATTTTAATCGCAACTCACGGAACGAACACCGAGACTCTTCTGGCCCTCCCGATCTCTCTCAAGCATCATTTGGCAAAACGAGCCATTCGATCGCCATCTCCCAAAGCACAGAGATAGAACTGAAATTCTTCGTACCCGCTCAAACGCTCGAATCCCTCATAAAAGACAAGAGTTTCGATGTTCTTGAGCAGCACTACTTCTCTAGAGATGAGGTAAAAAAACTTCGACTTGAATACTCCCTGCATGAGCATGTGGAGAATAGTCACGAATTTAGAGTAGCTCGAGTTAGGCAAACAAAAACTCATTCGGGGGAGCGTTCTTACCTCATCGAATTTAAGGGAAAGAAAGAGGATATCTGCCGCCGAGAATACGGCATCCCCCTCTCTCGTAAAGAATACAGAGAACTTCTGGAGCGAGCCTCGGCCGGCTCAGTAGAGAAACGTCGCTTCGAAATTGAAGGTCATATCGAGCACAACGGCTCTTATGTGAGGGCCGTCGCCCAAGTGGATGTAATTCTCAAAGCGGGTCGTCCCCTCACTCCTCTTGCCACGTCTCTCACCACGGTCGATATCGAGCTCAGTTCAGTAGAATTGGCAGAGGCATTACGCAAGGGCAAGCATTCATTCTCGTTCCTAGAGCGATGCCTAGATATAAGCGCCGACGAGACGGAAGCTGGGAAATCACTTACGACCAGAAAGCTCGCGAAGTACGGACTCGACAAAGAACGACGGGACGCGCTTAGGGAACTAGAAAACCTCGCTAAACGCCTAAGCGTGTAACGACCTCTCAATTATCCAAACGAAATGAAACCGGGACAAGTAGAGCCACGTGCGTGGTAGTCATACCTTGCGGGAACGCTGGAAAGGGCGATGCACGCTCAACCATGCGATGGAGCTCTTCATCAAGGATTGGTGACTCCGTAGAATCAACAACTTCAACACTGACAACACTCCCTTCAGCCGCAATCTTTACCCTGAGAGTCCCGCTGCCCGTTATATGGTTTCGAACCGCTCTCTCTGGATATCTCTTGGCTCGCGCAAGCAGCGTCGCCACCATGTCATGGTAGCTAACTCGGGCCTTCTCCACGGTATCGACCCCATTGGCCACACCCGCGACTGTCGTAGCAGAGGGTGCCGCTGAAGCGTCAGACGCGGGCGCCGTATTTTGCTGCGGCTGAGCAGCCGTCTTAGGTTGCGGAGACTCCTTCTTAACCTGCGGCTTGCTCTTCTTCGGGCTCAACGAAACCGGCTTCTCTTCAACAACAGGTGGAGGCGGAGCAACTGACAGATGCGCCTCGGTCTCAGGCCCCTGCTTCTTAGGAAGCATCGTCTCTAGGGCTGACAGCTCAACATACGACACATCGAACTCCAATGGAGCCGCGGTAGGAGTCGATTCAAAGAGTCCCGGACCAAAAAGGAATCCGAGGACTATCAGCAAATGACCCGTGACCGACCAAAGGAGCGCTTTCTTGAGCGGATCTGGAGCAGAAGGCACTGGTACCGGCGGCACAAGTGAGAGCTGCGGCGCCACAAAGTCTCCTGATGTAATAAGCGCTAACTTGGACAAGACGGTCATCCCCACTATATGAATTACGTACGTGTACTAGTATCATACTTTTTGATTTACTTGCAATTCGAGCGCTTGACATGCCCAACACTCCAAGGCTATTCCTTACGCTCGCTGCGGTAGCGCTATGCTCATGCGGCATATAAACACGCTAACAACATGATAATATGAAGCTTTTCAAGAAAATCCCCCTATTCATCGTTCCATTAGCCATAGGGGGCGCCCCTCTTTTGGTTAACGCGCAAGAGGTCACCACGGGCTCCTCGACTACCGAGCCGTCCAAGGGCGACAAGATCCTCGACCGCATCACGGTGGTCGGAAACTCGGGCAACGTCAGCTCTGTTCCCGGCGCAGCCGCTGTGCTTGACGGAGAGGCCATGGAGGAAGCAAAGACCGGCGTGGGCGATATCACCCGAGCCCTTCGTCAGATTCCCGGAATAAACATCGTAGAAGAGGACGCCTTTGGTCTTAGACCTAATATCGGAATGCGCGGCTCCCCCTCTGAGCGAAGCGGATCGATAACGCTCATGGAGGATGGAATCCTGGCGGCTCCTGCCCCATACGCGGCGCCTGCGGCCTACTACTTTCCCACATTTGGACGAATGTCCGCCATGGAAGTTACCAAAGGCGCGGGCCAGATTAAGTACGGACCGCGAACAACGGGCGGATCGCTTAACCTCATCTCCACAGAGATCCCGAAAGAGTTCAAGGTATACCTTGATGCGGCAGCGGGGAGCTACAACACGCAGCGCGCTCACCTCTATGTTGGAGAGTCCTTCAAGAACGTTGCGTACATGCTTGAAACGTATCAAACGCGCACTGATGGATTCAAAGAACTCGATAACGGCGAGGACACCGGATTCGATCTTCAAGACTACCTCGGCAAATTCCGCGTTAACACAGATCGCGACGCCGAGATCTATCAACAACTCCAACTGAAGGTAGGTCGCTACACACAAGACGCCAATGAAACCTACCTCGGTCTTACGAAAGAGGACTTCGACCGTAATCCATACCGTCGATACGCCGCCTCACAGAACGACCAGGTGAATATAACCCAAGAGCAGTATCAACTTCAGCACTACATCGAGCCATCTGACTCAGTTGATGTCACGACCACTGGATACTACCAAACGGTCGACCGAAGATGGAACAAACTCGACAGCGTAAACGGCCAATCGCTTTCGTCAGTGCTTGAAAATCCAACGACGAACCAAGACGCCTTCAACTGGCTGACAGGAACAACGAGCCCAACTGACGCTCTCTCAATGCGCGACGCAGGGCGTGACTATTATGCTGGTGGCGTGCAGTCAGTCATGGTCACAAATACAAACGACTCGGTGTTTGATCACCGCATGGAGTTTGGCGGTCGCTACCATCAAGACCAAGAGGACAGAAAACAGCAGGACGACAAGTACCAGATGATCAACGGCACGATGGTTGAAACGAGCGCGGGAGCCCCTCTCAGCCAGACGAACCGCGTCGCGTCCGCGAACGCAACGGCTTTGTACCTTCAGGACACTATCTCGAAAGGCTCGTGGCGATTTGTCCCCGGCCTCCGATATGAGAGCATCGGCCTGGATCTCAAGGATTACGGTAAGAAAGATCCGAACCGAACAGGTGTTGATGCCGTAAGCAACAATACTGACCTCAATGTTTGGATCCCAGGCGCTGGGCTTGAGTACACCATCAACGATAACCTCGCGACCTTCGCCGGAATCCATAAAGGGTTCTCGCCTCCTGGCCCAACTCTGAACAAAGATGTTCAAGAAGAGGAGAGCATCGCGTACGAGATCGGAACAAACATCAGACGAAAGTCTCTCGTATCTCAGGTCACCGTATTCTTTAACGACTACGACAATCTTCTCGGAGTCGACAGCCTCTCCAGTGGCGGGACCGGCACGGGCGATCAGTTCAACCTAGGAAAGGCCTTCACCTACGGCGTTGAGTCGAGTGTGCAGTACAACGTCCTTGAGGAGGTGAAAACAGAGTTCAAGCTCCCTGTCTATGGAAGCTACACCTTTACCGACGCGGAGTTCCGCTCCACGTTCAAGAGCGACTACTACGGCAACGTGCAGTCAGGCGATCAGATTCCCTACATCGCTCCGAATCAATTCGCGGTCGGAGCGGGAGTGGAGCACGACGACTACGGTAAGTTCTTGCTTAGATCGTACTATGTGGAGTCGATGCTCACGCAGCCAGCTCCAAACGCTGACATCACTAAGGCACCATCGACGGACTCCTACTTCGTTCTCGATGCCCACGTGGAGAGTCCCGATCTCGGCAAGGGCCTACGCCTATACGTTGACGTGACGAACATCCTCGACAACGAGTATATCGTCGCGTGGCGACCAGCAGGAGCTCGACCAGGAGCGCCACGAACGGCATTAGGTGGAGTGAAGTTCACTTTTTAAACTGAGATGTGACGTGCGTACCTGGAGGGCCGCCACCCCTCCAACGAAATGTCGACGATCGTTCGTGGAGGGCCGGCGGCCTCGCCGGCTTGTTGTGACCCGCGAGATCAAACGCATCGAAACATGTGTACCTGTGGGCACCGGCCTCGCCGGCCCTACTCAACGGAGATCGATACCGTTCGTGAGCGCTGCGCGCTTGGAAACACCACTATCTCTATAGATTCGCAGGCTGTCACCCGTGACCACGGTACGTCTAGACGAATCTCTCCTGCTTGATTCGCAAGCGACGTCGCGAAGGTTTGCGGCTGACCGTCGCATCGCGCGATGAACTCTCCCCGCAACGGAGTAAGACTCTCCTGGTCGGAATATGTCGCCAGCGAGATGGAGCATGACTGTCCAACCGGCTCTTGAATTATGTAGAGCGTGTTACCCTTTGAGATCAAGGAGTCGCATAGACTCGCGGCGTCTATCTGAACTTCAAAGGTCTCTGAGGCAGATGGAGCTCCAGCAGTATCAACGGCCAGGACTGTGGACATAACGCTTGAGCCACTAAAATTCCGGCGGACCTCCGGAGAATCCTTACCGCCCACCTCTATGACGATAGAGTCCTCCTCTCCTGGCAAAGACATATCGAAATCACCTTTCGGATCGGTCTGCGATGCAAGGAGCTCCTGATCGCCAACACCGGATCGAACTATCATTGGGACATCACCGAGCCTCTCTCCAGAGGCCGCTTCAGCATAGCCTTTGACCCGCAGCTCGTCGGTTGAGGACGTTCCGGTAGTACCACCTCCGCAACCGACGATCCCGATAGTGAGAGAAATCAGAAATGCCAGTAGAGAGGCGCGTGTTTTACTACTTTTCATCATCATCACCGTATTGTCCCAAATCCTTTCTAGTCGCATCGTGACTCGATTTTCGTTTCTAGTTTTCTGTGTGGTCAGAGCTTGGCTTCGTCGAAGTAGCGCTCTTTTTTCTTCCCCTCTTTTTGGGTGTTATCTGTAGTGGCGCTTCATCTTTTTTGGCGAGCGAAAATGTCGAAACAACAACACTCGCTCGCTCCTCCCCACTTCCAAGCTCCGGATTCATATCGCGATCAAATCGAGACAGGTAGTCCCTTGCCTCCTTATGAAACGCGACGCCCTTTGCTAGGATCCATAGTCGAATCTCCTCCAAGCGCTCAGGAGGAATATTATCGAAATACGTTCGAAGGTGCAGGTCCGGAGTACTAGCCCTATCACCTAGGTTACCAGTCA
>CAIXKI010000202.1 GCA_903920005.1 uncultured delta proteobacterium
GAGGGTTAGTTGCGGAAGCGTCAATAGAGGAGCTATTTCTTTAGAATGAATACGTTTTCGGCCAAGAAAACCGGGCGCATATTCCAATGTTTGGCGATCCAGTCGAAGGTTTCCTCTGAGTAGAAGACTACATGAGTGGGATCGCGGTGGTACCACCACCCCTTAAAAGAGAGAGGGGGAAGTTGAGTCATAACGGCGAGAAATCCACCGGGACGCAGCATCTCGTAGAGGTTCTGGAATTCTTTGTGAGGGTCGTTGAAGTGTTCGACGACCTCTGAGCAGGTTATGAAGTCGTAGGTATCCTCCGTAAGGAGAGTGTCGTCAGGAAAGAATAACGGATCGAATGAGTGACATTCGATCCCTTCGGCTTTCATCAGTGTACCTATGGAGAGGATCGGGCCACACCCGTAGTCGAGTCCGTTCGCGTTCTCTCCTAGAAGAGATCGTAGTGGTCGAATCACTCTCATCAGGTGCTCGCGGTATCCCACATCTGAGAGGTCGTTGTTGTGTTTCTCGTAGTGCCGTCGTTGCTGTTCGGCTGTTGACCGCACCGCGGGATCCTTGGTGATGAGGTTGCAGTGATAACACCGATAGAAGCGGAGTGACTGAGCGCAATCACTTCCAGGGCTGTAGAGCCTCCAAGGGATAGCCTCCGTTTGCTCGTAAAAGACGACGAGCGCCCTCTCTTGGCAGAGGGGGCATGATATGCCTGGTACTGGTGGTGAGTGTGTCGAGCTTTGCACATGTAAAACCAATCACAAAAAGCTGGCTTAGGCGAGAGTCGACGCGAGCGGAGGGTGATCTTTTTGGATGTCAAAGTCGAGGTATTCCAAGTAAGATCTTCCCATGTCTCGTAGCTATTCCATATGCGCGTATGTCGCGGCGCTTTTCCTCTGCTCGTCGGCCTACGCCAATCCGGTCAGCTTTAAGGGCGGATATGGGGTGATGCCGGCTTACAACAAGGACTGGACCGACCTTCAACTCAACTACTCCCTCTCAAATAGGCAGTCGGTTGGAGTTTCAGGGTTTTATCGAGAGGGGCTCAACAGCTCCTCTACCTTCGGAATAGGGCAGTACAACTATCTTCTCGCCAGATGGAATGAATTAGATTCTCAGACGAACGTCACTTTCTCGTTGGGGGGAGGTGGCCGTCATGATTCGCGTCGTGATGATGCTCTTGCGGGGTATGCGGCGGTTGAGGCGGACTACGAGGCTCGTAGGGTGTATTCGCAGGTATTGGCCGAGACCCTTCAGTCTGGCGCGGCAGTGCAGTACGAAAAATATAGGGGTAGGGTAGGGTTTGCGCCCTACAACGCGTCCTTTGACGAATTGAATACGTGGGTTGTGCTCCAGCTCGATTATATGACCGAGATGCACGATCCTTTGCGAATCACCCCGATGGCTCGATTGTTTTACAACAACGTGGCGTTTGAGCTCGGGGTGAGCTTGCAGGGGATACCGTTCGTGGGTGGCGCGGCTCATTTTTAAGGAGATATCTATGAAGTGGTTGATAGCAGCTTTCTCAGTGTTCGCAATGGTGGTGGCTCCAGTTGTGGCGCATGCCGAAGAGATCTCCGTTTCGGTAAAAGGGATGGTGTGTTCGTTTTGCGCTCAGGGGATCAAAAAGACCTTTTCGGCGCAGAAAGAGGTCGAAAAGGTAGCGGTCGATCTCGATAAGAAGATCGTTTCGATAACGACGAAGCAGGGTGAGAGCGTGCCCGACGAAAGGATTACGCAGGCGATTACGGACGCTGGATTTGAGGTCGTTGAGATCAAACGACAAAAATAGCATGGTCAAAAAAGCTCTCGGGTACGCATCTCTCTTTTTCTCGTTTAGTACGATGATCTGCTGTGCTCTTCCGGCGTTGATGGTTTCGCTTGGGGCGGGAGCTACGCTCGTTTCGATACTCTCCACCGTTCCTCAACTCATATGGTTTTCTGAACATAAGGGATGGGTCTTCGGCGTCGCTGGGTCGTTATTGCTTCTAAACGGAGTGGCTCGTCTCGTGATCGCTCCCTCTTGTCCAACGGACCCCGTTCTCGCGGCTGCGTGCCAGCGAGCTCAAAAGTTGAGCTCCTTAGTTTTCTATGGCTCGCTCGTGCTCTTTCATGTGGGGGCGTTCTTCGCGTTTTTCGCTCCCATTCTCTTTGAGTAAGCTGCTTACTCAGACGCGACGCGTTTGATAAGGGGGCCGACGGTCAATCCTTGTATCACGATTGAGAATGCGACGGTTTGGAACACGGTCGAGATGATGATCTCTCGATTCTCCGTTCCTGGCGGCAGTCCTAGTACGAGAGCTATCGAGAGCGCGCCACGTAAGCCACCCCAAAAAAGAAGGTTTTGTACACGTAATGGGACGGCTCTGGCGGTGCGTCTGAAGGGAAGGCATCCCCCATACACGGCGGCCGCGCGGCCTAAGAGTGAGGCGCCGATAGTGGAGGCTACGAGCCACAGGGATAAGGATCCCGCGGAGCTCCACAGGGAGATGTCGATCCCTATCAAGAGGAAGATGAGAGAGTTTACGAGGAACCCCGCGAACTCCCAGAAGGTCGCTGCGTCTTCCCGTCCACGCTCGGTGAGGGAGCCCTTATAGTCGAAATTAGCCATCACCATGCCAGCGGTGAGAGTAGAGAGTACGCCTGATGCGTGGAAGTGTTCGGCGAGAAGGAACGATCCAAATGCGGCCACCACCGTGATCGCTATCTCTACCAGGTGGTCGGCTGTGCGCCCGGCAAGGAATAAGAGCCCGAATCCTACAGCGACGCCCACGAGTATCCCGCCACCTATCGATAGCAAGGAGAGCGAGGCGATTCCTACTGGTGAGGTCTGCCCTAAGAGAAGGATGGGGATAAGGGTGAAGAGGACGGAGGCTGTACCGTCGTTAAAGAGGCTCTCTGCTTCGATGAGTTTATAGACCTTTGGTGGGAGCGCGGATTCTTTCAGGAGCGCGAGTACTGAGACCGGATCTGTCGCTGCCAGAACTACTCCAATCACGAGACACGTTTGCCACGGAAGACCGGAGAGTAGCGTTAGTACCGCCGTTGAGACTATGGCTGCGAGGAAGACTCCCGCGGTGGCGAGGAGCGCGATTACACCAACCACTGGCTTTAGCTCCTTCCACTTAAGATGGATCGCGGCCTCGAAAATAAGAGGGGGGAGAAGGATTTGGAATACCAGATCGTGGGAGAGGTGCAGCGTGGGGGCTATTCCGTAGAGCGCTAACGCCGTTCCTACGAGCACGAGCCCTACGGTATACGGCACTTTCATGCGTCGTGAGATGATGGCGACTACGCATGCCGTAATAAGTAGGAATATCTCGTCGTACAGCGCCATAATGAACTCCTTATCTAACAGGGTGATGATGAGTGATTTCCTGTTGTGCGTTTCGGTGGTTTGGATGCAACTTCGCCTCGTTTCGCCCAGACCCTTACATCGCTCATTATGCGATTCGCGTGAACCGTTCACGCCGGCCTTCCAATCGTTCCCGAAAGGATTATGCGATCCCGACGGAACCTTTTCTCATGACCCTGCTGAGGAACCTAGCGGCGGAGGTGCCTTTTGTCAGCCCCTTAAGAGAGGGGCTACCCCGAGCTTAACCGCATATGGGATACTCATCCCATAAACCTATGCAGATAGTAACATCGAAACGCTCTCCCAATTTTACCGACCTCGTCATTGGGGTTGATTATGTGGTCCTCCATTACACTGCGGCGACCCTTGAACGGACCTTGGCTATCTTCATGAATCCAGCCTCGGAGGTCTCTGCTCATATTGTGATTGATCGTGATGGGAGTGTGCACGAGTTGGTTCCGTGCTTTGACGGATCCGCTCTTCGAGCATGGCACGCCGGAAAAAGTCGGTTAGATTCGCAGGATGGCACCTTGATCGAGGGCTTTAATGACCGATCGATCGGTATAGAGCTCGTCAATTTGAATGGAAATATTATTCCGTATACCGAGGCGCAATACGCGGCGCTCTTTAAGACCATCGAACGCCTTAAGGGCAGCTATCCGGCGCTTGCCAAGCCTGAGTCTATAGTTGGGCACGAGCAGATCGCCGGTTTTCGCGGTAAGTGCGATCCGGGAATCCTTTTTGAGTGGGAACGGCTGTTCTCGGTATGCTACCCGAACGGAGGGATGCCTGCCCGCCCCCCTCTATGTAGACAGGCTGTCGCCGACAGGATCCTCGCCTTGGCAAAGGCGCTGGGAGTGACGATTGAGCCGTCCTCCGGGGAGGTCCGGGTGCCTTCAGGCGCAGACGGCCTCTTTGCGCACCTAAGTTCCTTAATTGAGAGCGCTCTTTCGCGGGATGATCGTTGACGGTTTCGGGGCATTGATACGTTTTAGGTAGGTTGACATCCCGCCCTTACTGTTTAAGGATCGGGGTCGACCGGGGCATTTACGCGCCGGAAAGTTTTAGTATTACTACCAACGACCTATGAAGACTGCTTTCTCTGGATTCCGTTCTCTTTTTGTAGCTGCTGGCGCCCTGATGTTTGTAACGGGTTGTGCCCCCCGCGGAGAGTCTCATACCGTTGACCAGATCTTGAACGACGCTCGTACCTCGTACAGCGCCATGAAAGTAGATGTTAATCCAGAAGTGGGAAGCTCCCTTCAGGCGCTCTCCGGTTCTCTGGATAAGCTCGCAGGTCTTGGCGGAGGAGGAGATGCTCGTCAGGTGTCCGCTTCTATCGCGGAGTCCCTCAACACTCTTATGCCGAAGGCCGGTGCAACTCAACGTGCGGCGATGGCAGAGCTTATCACCCAGTATCGCAGTATCTCTACCGGCACGGGTGCTCCGACATCAGTAGGAGCTCCGAACCTCAAGCTCGTTGCAGCTCGTACGTATTCGCTTATGTCCGCAGAGCTTACCTCGACGAAGTTCAGGCTGTAATTGTGGGAGGGCCGGCGGCCCGCCTCCCCGTCTTGTTGCGCCTCGGCGCATCGTTACTATCGAATCATCTGTATCCGTGGGCCTAGACCCATGGGTACCAATATCTCATGCCTGTGATGTCGCGGGTTCCGACACGGGCACCGAGGCCGGTGCCCCTCCAATGACGTTACGTGGAATTCCGATGGAGGGGCACCGGCCCCGGTGCCTACAGGTACGAATGTTTGATGTGTTTGATGTTGCGGGTTCCGACACGGGCACCGAGGCCGGTGCCCCTCCAATGACGTTACGTGGAATTCCGATGGAGGGGCACCGGCCCCGGTGCCTACGGGTACAAACGTTTCGTGC
>CAIXKI010000203.1 GCA_903920005.1 uncultured delta proteobacterium
CGCATTCGCCCCCACAGGGACCGTGGTTCTGGCAACTCTGCAGCTCATACTGGGAGTGCAATTTCTCCTTTCCTGGATAAATTTTGATGTTAACAGTCAGCCGTTGAAGCCACTTAACAAAAGGCTGGGTTTGGATGGCTCTGCTGCAAATAGTGATAGGGTGCCAGCACCCTCACACGTTGAGAATGCGTGAGCTGCTCGAGGATAGGTAGAGCATCGGCCGCCTTTCTATACTGAAGGCATCTCCCGCGCAGGAGAGAATACCTGAAGGAGACGCTGCACACGCGATAAGAGAGAGAAGTGCTTGAGGCGCAGCATAGGGCGTTCGATGAGGTAGTAACTAGCTGCAGCGAAGGGAATAGTGGTGATAAGGGAAAGGATTGCATACGGCCAGTATCCCAGAGAGTGAAGACCGAACGTTACGAGTAACTGTTGAACCGAGAATCCGTAAAGATAAACGCCATAGGATATATCGGCCCGCTTATCAAAATTCGACCACGGAAGAACAGCGGCGAGGTAAAGGAGCAAGTACGGTACGGCCAAGACGGCGAGAAATGGATACATCTCAGGGCAGCGTGCAAGCGAATATACAATAGCCACCGCCGCGCCGACGGCTAGGCGGAGAGAGAGAGAGATGTGTTCTCGGTATAGGTACGCTACCATTCCCGCCAGGAAGTAGGCGGTTAACTTTAGCATCCACCCATCTGCATAAACTGGAATAATCCTTCCAGCTCCTCCGGGGTACATCGACTCCGTCATATAGAGACCGAATGTAATCACAAATGTGAGTAAAACAACGGGTCGTGCGAGCGCTAGTACTCCAAAAAATCCAAGGATCGCTACCAGAATGTAGCATTTGAATTCATAGATCAGGGACCAGAGGGATCCGTCCCATGCACTGGGATGGGGATGATGGGCTAGAAGCCCGCCGATTTGATACTGCCTCATCTCAAGCCATTTATTGGCGTTAAAGAACTGCCACGCCCCTGGCCAATATCCTGCAAGGGTGCCGTTTTCGATTAAGCATTGGGCCGGAGCGAACAGAAAGATTGTAACCAGCAGGCATCCATAGAACCCCGGAAGAATTCTCAAAATTCTGTGCCAGGAGAAGCGAAATAGGGAACGCTGAGAGATGTAACTGGCCGTGATGAGAAATCCGCTAATAACGAAAAAGCATGATACTGCCAGAGAACCGAAGGTTTCATGTGTGCGAGCCGTGATCTGCTCTCGTCCAAACCCGCCTATGGGAATGGCATGGGAGAAAATGACCATTGCTGCGAGAGCAAATCTAAGGAAGCCGAAGCTGTTGCCGCCCTTAGTGAGGATGTGACTGAGCGTTTTCGGAAAAGATGACGACATAACGAACGGGTTGGCCTGTTACGAATTTGCGAACGATGCTGCGCACATGGCTCGGGAATTAGTTACCTAAACACCTCAAGAAGATACAACACCGCCTAGGTTAATCCAACCCCTACCCAACTCGTTGAAAGGGCGCTGACCTATTCGTGCAGAAGAATCGGGAAAAACCTTTTGAGGGAAGGTGTTTGCGCACGATGTCAATGCGACTCTAAATACTTAAATATATTAGCCATAACACGGACTGATAGCGGAAATGGTAGGGTTGTCTCTGGTGTGTGATGCGTAATGTTTGGTCACGATCGCTACGCGAAATGATGTCAGGAAGCGCCGAGTGCCGGTGCTCTTACTTATAGAAGCTGCCCGCTTTTTTTCGCGAAAAACAAGCGGGATTAGTACCCCGTCCGTTAAACCCCGAGTGCTGTGGGTGCTTGTTTGTTCGCGGAGCTTGATTTGCTCAACAATACTTTTTCATAAGGAATTCCAACAAGCCCGAGCCAGAGTCGAGATGTCACCACATTGAACACGACTCCCTCATGAAGCCAGTGATGCTGAACGTTTTGTGTCGGAGTGCCTTCTGCAATCGCCACCGTCATTGAGTACGTCCCTGAGGGAAGAAGCGGAAGTGTGAATTGAAAACTCCCCGTTAACGTTTCCCCAGGTGCAGCAGATTGTACTGCCTGAGAATATCCGTAGGTGTTCTCCCCAAACAGCGCTTGTCCAAGCTTGTCTTTAACGAAAAAGCCAACAATAGGGCTCGTGAGTTCCTGAGAAACAGCTGCCTCAATCTCTAAGCGAACGACGTCGCCCCCCTGAAATACTGTAGACTCCTCCCCGGTATTTTTAAGAAGTCGTACAGCGGTTATCTTTGCACCCCCTGTATTCCAGCCGGTGGATTCTTGAAGGTTTTTAAACAACGTGATCGTTGGCCGCTCTTCATGGGCAGGCTGAACAGGTGTTGCTATTTGAGGACGAGGGGTTTGAGCCTCTACTACTCGGGGGGACGGTAAACATGGCGCAGGTTGAGGGGCTTCTGTAACCTCCTGCATGGTGTATTGAAAGTATGCCTCTGCGACCTCTTTTGCGTTGCCGAGCATCCGGACGGTGCCCTGATCTAACCACAAGGCCCGCTCGCACAGGTTGATAACCGAATTGATGTCGTGACTCACAAACACGAGGGTGCCTCGTTCTTTGAACCGCCGAAGGAAACGCATGCATTTCTGAGTAAAGACCGCGTCACCAACTGCAAGGGCCTCGTCGATGATAAGGATATCTGCATCGACGTGCGCAATAACAGCGAAGGCGAGTCGCACAAACATTCCGCTTGAGTATGTCTTTACCGGCTGGTCAATGAACTCGCCGATACCAGCAAACGCCGCAATATCATCAAAGCGGCCTTCAATCTGTTGCTTCGTTAACCCCAGCACCGCTGCGTTAAGATAGACATTTTCTCTGCCGGTAAACTCAGGGTTAAATCCAGAACCAAGTTCAAGGAGTGCCGCTACGCGACCCTGAGTTTCAATACTTCCGGCAGTTTGAGCGAGGGTGCCGCACAGGATCTGTAGGAGGGTTGACTTGCCGGCGCCGTTTCGACCTATCACTCCCAACGTCTCTCCAGTCCGGATGTTGAGCGACACATCTTTGAGTGCCCAGAAATCTCTGCAGAACGTGCTTGGTGTGCGCCCACACAATCGTTGAAGTCTTGGAATGATGATCTGTTTGAGGCGATCCTCGGGTC
>CAIXKI010000204.1 GCA_903920005.1 uncultured delta proteobacterium
ACTGCAACTTCGTTGGAGCCCACGAAAAAATCCTCAGCGTATCTCAGAGGATACGCCTCCGGTTTTTTCGCAATCTCCGCCTCGTTTCGTCTCAACGATCAAAATGCTCACGACGGAACCATTTTTCACCACCCTGCTAGTCGTAAAAGAGACGGTGATAACCTTCTCGCCCTACCTCTATCTCGGTGGTTGGATCAGGGTTGTCCTTGGGTATGTCTGCCTCAAACACTACCGCTAATCTCCAGGCTGCCGGACTTGGAATGGATACAAACAAGATGAAAGAGTATTAGGGCTCGGGTTGGGAGCCATCAGACCCCTTTCCCCCGGGGGGGGGGGCTGTTAGAGTCCCCTCGAGTATTAAGCGAGGTCATCCATAGGCTTCGCGCTTCTTTCGGAGAACCTCTCATGAAAAACCGTTTAATGGGTATTAGTAAGGTGTGCCTCGCGGCACTCGTCGTCGTAGCAACTGGTTGCTACAGTGTAACTAGCAGGCCAGATGGTGCCTTTAAGGTCGCGACGCCGCCAACATTCGAGCAGCGGCAGGATTTCTACCTCTGGGGACTTGTAGGAGAGAGCCACATCGACACCAAGCAGGTATGTGCAAAAAGCCAAACTGTTCAGATGCAATCACAAATGACCTTCGTCGATGGATTGCTCGGTCTCGTCACGTTGGGGATCTACTCGCCCCAGACCGCAAAGGTTTGGTGTAAGTAGTGGGATTGTGCTTCGAGAGCACGACGACTTGAAGAATTACAATTAGATATCTGAGGAAAGTATATGAAAAGATTTCTGGTATTAGGAGCTCTTTTAGTGGCTTCGGTAACGACGGGATGTCACAAGATTTACTACCACAATGGTGGCGCGATGGTAGCAAACAAAAATGCCGCCCTCGTAAATGAGTGGCACCACGATGGTGCGTTCGGGCTTGTTGAGTTTAGTGACCCCGTTAATCTCAAGCGATATTGCGCCGAAAAGGGGTGGTCCGCGGTTGAGACCGAGAACTCATTCCTTACAGGCCTCGTGAGTGTTGTTACCTACGCCCTCTACACGCCGCGCGAAGCGAACGTAGTGTGTAAGTAACGTCCTTGAGCGACGAAAAATGAAGGGGCGGTCTGTCTAAGACCGCCCTTTCTTTTTGGGGCCCCAAAAAGAGGTTATTTAGAGCCCTTTGCAGGGCTCCTATCGAGTTGTACGCTACAGTCATGAAAGAGATCGTGGCTCAAGAGATAGCAAAACGCGTTAAGAACGGAGACGTTCTCGGTGTTGGTACCGGCACTACGGTGGACGCCGCACTGACCGCAATCGGTCAGAGGGTTAAGGTAGAAGGGTTGCACATATCGGTAGTGCCCACCTCGTATCAGAGCGCTTGGAGATGTCAGGAGCTTGGATTCACCGTTATCTATCCCGGCTACAGGGGACTCCTCACATGGGGCTTTGACGGGGCTGACCAAGTAACGAAATCCCGTTGGGCGATCAAAGGGAAGGGGGGCGCGATGCTCCAAGAGAAGATCCTCGCGAAACGATGCAAGAGCTTTACCCTTATCGTTGATGATACCAAGCTCGTAGAGACTCTAGGGGTCGGTTGTCCTATTCCTGTTGAGGTGGTTCCGAGCTCTCTTGTGCTCGTCGAGAATGATTTGCGCAAGTTGGGTGCCAGCGAGATAACGCTCAGGAGTGGCACTGGAAAACACGGGCCGGTTATTACAGAGGCGGGGAATGTCATCCTCGACGCGACATTTTCATCGATTCAAGAGAGTCTAGAGAGAGATATAAAGTCGATCGTAGGCGTGGTTGATAGCGGACTCTTTATCGGATACGCCAACGAAGTCCTCGTTGCTGGCAAATCTGGTGTTACCTCCTTCTAGCGGAGCGCTCGTGTCTTTGTGACCACGAAACATCCAGCAGGACTACCGTATATCATCGGAAATGAAGCTGCGGAGCGTTTTAGCTACTACGGCATGAAGAGTATTCTGGTGGTGTTTATGACCACCTATCTACTCGGGCGGTCGGGTGCTCCAGAGGTGATGTCCACCAGCGACGCGGTATTCTGGTATCATATCTTCGGAATGGGGAATTACCTCGTTCCAGTCGTAGGCGCCGTGCTCGCTGATACGGTATTAGGGAAGTATCGTACAATTATCATTCTCTCCGTGGTGTACTGCCTTGGACATCTCACGCTCGCGCTTGACGCAACGCGTGTGGGATTAGCTGTTGGACTGACTCTTATCGCGATCGGTTCTGGAGGAATAAAGCCGTGTGTATCAGCTCACCTAGGAGACCAGTACACGCAAGGAGCTACGCGGAAAATCTCCGAGGGATATAGTCTCTTTTACATCGCGATAAATATCGGAGCGTTCCTCTCAACGATTCTTACTCCCTGGTTACTTGAGCGCTTTGGCGCGCATGTCGCGTTTGCTCTTCCTGGTATCCTTATGGCGATCGCGACCGTCGTGTTCTGGAAGGGGCGTTCGCTCTATGTGGTACAACCTCCAACGCCGTGGCGAAGTTATATCTCTTCCTTGAGAGAGCCGGCGAGGCGAACGGATCTCTTAAGAATACTCTCTCTCTTTGTAGTCCTCTCCGTATTCTGGGCTCTCTTCGATCAGACCGGCTCATCCTGGGTTCTTCAAGCCGAAAAGATGGACCGAAGTATCGCTCTCCCTCTTGGAGGTAGATGGGAGCTGCTCGCGTCTCAGGTGCAGGCATTGAATCCTATCCTCATACTCATTTTCGTGCCGTTATGCTCGTGGGGTATATATCCTTACCTCTTTCGCAAAGGACTCCTCTCCGTCCGAGGAAAGGTTCTTACAGGGCTTTTGTTATCAGCGATCTCCTTCGTGATTGTCGGCGTAACTCAGCAAAGGATAGGCGCGGGGGAATCTCCCTCGATACTGTGGCAGGTGCTTGCATACGGAGTGCTTACCGCCGCTGAGGTGGTGGTCTCTATCACCACCCTTGAGCTCGCGTATACGAGCGCCCCTTCGATGAGTCGTTCGCTCGTAACTTCCTTTTACCTTCTCTCAGTTTCTTTAGGGAATGTCATCACGGCGGTTGTCTCTGGGCCGATGTCGCCTCTCGTTGGGGGGCCAGAGGCTCCACTTTTCTTCTTTGTGTTCTCGGTGTTGTCGCTGGGGGCGGGTATCCCTGTATGGTTGATACTTGGGCGCATGCGCACTATCGTACCTACATGAGTAAACGACTGATCGTTTTAGATGTTGGGCAGTGCGACATGGACCATAGTGCCATACGCCGCGTGGTAGAGAGCCTCGGCGCCACTGTGCGTCGGGCTCATTCCCGAAAAGAAGCTCTCAAATGTATAGAGGCCGAATCGTTCGCGCTTATTCTCGTAAATCGGATCTTCGATATGACGGGAGAAGAGGGCTTAGCCCTCGTTGAAGAGATGTGCCGCGGAGGGAGTGTCGATTGTCCTGTGATGATTGTTTCAAATTATCCTGACGCGCAAGCTGAGGCGATAAAGCGAGGAGCTGTGCAAGGATTCGGGAAAGCGGCGTTGCGAGACTCGCGGACCCTGGACCTCATTCGAGCGCACCTTGTTCGGAGTACGGAGTAGATATGGTTGAGAAGCGTAGGATACTCTTTCGAATCGAGGGGTGTCCCTATTGTATCCGGGCCGAAAAGGCTTTGGATGAATCGGGCGTTATCTATGAGCGATTCGAGGTCCCACGCAACGATCGTTCGCTTGTCTCCCTTTTATCTGGACAACCAACAGTTCCAGTTTTGGTAGAGATAATCGGCTCCAAAGACCAAGATGATGAGATCGTCTCGTACTGCAAAGAGCTTGGCGGACTACAGGGCTAGTCTTAGTTCATCGTCATAGAGTCGAGAACTTCAAGGATGGTCGCAAAGGAGGTGGCGTTCTGCCCAAACGCGTGTCGGTATTCAGAATCGATCGCGGGGGCGAATTCCTTCTGATACTCTTCGTAGCACCCTCTGTTTTCGGCCAGATATTGCACGGAATAGGTTAGAGCGTCCTGTTCGAACGCGTGCACCCGGAGGAGCCGAGCGGAGGTAAACAACCCCGTCTTTAATACTCTAGGGATCTGAACCTCGCGCATATATTGAAGCCACTGATCGCGAACTTCCGCGGAGACTCCGATAGTGATGTTGTAGATGATCTGGTTCATAGAGGTCCTCTTAGGTCTATTGTGACGACCTTCAGCGTTAAAAACAATCTCTTCATGATTCAGCGAGAATTTCGAGGATCTCGTCCCCGTAAAGGGCTAATTTCTTTTCCCCTATGCCACTCACGCCCTTTAGGTCGTCAAATCGTCTGGGCTTCTTGGCAGCGATAGCTTGGAGTGTCGCGTCACTAAAGATCATGTAGGCCGGAAGACCTTTAGTCTTGGCGACACCAACCCGCCACGCTCGAAGTCGGCTGAAAAGCGCCTCATCGTAGTCGACCGCTCCTAGGCGTTTGCGCTGCTCTTTTCGCTTGTCGCCAGAGAGAGCCGACGAGACGAGAGGTGTTTTGAGCATGACCAGCGAGCGATTCTTGAGCGCGTCGAGTCCGGCTTGTGTCGCCTCTAGGACATTAAAACGCTCGTAATTAATTCGGAGCAGTCCTTTTGATACGAGCTCTCGACCGTAATAGAGCCATTCCGCTCGAGAGTGTCCTTTTCCGGCGCCATAGGTAGAAAGCTGGTCGTGACCTAGTTTTTTAATCTTTTCGACAGAGCTCCCCATGAGGATGTCTACGATATGATTAAGTCCGAACGCGAAGCCGCTGTGTTTCTGAGCTCGTAACACGCAGGAGACAATCTTTTGGGAGACCTCTGTACCATCAAATTCCTCTCGGGGTGTGAGGCAGTTATCGCACGCCCCGCAGGTTGAGGTCGGATCTCCCGAGTCGTCTTTATAGGTTTCTCCGAAGTATCCCAGAAGCGCCACGCGCCGACACTCCGAGCCTTCGGCGAACTGGAGGAGCTTTGAGAGTTGGCGCGATGAAACGTCGCGCTCTGTCTCATCGGTGAGTTGCTCAATGAACATACGCAGCTTGGCCGCGTCGGAGGAGCTGTAAAGCATGACGCATTCACTTGGCAGGCTGTCTCGCCCCGCGCGCCCCGTTTCCTGGTAGTAACTCTCGATGTTTTTCGGGAGATCGTGGTGGATGACAAACCTGACATCTGGTTTATCGATGCCCATACCAAAGGCGACCGTCGCGACCATTACCTGCGTTTCGTCTTTGACAAAGCGCTCCTGACGTCGACTTCGCTCTTCGCTTGATAGTCCAGCGTGGTAGGCCTCGGCCGAAATACCCTTTTCGACCAGCTCTTGCGCGACCGATTCTGTGCGAGCTCTACTCAGGCAATAAATAATCCCGGACTCTTCCTTGAATGAAGAGATAACTTCAAGGATCTGCTTTAAGGGGGAGATGCGAGGGACGATTCGGTATGAGAGATTCGGGCGGTTGAAGCTCGCGACGAATAGCTGTGGATCTCGAAGCTCCAACATGTCAACGATATCGCCCCTGACTCGTTCGGTTGCTGAAGCTGTCAGGGCGAGTATCGGCACCTTTGGCATGCGGGCACGAACCGCTTTGAGCGCGCGATACTCTGGTCTAAAGTCGTGCCCCCATGACGAGATACAATGAGCTTCGTCGACTGCGACGAATTGGAGGTTGAGTTGCTCCAGGATATCGAGCATCCCTTCAACGAGGAGCCGCTCGGGAGAGAGGTAGAGAAGTTTAATGGTGCCTCGGTAGAGCTCGCGCCACGTGTCTTTCGACTCCTCGTCGGTGAGGCTTGAGTTCAGGTACGCGGCTTTGATTCCATTCTCAAGTAGTCCATCGACTTGATCCTTCATCAAGGCGATGAGGGGGGAGATAACCAACGTAAGGCCCGGCATGAGGAGGGCAGGAAGCTGATAGCAGAGAGATTTTCCACCACCTGTGGGTAAAAGAGCGAGAACATCGCGACCAGCGAGAATGTCCTCAACGATCTCTTGTTGGAGGGGACGAAACGTTGAGAATCCGAAGGAATCTTTGAGGGTTTTTGCGAGCGTATCGGGGGTTATCTCTGTCATTGGGTCTAGTGTCGTCGAGACATTGGGAAGAGTCCAGGCCTAGGGTCCCGTCGAATAAATTCTTTTACGTAACACCGAATTTAATCAGGACGACGCACCAGTGACATGTATTGTGTTTTCGCCTCTATAGGCGGCGAAAACGAAAGGCTAGCGCGGTTACCAGGCCACTTGGACTTTTACACCGATAGCCCCTCGGCCAGGAACCCAGGGATTTATAAGGCTATCTCCATTTGCAAGCGATTTGATAGTTTTCAACGAGTCTCCACCCGGCTCCTTGACCTGTACCGGCGCGTCTAGGACGAGCTTTCTATGCGCCGAAGCGTTTGGTTCGATGGGAACACGTTTCACCTGGGGGGTGAGGGGGCCACTGTCCCGACAGCAGTCTGATGATCGGATCTCCTGGGATGGTTTCCCAGAG
Organism: uncultured delta proteobacterium; assembly: GCA_903920005.1. Taxonomy (GTDB): domain Bacteria; phylum Bdellovibrionota_C; class UBA2361; order UBA2361; family OMII01; genus OMII01. The sequence goes on from CAIXKI010000204.1 coordinate 6,461, forward strand.
ACTGCATGAGCAGAGCTCGTGCATATAAGCAGTAGTGCTAGGGCTGGGATCCAAGCTCTCCTGGTAGGGAGGCGACTCAGGAGGCTAAAAACAACTTGAATGTATCCAGCTCGATACAAAGGGGGAGTTAAGAGATTCGGCGTATTCGCGCCTTTTGGACCTCCAAATGCCGCAGAGGAACCTTTTGATCCCGGTTGTGTTGTGCCGTATACCGCGAACTTCATGCCGAGATAGTCGGCTTTGGCGTTTGGGCGCTTTATCGTCCGGAGCTATTTTTCGAAGTTCGAAAGGATGGGCTTCGATGTATCTATGAACCAGCGCAACTCTACTACGAATTTCTCGCAGTAGGTTGGTGGTAAGGCTCCGGAGCTCTCGTAAGAGGACTTACTTCGAGGATTTTAGGAGTTGATCCGTTACATCTGTGGACGCAGCGCCGAAGAGGATCGGTCCGCGAAACTTATCGCTTTTGTCGATAATCAGGTCATAGTTGTTCGCCTTAGCGAACTTCTCGATCTGGCCGTACACCTTGTCGGTGAGCTCTTTATTTATCTTTACGTAGCGCTTCTCAAGATCTGCCTTGGCATCGCCGCGCATACGCTCAAAATCTCGGACCTGATTTCGAAAGCTCTCAGCTTCCTTTGAATCAGCTTTTACTTTTGACTCTTCGAGCTTTTCTTTAAGCTCCTGGAGGTCTTTGCCCTTGGCCTCGATCTTCTTCTTGAGGTCAGCGGAGTAGTTATCGAGCTCCTTCTTCTTTGCCACGGCTTCTGGTGAATCGTTTACGATCCTTGAAACATCCACGGTAGCGATTCTCACTTCAGCATGAGCAAGAGTGGAATAAGCGATAGCGGCGAAAAGGGTGGCAAGAGCTCGGATCTTCATAAACGTTCGGTTCCTGGTTAGCACACTGGCCAGATCATAGTCGGCTTTCCCAAAGGGGGCAATCATCCCTCCGAACATAGCAGTGCGGGCGTAAAGCGGGTGTTTTAGGGGATAGTATGGCGGGGCGGCAGACACATGATTCCTTCGGTGAAATGGAGGTTCCTCGTGGGGCGTTATGGGGAGCTAGTACACAACGGGTGATTAACAAGTTAGGGGTGTCTCCGCTTAGGTTACCGGCAATTTTTATAGCTTCCCTTGGGATCATTAAAGCCGCCGCGGCTCGGGCAAATGTGTCGCTCGGGATACTCGATAGGGTGAGGGGGGAGGCTATCGAGCGAGCGGCCCAAGAGGTAGCGGATGGCGTTCTCAACGATCAGTTTGTTGTAGATCTTTTTCAGACCGGATCAGGCACCGCGACGAATATGAACGCAAACGAAGTGATTGCGACGAAGGCTATGGTCATCATCAAGGAGAAGGGAGGCACGGAGGTTGAGATTCATCCGAATGACCACGTGAACATGGGCCAATCCTCCAATGATGTTTTTCCGTCCGCGGTGCACATCTCCGCGTACCGACTATGTCAGCAGCAGTTGTTGCCGGCATTAAAAGAGCTGCAACGAGTCCTTGAGATCAAGAGCTCCACGTTTGCCGACGTTATAAAAGCTGGTCGTACGCATCTGCAAGACGCGACTCCTATAACTCTTGGCCAAGAGTTCAGCGGCTACGCCACACAGATACGTCGTAATATTGAAAGGATTGAGCGGGCATCTTTGGGGCTTCTCCGATTGGCGCTCGGTGGTACTGCCGTTGGAACCGGACTCAATACGCATCCACTCTTTGCCGAATTCGCTATTCGCGAAATCGTCGCGAAGACGGGATTTCCATTTGTTGAAACAGAAAACCACTTTGAGGCGCAGGCCTCGATGGATGTCGCTGTAGAGATGAGTGGACAACTCAAGACCCTAGCCATTTCCATGATGAAGATCGCAAACGATCTTCGGTTGCTTTCGTCGGGGCCGCGGTGCGGGTTCGGTGAGATATCTCTTCCGGCATTCGCGCCGGGATCAAGTATCATGCCGGGTAAGGTAAACCCTGTTGTGTGCGAAATGGTTCTGATGGTGTCAGCACAAGTGATCGGGAATGATTCGACGATTACGGTGTGCGGACAGCATGGGAATCTAGAGCTGCATACTATGATGCCCGTGCTCGCGTATAATTTGCTGCAGTCGATCGAGTTGCTGGCAAGTATTTCCCGACTTTTCGCTGAATCGTGTATCTCGGGAATTGAGGCAGATCGGGAGCGATGCCTGGCGTATGCCGAGTCTAGTCTCTCCGTGGCGACAGCTCTTGCGCCAACGATTGGGTACGAGAAAGCCACTACGGTAGCTCGTGAGGCGATGCAGCAGGGGCGTTCGATTAAGGAGGTGGCGAGGGACTTGCGGGTGCTGCCGACGGATGAGGTAGGCCGGTTATGTGATGTGAGGAGAATGACTGGTGCAGGTCTGTAGGCGCAAAGGAGGTGGAGATCCTTTTCAAAAGATCAAAGCGACAGAGGAGGATTCTCCCTCCTCCGTCGCTAGGGTGCTCTCTTCGTTATTTACTCGTTGAATCGAGAACTCCCTTCGCATCGTTTCTGAGTGCTCGATAGTAGTTATTTGGGTCCTTGAGAGTCTCAACAACCCGCTTAAGGTACGGGAGTACCGAAGTGTTCAGGTTTGTGGTGAGCGTCTGGAGGGACGCTCGTGCCTGATCGCGTTCGGTACGCGCGGTTGCAAGGTTGGTTTGTGCGAGAGTGATCGCTCCGTTTTTTTCCGTTAAGAGTCGTTCACAATCGGCACTAAGTTTGTTGACCTCATCGCGGTGGGTACGCGCCGTTGAGAGGATTTTTTCTGCGGTCCATTTTTCCGCAGCCTCGGCGCGTTTCTTTGTGCTATCTAAAGCCGTAGCAAGGCGAACTCCCTCTTCGATACACGCTTTATGCTCCATGTCTGCACGGGTTTTTCGCTTGACGGTAAGGGTAAATGTGACCACCCGCCCGTCGCATTCACCGCGGAAGGATAGGAGTGCGAGTTCACCTGAATAACGAGCATGTTCTTCTGATAGATGACAGTTCAGGCTAAACGGCTCCCCAGGGCTATTCTCGAGATTCACTGAGACCACCATTTGCCCCGTCCCCCCATCGGCTGAATGAGCGTCAATTGTTAATTTGGGCCCATTCTCTGCAGAAGAGAGCCATTTCTCAGCTTTGAACTCGAAGAGGACGGCCGCAGGGCGGTGGTTCTGATAGCCAGATCTGCGGAAGTCGCTCTCCGTGAATATGGTGCGTGGGTTCGCCGCACCAAAGAATCGACTAGATTGCTCTTCTGAGAAGATATCGGTCGTAAGAATAAACGAAGGGGTGGGATCGAAAGATATTTCAGGGGCGGCAGCCTGCGCGTGCGCGCTGGAGGATATACCAAGGACGCCAAAGAGGCTTAGGGCTAAATATTTAAAGGCATTCGGGCGCAAGTTCATAGCTATAAAACCTCTAAAAATTAAGTGTTAAAACGAATATTCGAGCAAGTTATGGCTCCGAGTGTCATTGCTGTGTGCTAACGCTCCTGTCAAAAGGGTGTAGGGCCGGTTACTGCGGTGAAAGCCTTGGGATAGCGCCACCTCCTAGCTTGGCTAGGAGGTTCAGACAGCTTAACGGGGAGTCCTTAGGAAGAAGGGAGTGGTCTCCTCACGAAGGGTATCGGTTGGTAGACGAGAGATCAGCTGGTTAGGTCAAGGTGTCGCAGAAAAGATACAAAAAAACTTCAAATCATTAAGAATATTTAGGGGGTGTCGATCATCTTACTGATAACGGTATTTTTTGTCTTAGATAGATTAGAATGATGGCAGCACTGTTTAACATCTTCGACGCAATCATCGCCGCGCTTTTGGGGCTTAAGCCGGTGCCAGTTCGAGTTAGGTCGAAACGTACTCGTTAGGCTTTTAATCGGACGGTATCTCCGGATTTGTCTTCACAATTGTGTGGTGAGGCTGTGTGTGGTCTCATCAATCTATGAAGACATCATCCCTCCACCCTAGCACTCTTCTTCATCCGTTTGGTGGTTGTAACCGCCTCCTCGAACACTACCGACAAATAGGCAAATCGCTACTCGATTACGAGGTGCGTATTAGTGGATCTCTGATGCCAGGACGGCGGTATAATCGTGAGTTCGGTCAAGCGGTAGTTTTTGTTCCGGTGGAGGTCTTAGAGTCATACCTCGACGATCTTCTCGATGTAGAGGTTCAGGACGAAAGTCTTTTCATTAAAAAGCCTCGACCCGCTAAGCGAGCCCTTCTACTTGCCGCTGTAGGACTATGTACGTTGGTCGCGTCGTTCTATGCCGGTAGAGAAGGGGGCTCGTTCGTGTCGCTCACTGTATTGTTGGCAATTACAGTTTTCGCCGGGATGGGAGGCGCTCTCTACTTCCTTCCTCGGCTCAAGATATTGCGCCGCTTCAGTTTCGCAACGCTGCTCTCTGGTGAGATTGCTCGACGACGTGGGCATGACAAAACGAATGTAGGAGGCTTTGCGACCAGACTGCTTATGCGTGATCTTTGGACGCGAGGGGAGCAAGGTTCAACGCTCCCTCCCCATCCTGCTCGATCTGCTGTTCGCTATTATCACTAAACGCGCATACCGAAGGTCTCGTCTTGCGCGGGCGGTAACTGCGATTGTGTCTTTAAGAGAGTTTTTTTCACCGCTCTGTAGGGTCAAAAGAATCCTCACGGTGCCGCAGGGGGCGTTCCCGTTAGCGTTCACGGGAACTAAAGCACCCCCTTGAATCCCTCTCGATGAGTTTACGATAGGACTCTTTACGCAGCGGCGGTTTCGGTTTTCATGAAGTACCACGGAGCCACTTTTCGATTTCCTCGTCGAGGCATCGAGCGAATCTTGTTAGAGATGCGGGTTGGATCTAAGTCCAGTTGCTCGCACACCCAGTTAAACGAGAAGAAGTCGTTCGTAGCGCGACCAGCTTCGCTAAAGAGCCAGTGCTCTGCCTGTTCGAACTCGCGTTCGTCGTTTCCGACGTAGTCGAGAATCGCCCGCTCAAGAACTGCTAGAAGGAGTCTTCGCTCTGGTGTTCCTGTCATATTCGGGAGACCCATGAGCTGACAGTATTCACGATCGACTCCGAGACAAAAACTATCGGTTGCCTGATCCATATAAACCTCTCTGATAACGTGGAAGAGTCTCGGCGTTTACAGTTTCACCTTGCACAGCAGGTGATTCGACCGTTATACCTAAACCATACCAATCGGTTCGTTACTCCTAGACGTAGCTCATATCCCGGTATTCACGAATGAGAGTTAGTTTTTCACGTTTCGCCCTTGTGCTCGCTTTAACCGGAATTTCCTTCTCGGCAACTCCCTCTGTGGCTGAGTTTCGATGTGCAGCCGAAATATCGTATCGCTGGGTGAAGACCCCCGAAGATCCTCCGCCAGTACCTCCAGGGCCTCCCGCAGCCCTCGAAAAAGGCAAAAAAGACCCGGCCCCTGCGCCTACCCGCCCGCCCCCGCCACCTACGCCCGAGCCGGCCATGGTGAAAATGATGGGTATAGAGCGTTCTGGAGCGGATGAGGCGGCTGCTAAGGCAGCGTTACAGGTAGAGGCTGATAAGCAGCGGATTCGTGCGTCTGACCTCTGTAAACGGGATCATGAGAGTTTTGGTTCTTGCCTCGCCACCAAGCTAAATAATCGAGCTAGTGTGCTAAATTCATTAAGTTTTAAGACGCGACAGGAGCTTGAGAAAGCCTTGTCTGATGAGTGCAAGCGCCAGCAGGGAACCTGCATCTCTGTTGAGGTATCAGAGGCTAAGTGTTCTGAGGTAGGCGGCACGAAAGCTGGAGGTTCGCCTCCAGTCGCCGATAAAAAAGCCGATACTAAGAAGAAATAGGGCCTTTTTGGGGACCCTATTGATTCGAACACCTTAAGTGGTTAGCGTATCGTCTGGCACATATGTGCTTATGAGAGACGTGTAACCCCTTTTCTAGGAGGATATTTTTGAAGCCCTTTTCCAAGCCCGGCGGTTTTCGAGGTGGACGTTTTAACCGCCCCATGACCCCCCCTGATACTCACCGCATCAACGACTTTATTACAGCCAAAGAAGTGCGAGTTATTTTGCCAGACGGCGAGCAAGCCGGCGTACTTCAGATTCGTGATGCTCTCCAGAAAGCTCAAGAACTAGAACTCGATCTCGTAGAAGTTGCTCCACAGGCGAAACCGCCTGTTTGTAAGATCCTTGATTACGGTAAGTTCAAATACAAAGAACAGAAGAAAGAGGCTGAGGCAAAGAAGAATCGTACGGAGAATACGATCAAAGAGTTGCGGCTTCGTTATCGTACGGACTCGGGAGATCTTGAGGTCAAGCTCAAGCATGCGCGAGAGTTCCTTGCCGAAGGTGACAAAGTTAAATTTGTTATGCGCTTTAAGGGACGCGAAGCGATGTATACCGATCTCGGTAGAGAGAAGTTCGATGTCATCATTCAGCGCCTCGCTGACGTCGCTGTGGTAGACGAACGCTCTCCAGCTTTCGGTCGGCAGATACATATCACGTTCGCTCCGGCAAAATGACAGTTGTAGATTCAAAGGCAGTAGCTCATTTTCGCGGGCATTCCTGCAGAGATCTTTACAAGGCGATATTCGATGCTGACGCTCCTGAGCAGCTAGTACGCCAGCTACCTCCTCAAGCCCTGTTCATGGTTGTGAAGAGTGTTGGGTTGGCCTCAGCTGCGGAGCTGATCTCCATGGCGTCCTTGGAGCAGTGCCGTCTTCTCTCGGATTTCGACCTTTGGAGCGGTGATTCGCTCAATGAGGCGGCTTTGTGGGAGTGGCTTGCGTTGACGGATGAGGTGGAGTCCCTTGAGCTCCTTCAGAAACTTGTAAAGTTCGTTGACCTGAAGCTACTCGCGATTTTGTTTGGAAAATACATCGAGGTTAAGATTTTCGATGAGCCAACAGAGCAGCCGCCTGGAGAGGGATTTCATACTCCAGATAGAGGCGCGACGTGGATCGGGATTAAGACTGAAGATCCGGATAAACACTTTCTCTTGGCCCGACTTCTTGCCCTTATTTTCGAATCCAGTGCCGAGCTCTTCTACCAGCTTATCTCCATAGTTACGGTCGCGACCGCCTCAATGCTGGAAGAGGAGTCCTTTCAGGAGCGTATGAAACGACTCGCGGCCGAGGGGGTTCCGGAGCCTGAAGTGGCAGCCGCGATCCATGCGCCCTATTCGATGGCGGATGCCAGGAGTGAATTCGCAAGTGCTTCACAGAGGGGCGTCGTTGAGGATATTCGTAGTATCGAGCCGTTGATATATGAGGCCCGAACCTCGCGCCTCTTTGCGGACCTGGTGCGTGATGTCGCGGACCGCGACGCGCTTGAGATGGAGTTCACCTATATTATGAACGGCGCGATCGTGCGCTGGGGCGTGGACTTTACGAACCACGAGCTTGTACTTGAATTAGCTGAAAAGGTTAAGGGCGCCATCAACATCGGGCTCGAGAAGATGGAAAAGGGTGACAATGTCTCCGTGCTTCAGGCGTACGAGCGCCTTGGGCTAGGCAAACTCTACCGCCTCGGTCTTACGGAGCTCATGGCACTCAGAACCAAGGCTCGCAAGATGCCGCTCGATGGGGTAGGGGCTCTTCAGGAGACGGATCCGGTGCTCTTCTCCGTTTTGGCGTGTGCTCGGGAGGCTTTTCCTGTCATGCCGATATTTCTCGCAAATGATGGTTCGGTAGAGCAAGAGGGCGGATCCCTGGAAGCTGGGCATCGTCCAATCGATACGGCTCAGGGTGCTGAAACCGTTGTCCGGTTACTTGATACGATTGTGACCCGGGTAGGTAAAAGTTAAGAATGAGTCGTTTCCCACGCCGAGCGGGGAGGTGAGTCTCAATGTAATAGGTCTGTAATGAGTAACGCGGTTATCAAATCTGAAGTCAGTGTTGAGGGAGAGTCTTCCGTGAATTCCGTGATAGAGGGCGTCATCGTTAAGGAGCTCAAGAGTCATCGGGATCCGCGTGGGTTCTTCAGAGAGGTAGTTCGCAAGACTGATGAGCTCTTTGAAGAAGGTGTCTTCGGTCAGTGGAGCCACAGCAAGATGATCAAGGATGTCGTGAAAGCGTGGCACTACCACCATGTTCAGACTGATTGGTGGTATTGTCCGATTGGAATGATTGAGACCGTTCTCTACGACAATCGTCCTGAAAGCCCAACCTATACGATGAAGATGGTCATACCGATGGGAGATTCGGCGGATCATCCCGACGCTCGTGAGGTGTGTGTTCGGATCCCTCCGGGAGTGCTCCATGGATGTAAGGTCCTCTCCGAGCAGGCCCACCTCTTTTATATTACAAGTGTTACCTATGACCCCAACGAAGAGGGTCGATTTCCCTATAACTCACCCATGATCGGGCATGATTGGGGCACAAATGCCCTAACCGTTGAGAATGATAGGCGTGAATTTGTTCCCACGTCAGTTCGGAAGCCCCTAGGCTCTCGATAACTCAGAATCTAAAGCCTCGGACCGATTGTGCCGACATACATGATGTCGGGTACGGATTCCTCGTGCCCTCGCGAGTTGAGTGCCTCTTCGACTGCTCTAGCTAAGGAACGCGCGATGTCGGTTAATCGTGAAACAAAGATACTTGTCGTTGATGACATTCCGACCCAGAGGAAGCTTATAAAACGCACGCTGCTCTCTCTTGGATTGGAAAATGTCGAGGAAGCTACTGACGGCGCGCACGCTCTTGAAAAGCTACACAGCGCGAAATTTGAATGCGTCATCTGTGATTGGAATATGCCCAAAATGATGGGGATCGATCTTCTCAGGGCCGTGCGGGCAGACGCGCAGCTGACGCACCTCCCGTTTCTTATGGTCACCGCTGAGGCAAAGCGAGAGAATATTATTGAAGCCGCGCAAGCAGGGGTCTCTAACTACATCGCCAAACCCTTCACCGTTGAATCTTTGCAAGAGAAGTTGGAGGCGATTCTCGGCTCGTAGTACGACTGTATCTACTTGTGGCTAGCCCGAGTTAGTCGATCCATGATCGCTTCACCCAATCCAATTGGCTCGCACTCGTCTGAGACTATTAGGTCCAGTCCCGCATCATCGAGTTCGCGGAGCGCGCCGAAAAGCCGCGCGGCGACCTCTTCAAGATCCCCGCACGAACTCAGCGCCACTGTCTTTACGGTAGGAAACTGTGGCTTCCATGAAGAGAATAGAAGCACGCCAATACGGGGCGGCAGTTGAGAGGAATCTGATAGGGAGCTTCGTAAGACTACTTTCGTTCGCGGCGAATAATGTTTCGCAAGAAGTCCTGGCGAATGAAGCGTTAAACCCTCCACAGCCTTTTGTGATGACGGACCTTCTACCCGGCTTCCAAGAATAGCTTCGAGCATTTCAATAGTTATCGCGCCTGGTCTGAGGACTTTGGGTGTCTCTTGCAGAAGTGACACAACCGTTGATTCGAGCCCGACAGCGCACGGACCTCCGTCAAGCACAGAGTCCACCCGCTCCCCAAGTCCATCTCTAACGTGTTGTGCTGTTGTTGGGCTAACGTAATTGGAAGGGTTCGCGCTTGGCGCGGCGATCGGGCCGTTGAACGCCTTGAGAAGTTCAAGGGCTAAAGGGTGATTCGGAATGCGCAGAGCAACGGAGCTCCCACCAGCCGATACGTTTTGTGCAATCGCCATCCCTCGAGGGAGAACTACGGAAAGAGGTCCGGGCCAGAGAGGAGCTAGCTTTGAGATCCATTCCTTCACAACGATTGGATTCCATGACATCGATAGGTCGGCGTACGTTTCTATCTGTTCGACGGAGTGAATGTGCACGATTAGTGGATTGTTGGAGGGTCTGCCCTTTGCTGTGTAGATCTTCGCAACGGCGTCAGCGTTTCGAGCGTCGGCGCCAAGGCCGTATACCGTCTCTGTCGGGAAGGCGACGAGCTTGCCCTGATTGAGAAGGGCCGCGGCGTTACGAATTATTGCCTCGGAGATGGTCATGGACTGCTTCTAAAGAGTAGACCTGAAAAGTATGCCCGAAATCACAGTTCTAAAGAAGGTGAGAGCGAAGTAGCTGTTTTTATAATTGTTTAGCTGGTGGGGAACTCGAACGAGCGTGCCTGCGGCGCTGGAGCCTTAGCGATCGTGGAATGCTTAAGCGAAGGCAGAAGTAACCCTATGGAAATGCGATGTGCGAGGTTGTGTTTATCCGCTCTGCTCGGTGTTTCTAGAGTAGGTGTCTCATCAACTCATTCGCGGAAAACGCTGGTGACGGAAATTCGAATTATAGTTTCTAGTTATCGAGTGAGAGCTTTTTGCGGCGCGAAGATGAGGCTCGCTTTTGCCCACCCTGACGACTTATCCGGCACCGCTCCGAATCCCGAGAATTCCGATGGTCTGGCGCTCGGATTTTTAAGAGGTCCATTGACGGTGACCTTTATTTCGGTGTGGGTTGGACTCGCTTGCACAATCTGTATTGGAATCTCGGCTTGGCGCGACTTGTTAAGCCAATTATACGATCCCGAAACGAGGTATGTTGAGTCTCTTAGGTGTTCGATAGATGAGCTTTCAAAGGTAGTCCTCTCATTTCTCAACCGCGATAGAAGCGTTTGGAGCATCACGGCCTGGAGGACTTGGTTCGGGGGGAGTTGCGCCGAAGTAAGGTTCATCGAGAATCTGACATGGGAGAGCGAGAGGTGCTGATCGTCGATGACGAGCGATCCATTAAAATCACTCAAGGATCCGTTCATCTGTAGCGCAGGAGATGGAGAGGATACTCCAAATTTCACCGAGGATGGAGGGCGCGTAAGCGTTAACGTTACGGGCGCCGCGGCCGCGCTCGAGATTGAGAATAGAGCAATGAAAGCTGAGGCTAATGAGGGTAGGAGGCGCATAGGACTAGGCTACTCTGTTTAGCGCCAGAGGGACATGGCTATCGAGATGAGAATTATCGGGCCGCGAGTGCCTCAATAATGATGGCCTCGCTCTCCGGTGTTGGGTCGAGAATAGTAATATGCCCGATCTTTCGTCCCGCGCGCTCAGATTTATTGTAGAGGTGCACCTTCGTTCGAGGAAGCTCGAGGACCTTTCGCAAAGGGGGGAGTGTTCCCACGATGTTGTACATAACGGCTCGATCGAGTGGTTCAACGGAGCCTAGAGGTATGGAAGTAATCGCTCTAATATGATTTTCAAATTGACTCGCCTTCATTGAGTCGATTGAAGCATGTCCTGAGTTGTGTACGCGGGGCGCGAGCTCATTAATACATAGCGTGCCCTCGACGTCAAAGAGTTCAACCGTGAGAACTCCGACATAATCGAGCGCCTCCATGATTGTAGAGATGATACTTTGAGCGCTTTCCAGAGTGGCGGGAGTGAGCGACGGTGCTGGTATTTCAGTCCGATGAAGGATTCCCTGAACGTGTGTATTATGGGCCAGAGGGTACACAGCTATGGTTCCCTTAGTATCTCTCGCGCCTATAACCGAAAGCTCTCGAGAGAATGAGACGAGCGCTTCAACGATGAGCGGAGCTTCGCCTAGCTCCTCCCATATCCTCTCAAGGGACTCACGATCGGTCGCGCGAGCTTGTCCCTTTCCGTCGTAGCCAAGACGGCGAGTTTTAATGATGCATGGGTAGCCGACCGTATCGCAAGCTTTGATAAGCTCGTCTTTAGTTGATGCCGGTTCAAATTGAGGAGTCGCCAATCCAAGTTCTGAAACAAATGTTTTTTCGCGAACTCGGTCTTGAGATATCTCCAACGCGGAAGGTGGCGGATATACAGGTCGAATGGTAGCTAAGAATTGGGCGCTTTCACACGGAACATTCTCGAACTCGTAGGTAATAACATCACACTCTCGGGCGAACGCCTCGAGCTTTTCTAAGTCCGAGAATCCCCCCACGATAGTCTTTCCGATCCCAGTTGTCGCTTCTCCGGGCGCGACATCATAGAAGGTAAAAGTGTGTCCCAAAGGTTCGCCAGCTTGGGCCAACATTCGTCCTAGTTGTCCCGCGCCGAGTATTCCGATTCGCATAGCGAGAGTGCTTATAGTTTGGGAGGTGGTGATGCATTTTCCCGGTTGTAACATATCACCCATTATTATGACCCATTTCCCCTTTATTTCCAACATTATCATTGCCAGTTTGTCCCACGAACACGACCTCA
>CAIXKI010000205.1 GCA_903920005.1 uncultured delta proteobacterium
CTTCGTCTTGCATTTTCAGCCAGCAAAAACTTCTCTGCTGACGATTTCCGAGCTAGGCTCCTTGAAACTCTAGAAAAGTTTGAGGCTATTTTCATTAGCAATCGTGCTGGAAAAACTACTATAGGAGCAACGAAATTAGTTTCTGGCTCTCTTCTGGCGTCACACCAACCACCAATCAAAGGAAAAAAGTCGATCTGCCTATCAACGTACAAGGAACTTCGCAAAAGTTACATCTCCGCATTCAAACGCCTTAAAGCGGAATGTAGAGAACTCTTCGAGAAGTGGCGCCTCGGATATACCAGTATTCCTTATCCGCCAGGTATGTTTGCCCCACATCCTCCTCGGATCTCAAACTTTATTCCTCTGGCGAGCTTTTAATTAATCGCACCCCAGGATCCACACCCGTCATTTCCGAGGAAGTCCGGGCCCGGGACATATCATCCAGCGGGTGTAAGTAGCCTGGCACCAGTGTTAAGGGGCCTGGAACAAGCTAACGACCAACACTTCCTCGGGGCACACACTCTTCAATCCTTAAGCAGCCGCTATTCAGCCGTATAAGCCACTGCGCGTCGCTAGCAGTCGGGTAAGTAGCCTGGCACCAGTGTTAAGGCTCTTTGACGGAGGCAGAGAGTAAATATGCAGGAAGCGGATCGTACGAGATCCAATCCATACAAAGCCCATGAGCCGGCGCGGTCACGCCGGCAAGACGGCGATCCTTCATATCGAGAATCTGCTTCACGGTCCGCCCTTCTAAGCGGCCTCGCCCGATATCGACTAGGGTTCCAACGATGTTCCTTACCATCTGCTTGAGAAACCCCGATCCAATAACTCTTACGATTATTAATCCGTCGCTCAGATCGAGGGTAAGCGAGTAGATAGTTTTTACCGGTGTCTTCGCCCCGCACTCAGAGTCGCGAAAGCCAGAGAAATCGTGGGTACCAACGAGCACCTGCGCTTGCCGCCTCATCTCTTCAAACTTAAGAACCGGAACCCCGATATGCCACATCTGCCGAGCGTCCAGCACCGGAGGTGCCGGGCGATTCATTATCCGGTACGAGTACTGTTTGTGTGTTGAATCGTGCCCTGGGTGAAACGTATCAGGACAGATCTCCGCGGCCACAACCGCGAGCTCCCCTTTCATGAGGTGGCTCACCCCCGCCATTATCTTAAACATCTCGGGCGCCTGGTCGACAAAGAACGTTACAACCTGTCCTCGCGCGTGAACTCCTGAATCGGTTCTCCCTGCGGCATGCAGAGGGCCGATAGGTTGGCGGCAGACAATTTGCAGCGCCCTCTCGAGCTCAAGCTGCACGGTGCGCTGCCCAGGCTGCTTCTGCCATCCGCAGAAGCCAGCGCCGTCATATTCCACTATGAGCTTAACCTGTGGCACGAGCCCCCTTCACGATCAAGCCGCGCAAAGCCGCTCAGCAATCTGAACCGCGTTAAGAGCCGCCCCTTTGCGAACGTTATCCGCGACGATCCAAAGTGAGAGCCCGTGAGGAACGGAATCGTCGTTACGAATTCTGCCGACGTGAATCTCATCATTACCCGCGACGTCAAGCTGCATCGGATACTCCTCGGGGGAAGAGTGAACGACTATTCCGGGAACCTTGCCTAGGGCCTGCATGAAACCTTCTGCGGTGATTGTGCGCTCTGTCTCTACGAACACGCTCTCCGCATGCCCGTAAAACACTGGAACCCGAACGGCAGTGGCTGTAATTTTCAGGGTCGGAATGTCGAGAATCTTTCTACTCTCGTTGATGATCTTATACTCTTCCTTGGTGAATCCATTCTCAAGGAACACATCAATCTGCGGGATGCAATTAAATGCAATCTGATGTTGAAAAGCCTCGTGTGTCATCTCCTGCTGATTGAACACCGCGATACTTTGAGACCATAACTCATCGAGAGCGGCCTTGCCCGCGCCTGAAACCGATTGATACGTTGAGACCACGACATGCTTAAGCCCCGCAAGCTTATGAATCTCGTTAAGTATCGGAACCAGTTGAATGGTAGAACAGTTAGGATTGGCGATTATCTTCTTTCCAAGAGCGCTCTCAAAATTTACCTCAGGGACCACGAGGGGCACGTCAGAGCTCATGCGAAAGTGACTAGAATTATCGATAGCTATCGCACCGGCCTTTACGGCAAGCGGTACGAATTTCGCCGACAGCTCCGACGAAGTCGCGAACAGGGCGATATCGACCCCCTCAAAAGAGTCGTCCTCCAAGAGCTTTACCGAGACCTCATCTTCACGAAATTTGTAGACCTCACCTACTGAGTCTTGGGAGGCAAAGAGTCGTACCTCCGCTACCGGAAGCTTTCGCTCCTCAAGAACAACGAGCATCTCGTTACCAACCAGTCCGGTTGCGCCAACGATCGCGACGACGGGTGTTTTCGACAGGGAAGCCATGGCAGAGTCCTTTCACAACATAAGGGTAAATGCGCCCTTACAGTTAAGGCTGCCAGAGGTGACTCGTTGTGGCAAGTTTTAGGACCAAATCGGTACGAATTGGACCTTATTTTGAGCGGAATTAGTGAGAATCTGATGAGATTCAAGGTACGTCGGGCGACACGCGCCCGACGCGCCTCTTCACAGGAGTCGAAAAACTTAGCTCTCTCCCATCTCGCGGCGACGCTGTTCGCGAAGAATCTTCTCGAGAGTTAGGGAAGCGAGCGCATAGCCCTCCTCCTCTGTTTTTCCCGCCTGAAGGGCGATGTCAGTGATGGCCTCAACTAATTCACCAAGAGTGGTGTTGATAGTCGTTGTCTCTTCCTTGATTGACGATCCAGTTCGAATATCCATGACTGACTCCAAAAAAAAACCCGGGAACTTCTACCTTTGTTGCCCAGTATACCTCACGCTGAAACCGGCCCCGAAACAATTTGTCTCTCGGCTGCAAATTTCACCTATCCTTCAGATGCGAGGGGCCACTAGGCGATGTTCAAATTTTTGACACTCCCAGGAAAAGGTTACCAATTTGGTACAAGTTGCACGTTCGGAGAATCAGAGAAAAAAGTGCTTGACCGTGAAGAATACGCTCAACGCGTCGGCACCAAAACAGCCTGTTCTGAGGTATAGAGGCATCGTCCAATGGGAGAGAAACTGTACGACCACCCCCCTCAAGATTCCATACAAATGATCGCGCGAGCTTCAGACACAAGACCGGAGGGATCATTCGACTGGAGATTTCTTGACCGGAGCGTGCTTGACCGGAGATAGAATGATTATTGGTGCGGAGTAATGCCGTAGAGGGTCCACGTGTATCCCTGAAGGGCGTCACCTCCAGTCAGAACAATGACCCATCCGGGCTTAGGAGGTGATTGCATGTACGAGCTGTAAAGCTTTATCACTTCACCATGGTCCGCACGGACCACATCAAGCCCCTCTTTTCTGTCCTCCCAGAGTAGTGGGCGTTCGTGGCCTACAGTCGACCTTCCCGGACTAACAACGTCGTAACGCGAGGATACAAGCTCAGACACACGCAACCTAGGGTTGGCGTGTGAAGCGATAGCTGCGGCGCTGGTCGTTGTGTGATTCGTCATCTCAATTTGAAAAATAAAAAGCCGCTCGTGCAGAGCGGCTTCTTCTATAACTCAAGTCCCAGAAAAGACCGAGAGGTAAAAGGCAATTTACTTGCCCTCTCCTTCAATTCGATCGATTCGCTCCTTGAGCTCCTTCCCGACCTTGAAGAAAGGAAGCTTCTTTGGTGGAACAGGAATCTTCTCGCCAGTTTTTGGGTTACGGCCCTCATAGGCTCCGTATTCCTTAACGACGAAACTTCCGAAACCTCGAATCTCAATCCGGCCGCCGCTTACGAGCGTATCTCGCATCTTGCGATACACGAGGTTAACAACCTCTTCAGCCTGAACGACATTGATTCCGCAGCGTTGTGCCAACTTCTCGATGAGTTCTGATTTGTTCACACGGACCCCTTAAAACGAAGAGCTTACAAAGCTCATAGTTACTATCCGGTCTACGCTCCACTCTCTCTTCTCGAAAGTGGGCTTTTAACCCGTCACATAACCTAACCAGCTAACAACACAAGGAAGGTTATAAAAGTATGATGAAACTCTGTCAAAAGCGATTGCAACAAAAAGCAAAAAAAACAGCACTTTCCGGTCCTTGTTCTACCTGCCAAGACGGAGGTTTCAAAAACGGTCCTTTTACGGGCGTTTTTGGGCAGGCTTTGACCCAGAAATAGAAGTGACATACCCTTTTGACAGTTGTTCAGGAAGCAGACCCCATGAAGCCCCCCCACTCTAACACCCCGCCGACACTCATATCTGTCCGTAAAAAGGACAACAATTTTCAGCGCGCCGAGGTAGTGAAACGAAACCGAGAAAAGCGATACCAGCACGGTGTCTTTCTCGTAGAGGGCGTGGCGCAGATTAATCTTGCGGTAAAGTACGGATGGGAGATCACTGCACTCCTCTACGCAGCCGATAAGCCCCTCTCTCAGTGGGCACACGAGCTACTCGACGCGGGAACCGCGACGGAGCACTGGGAGCTCGCTCCCGAGCTCATGGCCGACCTCAGTGAAAAGGACGACACCTCCGAGATCCTGGCCCTCGTGTCGCAACGGAAGCTCTCCCCAGATGCCATCGAACCCTGCAACAACGGATTGGTGGTCGTATTCGACCGGCCGGCAAGCCCAGGTAACCTAGGCTCATCAATTAGGTCCGCCGACGCCCTCGGCGCCCAAGGGATTATCATCTCTGGTCACGCCGTTGATATCTACGATCCCTTCGTCGTACGGGGCAGCATGGGAGCCATCTTCGCGCTCCCGGTGACGACCACCCCGTCGCACACCGGAGTGAAAGAATGGGTTGAGAGCGCCAAAACAAAGGGATTCGATTACCAGGTCATTGGGAGTAGCGGCAAAGCATCTTCCTTACTCCCCGAGGTAGACTTCAACCGGCCTACAGTTCTTGTTCTCGGGAACGAAACGGTGGGGATGTCCAAAGGCTACTGGGACGTGTGTGATACAACCGTTAAGATTCCCATAGGCGGAGCCCTCTCATCCCTAAATGTCAGCTGCGCGGCCTCCATCATCATGTACGAGGTCGCACGACAACGCGGCTGGAAATAACCACTCCGCGTGCTCGATGGGCGACCATGACGAAGCTTTGATCGCATCCACGTTATTCCTTGTTAAAAACCCCTCTCAGGTGCAATTGTTACCGCACCTATGACGCTCAAAAAACTAGACGAACGAACCTACTCAATTCCAACTCGACTCATTTATGGCGAGTCCTTCACCTCAACGTGGGATTACAAGCACCACGTCGTCCCGCCGATAACAGCCTCAAGCACCTTTCGATTGGATTCCGCGAGCCGCGGAGCCGAAGGATTTGAAGCGATCGGCCAGCCGGGCGTCGCGGCCGACCCGATCTACGTCTACGATCGAATGGGCGAGCCAAACAACAACATGCTTCAGCAATCCCTTGCTATTGCCGAGCAGGCCGAGTGTGCCGTTAACTTTGCAACGGGCATGGCAGCCGTTCACGCAGCCCTGACCTTCGCGCTTAACGCCGGCTCCGAGATCATCGCTCATCGCACCCTCTATGGATGTACCTACAGCTTACTCACCACATGGATGCCAAAGTTTGGCATGAAGGTGCACTTCGAAGATCTTCGCGATGCATCGAAGATAGAGGAGCTCGCGAACGAAAACACTCGAGTCGTCTATATTGAGAGCCCCGTAAATCCGAGCCTTGAATTGGTTGACATCAAAGCGGTTGCTGCGACGGTAGCGAAGCTTAATCAGGGCCGATCGCCGGAGAAACGGATCCTTACGGTCATGGACAACACCTTTTGCACCCCTTACGGCCAACGCCCCATCCCTCTCGGTATTGATGTCGTCGTACACAGTCTGACCAAGGGCATCTCCGGATTCGGAGTGGAGATGGGAGGCGCAGTCGTTACTCGCAAGGAGTTCTTCACACCGCTGATTCTTCACCGAAAGGATTTCGGTGGAACCCTCTCTCCGACTGTAGCGTGGAACATCCTAACGCATGGACTCCCCACTCTCCCCTTGCGATTTCCGCGGCAGCAGCAGAACGCGTACAACGTTTCGAAGTTCCTTGAACAGCATCCGCTCGTCGAAACGGTTCGCTATCCTGGTCTTTCGTCATTCCCCCAATACGACCTCGCTCGCAGGCAGATGATCGACTACTACGGGGACTTCGCGCCCGGGTTCATGGTGTACTTCATCCTCAAGGGGAGCACGCCGACCGAGTCGCGTGCCCGGGGTATGCGTATGATGGACTATATCGCCGAGAACGCGTACGCAATCACCCTCGCGGTAAGCCTTGGGCAGATACGAACCCTCATCGAGCACCCAGGCTCAATGACGCACTCAGCATACTCAGCGGAGGACCAAGTCGCTCTCGGTCTTGACCCAGGAGGCATCCGCCTCGCGGTCGGAATTGAACATCCGGATGATGTAATCCGGGACCTCGAAAGCGCACTTGAACATTGCAAATAACAAACGGACCTATCAATGAAAGCACAATCAGTTCTTCAAGCAATTGGAAACACCCCACACGTAAAGATCAACCGCCTCTATCCTTCAAAACACTCGGTGTGGATGAAGCTTGAGCGGGCAAATCCAGGTGGAAGTATCAAAGATCGCATAGCTCTCTCAATGATCGAAGACGCGGAGTCTCGCGGCGCGCTCAAAGCAGGAGGCACCATTATCGAACCCACGTCTGGAAATACTGGAGTTGGACTCGCGATGGTAGCGGCGGTAAAGGGATACCGACTCGTGCTTGTTATGCCAGAATCGATGTCAATCGAGCGGCGCCGGATCATGCTAGCGTACGGAGCTGAGTTCGTACTCACCCCTCGAGAAAAGGGTATGCGAGGCGCGATCGAAAAAGCAAAAGAGATTCTTGAGTCCACTCCGAACTCGTGGATGCCTCAGCAATTTGAGAACCCAGCCAACATCGAGATACACAGACACACGACAGCAGCCGAGATTATCGCCGACTTTCCAGAGGGGATTGATTACCTCATAACTGGGGTTGGTACCGGGGGCCATATCACCGGCTGCGCGCAGGTTTTAAAAGAGAAATTTCCACAGCTCAAAGTTTTCGCGGTCGAGCCCGCAGCATCGCCAGTAATTAGTGGTGGGGCACCCTCACCGCATCCGATTCAAGGAATCGGCGCGGGCTTCATCCCTACAAACCTACAAACACCGCTTCTCGACGGAGTAATCCAGGTGACCAATGATGAAGCATTCGAGTTTGCTCGAAGGGCCGCCCGTGAGGAAGGGCTCTTTATCGGGGTATCGTCTGGGGCCTCTCTTGCCGCGGTGCTCAAAAAGCTCCCCGAAATTCCTGAGGGATCGACCGTGCTAACCTTCTGTTATGACACGGGTGAGCGATACCTCTCAGTCCCAAATCTCTTTCCGGCGGAGTAGAGTTAGCCGCCAGAAGCCGGTAGTATAGCTGCCGTATGGCGACAGATACTCTCTCCAAGGAAGCAAAGGCTCCCAGAGCCGTCCTCTTCGATTTCGATGGAACGATGGGTCGTACCTTGCATGTCTGGAGAGACGCGTACCAAGCAAGCCTCGTCGAAAGAGGCATCGAGCTCGAGGCGTCTGAGTTAATCAACAACTGCTTCCACCGATGTCAGCGAGAGGTTGTGAAAACCCTCGCCATCTCCGATCCCGAGGAGTTTAAAGAATCGATCTGGGCACGAGTGCGGGCCAAAATGGATGCCGTGGAGCCGTACCCTGGATTCCTTGAGGCGTTGCGACACATCCGTGAGGACGGATTCAAAACCGCCATCGTAACCAATTCGCGGCGGGCCAACGTCGAGCCGATCCTTGCGCGGTGGAACATAAAGGAGCTTTTCGAAGCGATTATCACAATTGACGATGTCTCAAACGGTAAACCTGATCCAGAGGCCGTGCACCACGCCATCAACCGGCTGAACGTCTCTCCATGCGACACCTTTTTCGTCGGAGATTGGGACTCAGACGTACACGCCGCTGGAAAGGCTGGGGCCAAAACGATAGCCTTCTCACCCGATGAAAATAAGGAGTTTCTCTCTCTGGAAGAGCTGAAGCGTTCTAATCCTACCTTCGTTGTGGAGTCCTACGCCGCCCTCCGAGAACTGCTACTCCCCAAAAACACCCCTCTGGAGAGGACATAACCCCCTTATATAAGGTAGCCATATCTTACATTCAAACCAGAACGACGGTTTCCCATATATCTGCGCAACTCTACCTGTTGCATGAAAGCGCTATCATCCCCTACAACTCGATATTCGAGGTAAAGATCTCGAGTCTGTACGTCGATTACAAGGGGGCGCGGTTAGACCCCGAAAGGGATTTAGCAGCTCTGGAAAATATCGATTTTGAAAGGTCCGTATGAAGCCCATGCCCCACATTGATTCCATGATGACCCCCTTTCCTCACTCCATTGAGGCGTCCCATACTATTCACGAGGCCCAGGCGATTATGGGCTCTGAGGGCATCCGTCACCTCCCCGTTACATCGGAGGGACGACTGGTAGGAATAATTTCCGATCGAGATCTCAAGCTGGCCTTTGCTCTTGCTGGCGCTTCCACAGAGGGCGAGACACTACACGTCGGAGATGTGTGCAATCTTGAAGCGTATATCGTCGAATACAACACTCCGGCCGATGATGTGGTCATGTACATGTCTGAGTTCCGAGTAAGTACAGCTCTCATCACACGAAACGGAAAGCTGGTCGGAATCTTTACAACGACAGATGTTTGTCGAAATTACAGTGAACTTCTCAAGATGGCGTACCCTGATGCGTAGTGAGACAAGGCGCAATTGGACGATGACTCGTTGTGCGTCGCGTAGGCAGACTTCCAGTTACGAAAGGCAAGCCAGTTAATAAAGGCAATTTAATAAAGGCAATGCGGAGAGGCCCGTGTTAGGCACCGACTCGCACAATCATTCTCGCCTCAGCTCTTCAATTTATAAATAGTCTCATGCCCGGATCCGCTAGTCTCAACGTCACCTGATGAAACGAGCTGTCGGAGAACAAGCATGATCTCCGATTCCTCCCCGCGAACTATCGGTCTCTCCTCCTCCTCGTGAACCACGATTAGGTTGTTAAAGTAGAGTCCGTCCTCAGCTTCCGGATGACTCAATGCGGCGAGGATCTCTTTCTTAATAGTGTTATCGTTCATAGTGCACCTGTGTTCAGCAGCCGTGCGAGACCAAACATAAGGGCCGTCATGCACCGCTCTTGTTGAAGGGTAACCCAGAAAGGCCACTCTTCGACAGCATTTTTTCGCTAAAATCCCCTCGATCATTGGAGTTCAAAAACTTAAAAACTCCCTCATCCGCATTTGAACGAACAATTTCTTGGGAGTATGCTCCCCGCATGGAATTTCTCAAAAGCCCTAAGGGGGCGCTCATCCTTGCCCTCGTCTATTTTGTCTTTCCGCTCGATCTTGTACCGGACATCTTCGGACCTATAGGACGAGTCGACGATCTTGCCGTTCTTCTCTTTGTGGCATGGAGAGCCTGGAAGGGAAACACTGAGGCGGCCACGGAGCAGAACTCACCATCCCCCGAGGAACCACACAATCGGCCAACACCACAGTCACCCCTTGAGGTGTTCGACCTACCTAAGAACGCGTCTCGAGATGAGATAGAGCGAAGATACAAAGAGCTCGCTCTGCAGTACCATCCAGACCGCGTAGAGCACCTAGGCGACGACCTAAAGAAGCTCGCGCACGAGAAGATGATTCAAATTCAAGCGGCCTATCAACAGCTCTTGAAAGAGGGATAGATTTCCGCGGCTTGATTTCCTTTTTCACTGGGAATGCGATAGCGCCAAAACAGTCCGCAGGGGCAGAATCGGCGAAACGCTCGCTAGCTCGGGTTTCACATCGATCACTCGGGAGTTCGAGCAACTCCAGACTTACCAGTCATAATTCCTGCGGAATTATCCACACGCAAAGCGAACTCCCCATGTTGGCCTGTTCCGCTTCTGCTATTCCCTGCCCCCTGGGCAGGGGCAGAATCGGCGAAACGCTCGCT
This sequence comes from uncultured delta proteobacterium, assembly GCA_903920005.1. Lineage (GTDB taxonomy): Bacteria > Bdellovibrionota_C > UBA2361 > UBA2361 > OMII01 > OMII01. Next base: position 10,035 of record CAIXKI010000205.1, read on the forward strand.
AGCTCGCCTTTCACATCGATCACTCGGGAGTTCGAGCAACTCCAGACTTACCAGTCATAATTCCTGCGGAATTATGACTGGTGCGCCCGGAGAGGATCGAACTCCCGACCCCAAGTTTAGGAAACTTGTGCTCTATCCAACTGAGCTACGGGCGCACTGCCATAACCATAGCAAAATACCCCCCGGGCGCCAACTTGATTGAAATGGGGCAATAAACCCGGCATTTCCGCCTTTCTTCTGGGTTACGACGGTGCCATTCGAACAAAGAAGATATAGGGATCTACGGCCACATACCTACCGGCCTCATCCTGCACCCTCGTTTCGAAGTGAAGATGCGGGCCGCTCGTCTTTCCTGTCTCCCCTACATTCGCGATGTGTTCACCCTTTTCGACAAGATCGCCGACGGAGGCGATATTTCGATTGTTGTGTCCATACACGGTGATGAGACCCTCACCTTTTAGAACAACTATCTTTCCATACTTGCCGTGACCTTCACTCGTGAACACAACAGTACCACTGTGCGCCGCATAGATCGGAGTTCCAATCGGCGCGGCGAAATCGGCTCCCTCATGAAACCTTTTCCATCGATACCCGAAAGGAGAGGTAAAACGAGCGCCCTGGACTGGGAATGAAAATTTGCCGACGTACGGCTTCACTCGAGTGATGCTTACCATCTTTGTTTGAGCATCGCCTTTGAACGTTGACGAGGGCGCATCCATGGTCAACGGACCTACCGATGGAATCTTGAGGATCTGTCCGACGTGGATAGGAGCGGACTTTGGCACATCATTATGTAACGCAAGCTCCTCAACAGAGATGCCAGAACGCTTGGCAACGCGCTCTAGCGAGTCACCTTTGACAACGGTGTAAATTACTTCGCCGTCCGAAATAGGTCTCGGACGCAGAGCACTGCATCCTGAGACCGTTGCGACGAGTACTAGAAACAAAACCTTCCGCACGCACCACTCCTTAGCAAAGAGAACTGCTATCGAAACTCAACCTCTTCAAAGGTAACCTTCTTAAAACCGGATGCTGTTTTTCGCCACACCGCGAGTCGCGTGACGCAATCTTCAGTCATCGGAGCAACCAGCACCCCTCCCTCCGCGAGTTGAGAGAGAGGAAGCTCCCCCTCAGTAAGAACTTGATAGGACACCACGATAGCGTCAAACGGCCCAGCGTCGGCCCATCCCTTACGCCCCTCTCCGCGCCTCACGATCACACCGTGATATTTCAGCGCGTCGAGATGCCTACGAGAGGTCTGCGCGAGCGTCCCGATCGAATCGATGCCAAATACCTGCGCGCCAGCCGCAGCCATCACGGCGCAGAGATAACCACTACCGAATCCGACCTCTAACACTCGCATTCGCTTGTTCAAATTAATGAGCCCCATCATGCGAATTTGAAGCGACGGTTTGGTTAACCACTGCCCTTCGTCTATCGGGAGCTCAACATCTTTATAAACGTGGTGATGATACAGCGGATCGATAAAATGAACGCGGGGGACAGCGGTGAACGCTTCAAGCACCCTCGCCTCGACATCCTCATTCAGAATGCCCGCGTCAGCAACCCATTGCTGAACAGAAAGTGCCCATTGAGTATCGTCCTGAACTACGGTCGCGTTGTGCATAGGATAGAAATCGAAAACTGCAGCGCGGAACTACGCGCTCATGAGACCTTAAGAACAACACGAAAACACCGGATTGGAAAGGTTGAATCTACTATGCGTCAGCCGATTCCTTACGGTCAGCTTTCTGGAAAAGTATGGGTGGCTGCTGGAGAGAGATGCCTTCTAGGCTAAAGTTTACGGCGTCGTTCCAGCGAACATCCTCCACGCTTCTACCAAACGCTGAAAGGATCTTACCCGCGGCAGTAGGGATAAACGGAAGAAGCATAACTCCCAGTCCGTGAATGGCCCTAAGCGCGTACACGAGCGTCGCGATAGTTGTGTCCATATCCGTCTTACGGGTCGTCCACGGAGCCTTCTCATCGACATAGCGGTTACAATGGCGCGCAAATTCGATCACTCCTTCCAGAGCTCCCTTAAAGCTCCGCTCTTCGAGACACTTCGTGACATGCTCATGCGTCTCTGCGAGGGCCGCGATCAACTTTTCATCAGCAGGCACCACAACCTCTTTCTTGAACGACGGCACCGCTGGACCGCTGTGCTTAATCGTAAACGAGGTGATGCGATTAACAAGATTACCAACCGTGTCAGCTAGGTCAGTATTGAACCGCTGATAGAGGTCATCAGGATTGTATACAGTGCGGGCCTTCTCCGGAGCGATCGCGGTGAGGTAGTACCTCAACGCGTCCGGATTCCCGCCCTCCGCGAGGTAATCACCGATCCATACAGCCGAGCCACGCGATTTCGAGATCTTCTCAACGTCTTTTCCGGGGAACTGGATATTGAGGAAATTATTGACACAAACACCCTTCGGAAGCTTCATCTTGCCTTCCGCCGACAACATCGCGATCCAAATAACACAATGGAAGATCGTATTGTCTTCTCCGATGAAGTGTACGATCTCCGTATCATCGGTGCGCCAGATCGCTTCCCCACTCTCCAAACTCTCTCCACGTTGGGCAGCGAGTTCAATCGTGTTTGAGATGTAGCCTATTGGTGCGTCAAACCACACATAGAGAACCTTGTTCTTTGCGTCAGGATCGTCGAGGGGCACCGGAATACCCCACGAGATATCGCGGGTCATCGCGCGCTTCACAAGGCCGGTACCAAGCAATCCGCGAACGTACGCTTTAGTCCCCTCGCGCAGCTCAGCCGTCTCAAGCCACGTGGTGACCTCTTTCTCGAATCGAGCTAAATCAAGGAACCAGTGAACAGTGTCGCGCACAACAGCCGCATCCCCCGAGACCGTACTACGCGCATCTTTCAAATGGTCTACATCGAGCACCTTACCGCAGTTCTCGCACTGATCACCATTCTGGTCCTTCGTATCGCAGTACCCACAGGTACCCTTCACATATCGGTCTGGAAGGAATACCCCGCGACCCTCATCGTAAAACTGACGAGCTGTCCTCTTCTCAAAGAATCCACGATCGTGAATCGCCTTAAAGAAATCTTGGCTCATCTTGGCGTGATAAGGATTAACGCTCGTTCCGCTGTAGAGATCAAAGCCGATCCCCATCCCCTTGAAATCCTCGATATGAGTGCTTCGATAGTGAGACGCAACCTCCGCCGGGGTCTTCCCCTCCTTCTCAGCAGTCATCATGATTGCAACGCCGTAATCATCCGAGCCGCTCACAAACCGTACATCAGCACCGGCTAGTCGAAGATACCGAACGTAGATATCAGCAGGGATGTACGCTCCAGCCATATGTCCCACATGGAGGCGGCCGTTTGAGTAAAGGAGCGCGGAGGTGACGAGGACTTTGCGGTTTTTCCCCGTCTGATGAGCAGCATTCATTTCTACATCCCTAATGTAATTTCCATAGGGATATTAAACACCTAGCCGATACAAAGTAAAGCGCCGCGCCGCGTACGGAGGCCCGTCACAGGAAGCCCTCTGTGACCACATCCTGCTTGCTGAAACTCCAACCAATCAAGGGCGTTAGACGCAGCTCTCCGGACAAACCCCCTCGGAGAACTCGCCTGCATCAACTTCGCGTTAGTCGGACCGTTTCGCAAAACTCATGGGCTTTTAATAGCTGCGCAACCTAAACCGATCTGCCTACTATGACGTTAGTCGTTATTGGGCTGAGTCAGAAAACTTAGCCCCACATCGCAGGGAGTACACATGAAGATATATAGAGTGGCGCTCGCTCAGGTTTCTGCGATCTTGTCGATAATCCTCATTTCGCTTTTTGATACGGCGCACGCGGAAACAATACTATCTAGTCCCGAAGACTCTCGCGTCACCTGTATATCGGTCAGCGACTGTCCATCGCCACGACCTACCAGAGGTCAGGACGCCCGCTGCCTTCAGTCCGCATGCGTCAGCAATGTCTGCGTGTCGAAAGTTCTTACGGGAACAAACCTCGGATTGGTTGAGCCCGGTAATTTTGGGTGCTATGCGTCACCCCTCATCTGCGCAAGTAATGGCGCAGCGGTGATCGATCCGAACCCTTCTAAACAACAAGCTCGTCGCGAGGCAGAGGTCTGCGTAGGAGGCTTAGACATCCCAACCTGCTCCATCTTCCGTTGCCGCAACAAAGCGTGCGTTAAAGAGAACAACGATGGAGCCGCCTGTACGAATACGCCACTCAATCCCTGCCAAAAGGGAGTCTGTGGTGGCGGATTTTGCTCCGCGGTTCCAGATCGAACGAAAGTCGGAGCGCAGTGTGATGCGCCAATCATAAACGGGTGCACGTCTACGCAGTTCCTCTGCGCTCAGTCCGGGCTATGCACAGGCCAGCAAACAGTCGCCGCTGGAAAGGAATGCGCTTCTGGCGTTGGATACAACTCAAACACTACGTATCTACCACAGAGATTCAAGAACCTCTTCTCCGCAGGCTCCGTTCCTCCTTCCTTTTCATGCACCACTCAGTGCAAGCTCGAATATTGCGGTGACGGAGTCGTTCAATCAGCTCGGGGTGAGCAGTGTGATGGTAACAATCTGGGCATAGCCAATGCCGTATGCTCAAAATGTACCGTTGCGTGCGCCGCCGGCAGCGCCAAAGACAAGAACGGGACGTGCTGTCCGGCTAATCAAAAGAACGCTGCCGGTTATTGCTGCCCCGGCGGCAAAGTAGCCGCCTGCGGTCGCTGCGACGGCTGCCAGTCATGCCCCACCGCACGATGTCGTTTCGGAAATCAGTACGGGTGGCCTATGGCCCACCTAGGGCCGGGCTGCGCCCCTGCTTCCAACTGGCATGTAAGTGGGGGATGCGGGGCATGCAGGATCGACTTCCCTCACGGGGCCGTTTTCAGAAAAAGCGAACTAACAGCCCCTCCTAAGAGCGGTTGGATCTATTGGACCATCGCGGCGGGAGAGGTACTAACGCCTACCGAAGTAAGTTGCAGCGTCCCCTGCTCCTGTAACAACGGAGCGATCTCGTGCGCTTGCAGCGGCAGCAATTTTGCAGGCACCTGCACAGGCTGCGTTGCCTTCAGCAGCATAGGTGGTACCGATGGACTAGCTGGGATAAACACCCTTCTAGGCTCCGGGATGTCCGGAAATATAAACGCACCGTACTGTGTCTATAACAACGGCTCGACTAATGTCTTTTGCGGTCGCATCAGACAAACCGGCAAAGGATGCTTCGATCCTAACACCGAGATCCTCCTGGAACAGGGGCGTGTTCGCAAGGCTCGAAACATTCGCGTTGGGGATAGAGTATACAACCCGATTACGCGAACATCGGCGAGGATTGCGAAAATAATCAGCGGGCCCGAGAGTGAACCGATGGTCGAGTTGGGTTTTGATGGGTACCTCCTTAAGGTAACTCGCACACATCCGCTTCTCACGCCAAAAGGCATGAAACGCGCGGAGAATCTCCTGCAAGGAGACTCCGTCTTCGACGCTTTTGGAACTGAACGTTCTATCCAGTATGTGCGCCAAGCTCCGGTCGATCCTACTCAACGTGTTATCAACTTCGAACTCGAGTCAAATTCAAACGATTTCGTGGATAGACTTATCGTGGGTAATAACGTGGTGTCTGGAGACCTCTCGGTTCAAAACAGCTCATTGGAGGGCGAATAGGATATGCGAACGAGCATCGGATTTCATCTTTCCTTGGCAGTCTTCACAACAGCCTGGGTTGTTTCGTCACCACCGTCGTCGGCGGACGATCGCGTTCAGGTTACGGCGCCTTTCTTGAAGGTTTCGACCGAGAACCAAAATCCCTTCAAGCCAAGCGTGAACTCAGATGGCAGCGTACCAACACCCCGACTTCTAAAGGTGCCGCTCTCCCCATCTCGGGCATTACAGGTATCAGTCAAGCTAAGCAAGGAATGTTACCTTGGAGATATGGAGGCGATCATCCTCGAATCCGGCTGGTCGCGAGATACGAATGTAAGAATATCCCTTGAGAGCTTAGTTCCTAAGGATCCCTTCGTAGCGACAACTCTCGTATCCGTCACGATGCTACAATCCTCCTCCGCCGAGGTGTCCTTTACCTTGCCCCCGACCCAGCAGAGCACGCCGATGGGCATCTTCATCTGCAAAGACACGGGGGCCTCTGGGCGTTGTTCGGATAAAGAGTTCGAGAGGTTCGATGATCTTTTTGCTCGCTATAATCCTTTGAAGCATCCAGAGACACTAGATCCGACTGACGACATCAAAGACAAAAGTTACTTTTTTGGTCACGTAGTCGCCTACAACGATAGCGTCGGATTGACCTCGGGTGATTTTACAGAAGAAGCCAACAAGGTCATTGAACAAGACATCACCCACCTTAGCCCTGAACAGAGAGTCGCGGCGCTAAGTAAGATACAAGCACTTCACAAAACTCTGGGGTCTCTTCCGTTAACAGCGGACGAGACCGGTGTGCAGATCACCCTCCCATCGATGGCTACCGAAGGATGCGACACCGCGCCTAAGAAGTAATACCACTCTCGGCCAAACGGTTTTGCAGGTCGCCGCGTCCCCTTCCATGGACGCCGTGCGAATCATTCCAGTATCTTACATACGCTCCATCGGCCTTAAGATCCCTTATCTGGTACGACCTGCCCCTAGGTGAGCCCTTACCCTGCCTTTACTCATCTAGTAAGGGGGTTAGGCGGTATCAGCCGTAGAGTGCCTCAAAGCCACATATGCGAGACCATTACAAAACGCTCAGCCTCTCGTCAGCGGCAACGAACGCGGAGATTCGTCGTGCCTATCGGATCCTAGCCCGCCGATATCACCCAGATGTTAATCCAGGAAAATCCACAGCCGAACAGTTTAGAGCCATCTCTGAGGCGTACGACGTGCTGTCCGACCCCCTCAAGCGACAAGCATACGATCAGGACCGAGAGCTGAACGATACATTCTCGACCGCGTTTGATCGCGCCCATCAGGCATACAGAAAACAACAAGCCGCTCATGCATCGAGAAAAAAGCCGGCGCCACAAGCCGAAACACCCCCTCAAGCGCAGGAGCAAAGTAACCCAAAAGCCGAGCCTAAACCCGGAGCCCCGCACAAGAAGACGGTCGTAAGAGTCTCCACGCGCGCAAAAGCTCAAGGCTCAGACAACATCGGCGCGCGAGTAAAAAAGCTCGCCACGCGAGCGCGCTCAACCGCGGAAACGCTCAAAACCTGGATCGATCCCTTTGCGACGAAAAAATCATCCACAAAGAAACCGTCCATCTCCTCATTTTCAGTGGTCGAGGTCTCGATATCGATCTTTGAGGCGATCAGTGGAGTGAGAAAATCGATTGAAATACCGGAGCCAAACGGCGACGCTCACAAGCTCTCTGTTGTGATCCCAGCTGGTGTTAGACAAGGCAGTATCGTTAAAGCCCAAGGGCACGCCGAAAGCACGGAACAGGTTATCGTTGTTATCCGAGTCGCACATCACCCGTGGCTCTCAATCTCACATCGGGGCCTCACCATGGATATTCCCATTACGGTCTCTGAGGCGATTACTGGAGCCAAGGTACAGGTACCATCACTCGGAGATCCTCTACTCGTGACCGTTGAAGCGGGTACGCAGAGTGGCAAGGAAGTTCGCTTGAAAGGACAAGGGATTTTCCTTCCTGATGAAACTCGAGGTGATCTGTACATCCGATTCCTCATCAAGATCCCCCCACTCACCGATCCAGTGGCACTGGCCCAAGCATGTGCGCCATTTAATTCGCTCTACTCTGGAGATATCCGTTCGGAGCTGCCGAAAAAACTCGGCGAGGAGACACTCTCATGACTCCTCGTCTCATCCCCTATGCCCCTCTGCTCTTCACCATTCAAACGCTCCTCGCTCAAATCATCGCGATTGGCACAACTGCCTCTCTCTGGACCGTTCATTCATCAATTGTTGCCTCTGTTTTTCTCGCGCCCCTTCTGGGATATTCGACCGCACGATTTCTCGGACTCTCTGCCCCGTGGCAGTTACTTAACGGGATCCTTCCCCTCACCATCGCGTCCACCTTGGCGGTAGAGATTCCAAGTTTCGTATTTCTTGTACCGCTTATAGCTCTCATCCTCATCTACGCCCCTGCCTTGTGGACTCGAGTACCCTACTATCCCACCAGCAGGGAGTCGTATCCGTTAGTACTCGCGGAGCTCCCGTTAGATAGACCCTTTATCTTTGTCGACATAGGTTGTGGCTTTGGAGACCTCTTATTCTTTCTCGCTCAACACAGACCGAACGGACAATTCATCGGGGTCGAGATCGGGTTCGTTCCCATGATCGTCGCTCGGTTAAAAGCCGTACTCTTGAAGCGTCGCGTTCGAATATACTTTCAGAGCATGTGGAACGTATCACTTGAAGAGTGCGACTTCGTCTACACGTTCCTATCCCCAGCGCCGATGTCTAAGCTTTGGGATAAAGCTTGCCAAGAGATGAAGCCTACGAGCAGCTTTATGAGCAACACCTTTGAGGTCCCGGCTATGCCGGATCAGACAGTTCGAGTAAAAGACCAGCGCGGCAGCACGATCCAGATCTTTCGAATGAAAAACTGGGCTACGGGGTGTGCCCAAGATAAAACTACCGGCCGCCGCTCATAGCGCCGAAGCCATCCCCGAAATCAGTCCACAGGGAAGAGCCGCAAGCCTTCCGTCAAAGCTACCCTCGTGAAACCTGCGCCTCACGAATAGATGGAGCGACCTTCTCCCCCTTTTTACCCTCAAGGAGTATGACGACTGGGGCAACGATGAAGATCGTTGAGTAGGCGCCAAGCACGATACCAGCTACGAGGTAGAGGCTTAGGTCTTTAATCTCACCATCACCGATGACGTACAGAGCCAACGCCGAGAACAGAGTAAGCATGTGTGTAATGATCGTTCTCGAAAGTGTGAAGTTGATCGCCTCGTTGACGATATCTACGAGTTTGGTCCCCTTTCGTTTACCGCGCTCCTCACGAACACGGTCGAAGATCACTACGGTGTCATTTACTGAATAACCGACGATCGTGAGAGCGCCCGCCAACGTAGCCATACCGATCAGGTGTCCTGACGCCACGTAGAGACCTGTAGAAATGATAACATCGTGAAAGAGAGCGACGATCGTACCGACGCCGAGAGCGAACTCGAATCGAACAGCGATGTAGACCAGCATTCCAAGAATACCGAGAACAACGGCTGTAACAGCGCTCGACCGTAGCTCCCGACCAACCGTGGGTCCGACATAGTCTGTCTTTTGAATCTGGAAATTATCGCCGAAGGCGCCCTTCAAAGCCCCCTCTACCTTCGCCCGCACCTCATCAGAATCCCCGCCCTGAGAAAGGCGAATTGAATACTCGGACGCTTCACCCTGAAAGGCCTGAACCCGCGCGTCCTCCACCTTCTGGCTAGCCAAACCGGCGCGAATCTTCTCGCTATCGAAATCACCTGTAAACGACACGAGAAACTCATGCCCGCCACTGAAGTCCGTCCCGTATTTTGAATCCCCTTTCTCGACAAATACGTACAGAGAGAGGGCTACCGCAATCAAAGAGAGCACCACGCAGATGCCTCGTTTGCCCATGAAATCGATCTTGGTATTAGTGGATAAAAGCTCGCGCATAGTAGAATCTCTCCGTTATTAGATCGAAAGTCCCTGCTTACCCTTGAGCTCCAGAGCATCGAAGCACAATCGCGCGACAAAAACCGCGCAGAAGAGGGTTGTAAGAACGCCCACTGAGAGCGTAACGGCAAATCCGCGAATCGCTCCTGTGCCGAAGTAATACAATAGGATACCAGCAAGAAGGGTCGTGACGTTCGCGTCAAATATAGCGCCAAACGCCTTATCAAAACCTGCCGATACAGCCGCGTTCCGTGACGCTCCCGTCCTTATCTCATCGCGAATACGTTCGAAGATAATAACGTTAGAATCGACCGCCATACCGATCGTCAGGGCAAGCCCCGCAAGACCTGGCAACGTGAGCGTCGCTCCGAATAGCGACAGGCACGCTACCATCACAACCGCGTTCATGACGAGCGTTCCTACCGCCACAGCGCCTGACTTAAGGTAGTACGCAACCATGAAGAGTGAGATCACGCTAAAGCCTATAGCCATCGCAAGGAGTCCCTTCTTAACCGACTCCTTTCCAAGTGTTGGCCCAACCGTTCTCTCTTCAAGCACCTCGAGAGGAGCAGGCAACGCTCCGGCTTTTAAGACGATCTTAAGCTGCCGAGCCTCGTCGATAGTAAATCCACCTGAGATACTGGCGTTACCGCCTGTAATTGCGTCACGAATCACGGGAGCTGAGTACACGATACCGTCAAGAATGATGGCCAACTGACGTCCAACGTTTTCGGAGGTGATGCGAGCGAAAGTCTGGGACCCCAGCGATGATAGCTTGAGAGACACCTCAACCTGCCCCTGCTGGTCAAAATCGACCCGAGCATCGGCGACCGCGTCTCCTGTCATAAGCGCCTGGTCCTCAACCACAACGGTCTGACCGGCTTTGTTCCTCATAGAGGTTGTGCCTATACCTTGTGCGGTCGCGGCACTTGGGACGAGCCGGAACTCAAGCTTTGCGACGGACCCAACCACCTTCTTTACGGCGTTAATATCCGAGACACCAGGCATCTGAAGAATAATGCGGTTTTCACCAGACCGTTGAATGAGGGGCTCACTCACCCCGAACTGGTCGACTCGATTTCGCAGCGTTTCAACGGCTTGCTCGATGGCATCAACTTCGA
>CAIXKI010000206.1 GCA_903920005.1 uncultured delta proteobacterium
GGCCGCCGTCCCTCCAATCGTACCCGCGATAATTATGCAACTCGCACGAATACGCGACCGTCGTACCTGGAGGGCCGGCGGCCTCGCCGGCTTGTCGCAACCCTCGACGATCGTGAAGGAGCACCGAGGGCCAGGGCCCGAAAGCCCCTTGGCCGTCATTCGCATCTTCGCGCAGCGAAGTGCGGATAGGAAATAAAACAGTGCGAATAGGAAAAAAAACAGCGCGGATAGGAAAAAAACAGGGACTGTTTCTCGACAAGGGTCCAGGGGGCAAACGCCCCTTGGCCGTCATTCGCATCTTCGCGGAGCGAAGTGTGAATAGGAAAAAAACTGAGCCGAGGAGGATTTGAACCTCCGACCCACTGGTTAAAAGCCAGTTGCTCTACCGACTGAGCTATCGGCCCACAATAACGATTTCAAAGGGTTATCTGGGTAAGACCTTATTACCGTCTTTCGGAGTAAACAAAAAGTAAACACCGCGGCAGAAGTTCCATATAAAACCTGTATCGCAGTATCAAACAAACTACCCAGGCGAGTCAATATGCAGGTGGTCAAAACCTGAGGGATATGGATAAGTTGTCTGTTATTTTCAAGTTTTAACTCCATCGGATTCATCGGTAGAGGTACCCCGTCCTTCGTATCAAGACTATGAGAACTACTCCCGACCTTGCACCTCAGTGCATCTTTGACATGTAAGGCAATCCGCCAGAATTTCCTGATAGAACTGTCGCATCTCAGAATCCACTACGTAACTACAACGAGAGCTGTTACCCTGTCTCACACTCTTCAAAGAGCCTGAAATTTAATCGGCATCGGCTGCACTAAAGAATGGAGATCGTAGTCTGCTCGCACGCCTTGAGCTCATCTTTGGTGAAGGTTCCTTATGCCTTTTGAAGACTGCGCGGCAGAGCAACCGCTTTCTTGTCATCCGGCAGCGGGAAAACGCTGCCGATGGAAGTGGAAATTCTCCTGGTATCGGTTTTTCACGGAGCCCCTTGAACACATGTCCGACAGGAACGCGAGCGCGGGCAGAAACCGGGAGGTCCAGGCCTGTCGATGGGAAGTAATGGATGGGCTCAAATTTTCTGTGGTCGAACGCAATAAAATGCGCAAAAGCATTTTGCAAAGGGAGCGCTAACACTACGGCAGGCGACGAGGCTAATTTCGTAGTGAATCAAGGCCTTACTCAACGATTGTCGAGAAACGTGGCCCCCCTGGCCTCCCCATCACCGAGTCACTTAAGCCCAATAATTCTACCACAGAGCTTTCAACAGCTAGAGTCTTATTTTCAATGACGAATGCTTCATGGCTCTTAGCTCGATCTCCCGGCAAACGAACACTCCCTCCCTGCTCCATAGCCCGACTTCGAACCACCCTGATAAAATCAGCGGCCTGTCCGAGAATGGTGTCCCTGTCGCCAAGAAGATCCGGTTTAAAGCAACATATGAAAGCGCCCCAATCCCCCTGCCCCTTTATGTCACAGTATGCCGCTCCCACAAGCGGCCCCGCAAAAAGCTCGACAAGCATCCCCAGCGTGGCACTTTTGAATGATTGATCACCAAAAGGAAGGAGTGCTCCCGCCATGGCTTCGATTGGATCCACCGTCGGTTTGCCATGACGATCCATTGCTAATCCGGCAGGTATAGCATCGCCTCGACCGGCGGCCAAGACCAGCTCGTACCAGGTTATCGCTGATGTTGCCATGTCAAAAACAAACGGCTCTTCCGAAGTTGGGAAGGATATCGCAAATGGATTGGTTCCGAAGAGCGGCGTTTGCATGCCGAATGGCGCGACAGCGGCCGGAGAACGTGCCGCTATAAAAGCAACCAATCCCTCTTTAGCCATCCGCTCCGCGTAGTAACCTAGAGGACCAATGCTCGAACGGATTCCGTGAACTCCAACGAACGCGCATCCAGCTTGAGAGGCTCTTGATATCGCCCCGTCCGTGGCTTCCCGAGCGACATAGAAGCTTGGTTGGTTGTTACCATTGATCGTGACAGACACTGCGCTTCTGAGAGTTGTCTCCATCTCCCCAGTAGGAACTATCGAGAGAAGGCCCTCAGTGCCCACCAATTTCAACAGCCCCTGCCCCGCGATACCTCTCCGCTCGGCCCACATCATGACGTCAGCGCATGATTGGGCTACTGTTTCCGGGAAACCATTTCTAAGATAGTCGTACAGCCGTCGCTCCACTACGTCGTACGGGAGATAGACCGTGTTTTCCGTCCTCTGCTGACTATCGAAGTTGTTCGTATAACTCATCTATCAATGCTCTCAGTGCCGGAGTATCACGTTCATTCTCAACACCGCTTTGCAAACGAGCTTCCAGCTCGATGATGCGCCGCATAACAGAGTCGGGGTCAGTTTCCACAGAAACTTTTGCCTCTTTTACCACTTGCTTTGAAGAGACCTTTTCCGGAGCATCTGACGCAAGATCCTCAGAGCGAAGCACCTCATCGTAATAATCGCTGATGTCGCTAACCTCGCGGAGCTTCTTGTCGCGAATAATGAAGAATCGCTGAGCAACCCCCTCCACAAATCGTCGATCGTGAGACACCATTACA
>CAIXKI010000207.1 GCA_903920005.1 uncultured delta proteobacterium
ATCTCCTTGTAGAACCCATGGAAATAGCCCAACCGCACAAGCCCTCACGAGGTGAGCGATTGTGTGGGTGAGCTATCTGAGTTCACGCAGAGAAGAGAGGGTGCTGAAAACCTGTGTCTTTAAGGCACTACCCATATGAAATGTGAAAGATCGAGAACCGATATTCTACGATCTCTTCGATCTCTGACCAATATTATTTCGAGAAACAGAGCCGAAAATTTTTGACGCGCAGATCCGTACACATCGCTACTGGTTTATGCTTCTCGGGCGCGAAGTGAGCTGATTTTGGGGCCTAAAAGCTCGGGGTGTGTTATCGGCCGACGTGTGCTACACTAAAGGTAGATTGGGTTGTGGTTAAGCACTGGTACCGCAACGAAGAGACGGATTTGATGAGGCGCTTCTCCTTACGTGCCTTTCGATGAAGGCCGCCGAAAAGGCCCTATAAGTAAGTAGTTACCGGTGCAAGTAGACCCCGCTTTGAGTTTCCTACAGACTCAGGAATAGGAAGCGGAAGACGTAAAGACCTGTATCCTATATGACAACTGAAACATTACCCGTTGAGGCTCCAAAAACCGAGGAGTCTTTCTTTCTTGACCTCGTAAAGCACCCCTCGATTCGAGGCCAGCTAAAAACCCTCAATATCATAACTCCAACTCCGGTCCAGCGAGCGGCTATCCCGGCTGTGCTAACCGGGCAGGACTGTATCGTTGAGGCGCAAACGGGGAGCGGTAAGACGCTCGCGTTCGTGCTGCCTGTATTGTCGCGGATGATTGACGCGTCGCCTGTCGATGGGACCTTTGGGCTTATTATCACTCCTACGCGGGAGTTAGCGCTTCAAGTGCGCAACGTGGTCATGTCTGTTGTGCCGGATCTTCAACCCGCTTGCATCATCGGTGGCGCGAAGCAGGAGGGGCAGATTCGTGACCTCAGAAACGATCCGCGGATTATTGTTGGAACGCCTGGCCGGTTAATCGACCTTATCGAGCAACGAAAGATCGATCTGCGAAATTGTAAGATGTTCGTGCTTGATGAGGCGGATGAGATGCTCTCGATGGGCTTCGTTGAAGAGGTTCGCGCGATCTTGTCGAAGTTACCGAAGCAGCGCCAGGGCTTGTTCTTTAGCGCGACGATGACTCAACGTGTAGGACAGCTTGCTGAGTCGTTCCTCGTGAAGCCACTCCGTGTCGAGCTTGAGCCGGTTGAAGAGACCTCGCAGTTAATTGAGCATCTTTTCTGCAGAGTTGATGGTGGTCTTACCAGTAAGGCGACGGCGCTTGCCGCGTTCCTTGAAGAGTACAAGCCAAAATCTGCGATTGTGTTCTGCAACACGAAGTCAGATACCGAGCTTGTACAGATACTCTTGCGAAAGCGCGGCACTGAGTCAGAGCGTTTAAACTCCGATCTCTCTCAAAAAGAGCGTGAGCGCACTATGAATAAGTTTCGGTCTGGTGAGGTGAAGATCCTCGTGGCGACCGATGTGGCCGCGCGTGGTATCGACGTGAAGGACCTTGAGCTTGTGGTGAATTACGCAATTCACGATCAGCCGGAGACCTATGTGCATCGGACTGGCCGAACTGGTCGTGCGGGTAAGTCGGGTAAAGCGCTTTCTCTCGTCGCTCCACAAGACTTCCCGGCGTTTTACTCATTGCAAAAGAAGTTGCCGCCGAGCCTTGCTGAGGTTCAGGTGCCTGTGCCGAAGGTTGTTGCGGCGTAATAGTGCTCGCGGCAGTTGTACCTGCGGCCGGCGAGGCCGCCGGCCCTCCAATTGATTCCGCGAAATATATGCTATTCGTTGGAACCCGCGCCGGCCCTCCAATTGATTCCGCGACATCTATACTATTCGTTGGAACCCGCGCTGGCCCTCCAATTGATTCCCCGACATCTATGCTATTCGTTGGAACCCGCGCCGGCCCTCCAATTGATTCCGCGAAATCTATGCTATTCGTGGGAGCCCGCGCCGGCCCTCCAATTGAATCCGCGACATCTATACTATTCGTTGGAGCCCGCGCCGGCCCTCTAATTGCGCCCTAACGAGCTGCTAAGACAGGGTTTTTGTTTGTTTTACGTTTATTTCCTTAAGGTTTCCTTACGTGGTAGTGTCCCTGCACATTAGTGAAGTTCTTCAATCCACTTCGTTGGGCGCCGGGTGCTTTCAGGCACGTTCGGGCTTTACTACCAATACACATTTCGAAGTTGTGTGACTCCGGCAGCACCACCTTCACATAAAAAGTAGGCTAGTAATGCACGGCTCAACATCAGCTGCGGAAGAGATCCGCACGAATACCTTTGACGATCTTCCTCTTGCCGATTTCCTAAAGGAAACGGTTAAGGCGATCGGCTACGAAACCCCGACTCCAATCCAGGCAGAAGCAATTCCGCTCGCGGTAGAGGGTCATGACATCATCGGACTCGCTCAGACCGGTACCGGAAAGACTGCGGCGTTTGTCCTGCCGATTCTTCAAAAGATCAGCGGAAGCAAAGAGAAGGGATGCAAGGCGCTCATTCTCGCTCCGACGCGTGAGCTTGCAGAGCAGATCAATGATGTGATCAAGCAGCTCGCTCCTCGGACTGGAATCAAGAGTGTTACGATCTACGGTGGTATGTCTCACGGTCGTCAGATCTCTGACCTTCGCGCTAAGCCACAGATTATCGTCGCTTGTCCGGGACGCCTCCTTGACCATCTTGGTGGTCGCACGGTGGACCTCTCTGGCGTAGAGACTTTAGTTCTCGATGAAGCCGATCGCATGTTTGACATGGGATTCCTTCCGGAGATCAAAAAGATTATCACCAAGATTCCGACCGAGCGTCAGACGATGCTCTTCTCGGCAACGATGCCTCCAGAGATTCAGGAGCTTACGCGTGGTATTCAGAACGATCCGAAGATCGTGCGAGTTAAGATGGAGGACGCGAAGTCCTCAGTGGCTCATTCGCTCTACCAAGTAGCAGCGAAAGCTAAGCCACAGATGCTTACCTACTGGCTCGAAAATAACAAGGGCGCCCTCGTGGTTGTGTTCACGAAGATGAAGCACACCGCGAAGAGGCTTGCTGAACGTCTCGCCAAGCAGGGGCAACACGTGACATCGCTTCACGGAAACCTCTCGCAGGGCAAACGACAGCAATCCCTCAACGGATTCAAGGATGGACGCTATCGTGTGCTTATCGCGACGGATATCGCGGCTCGTGGTATCGACGTGAAGGGTATTACCCACGTCATTAACTACGATATGCCTGAGAATCTCGACGCGTATATCCACCGCACAGGTCGTGCGGGCCGCGCCTCATCCACAGGCGATGCAGTCTCGTTTGTGACGCGAGCTGACGCGAGCCTTCTCCGTTCGATTGAGCGATGGCTTAAATCGCCAGTTAGTCGACTCGAGACCCCGGATGTTTCGGGTATTGAGGTAGAGGTTGAGGAAACTCGCGAGCGTCCACAACGTGGTGAACGTCGTTCCGCACGAGGAGAGTCTCGAGGAGAGCCTCGAGGAGATCGTGGCGGACGATTTTCGCGTGGAGAGCGTTCTGACAGAGGTCCCCGACGTGAGCGCCCAGAGCGAGCTCCTCGTCGTAGTCGAGATGAGGGTGAGTTTGTAGAGGGTGCTGAGAACGCAACCGTTGAGGTAATGGCGGAGGGTTCTGGCGAGCCGAGAGCTGAGCGTCGTGAGCGCCGTGAGGGAAGTCCTGAAGGACGACGCCCACGCGCTGAGGGGCGCAGCGAGGGTAGAGGTGACCGTCGAGATGCTCGTTCAGACCGTGCGCCGCGAGCCCGTTCTGGTGATCGATTCGAGCGAGGCCCACGCCGTGAACCTCGAGGAGAGGGGCGACCAGCTCGTAGTGGACGAGACTTCAACCGTGGAAGCTCTGAGGATCGTCCTCAGCGACAACCGCACTACGCGTACGGGCCAGAGTCGGACAACCGACGCGAGCGTCCAAGTTTTGATCGTCCTCAAGGAGATCGACCTCGTTTTGATCGCCCTCAAGGAGAGCGTCCTCGATTCGATCGTAACCGGGATGACCGTCCGTCATTTAACCGAGATCGTGGGAATGCTCGCCCAGAGCGTGGCAACTTCCGCGACGACCAACCTAGTCGCGGGCAGCCGCGTGATCGTTTCGAAGGGCTTGAGGGACCAGACCTCAGTCAAACCGAGGCGTTGAAGGTTCTCGATAGCCGCGAGCGCGCTCCGCGTGCCGGCGGTCGGACCGGGGGTGGATTCCGCGGTGGCCGAGCTGGTGGAGATCGTGGTGGTTTCGGGGGTCGTTCAAACCGCACTGGCGGTGGACGTCCTCAGCGAAACTCACGTGGACCGTCGAGGTCTTGGGATCGGTAACTCTTGATACCGATAACTCACTGAAAGGGCGCTCTTCGGGGCGCCCTTTTTTTTGCTTACGTATCGTAGTTCGCCCCGCATCCTAAACAGTGGCACCTGACTGGTCGATTTGTTTTAGTGTGGGAAAGACAGTTCGCATGCTTGAAATTAGAAGACAAACCAGCAGGTGGCCGTATCGTCAGCTGCTGATGGTATCCGTTGTTGTCATCGAAATTATGCTGTCTGGCTGCTGCAACGAAAAGTCGCTTCCAACTGCCCTACGCAACCTCAACAGCCCAAACGCAAGTGATCGCAATAAAGCATTGCAGGTTATCGCGCAGTGCGGCTCGCGCGGAGAGTCTGCTGTGCGCCGCATCTCGCAACTCATGTATGACGAGAACGTTGGTGTGGCGAGTTCGGCGGCGTATGCGTTGCGCAAGATCGATTCGAAGCGCGCAAGGGAGGCGTTGAAACGCGCCGAGCGGTCGAGGGCAGAGGGACGATGAGGGTGCCTCCACCTATTGGAAGAATATCGGTTGACCGGTAGTCGGGAGACATGAGTTCGTGTGAGGGCTTATGAGGCCGGAGGGCATATGGGTCGTTATTTGACTGTTATCGTGTGTGGCGTTTCACTTATATTGGCTCTTCAGGGTCGAGCGGCGTTTGGGGAGCCCTCAGGCACTCCTGGCTGCTCCTGTTCGAAAAGCAGGCAGGATTGCATACCCGCCGGATTCGCCTGCACGCTGAGTGCTTCCCAGAAACGTCAAACCGTGAAGTTTGTGAAGAAATGCGGGCCCGCTGGGGGCAAGAAATGTGTTCCGTTGGAGTTTGAGGAGAAGACACTTGAGTCTTTGGCGGACTGCAGCAAAGCGGTCGCTGCTGTTCGCGGCGATTGTATGAGGACCAAAGCGGGGAGGTATTTGGGGGGCGCGACTAGGTGCAAGGTGACTCCTTGCGTTCCTGACACCCCAATCCCAACGACCTTTTACTGCGAAAAGGAGGAGGAGTTCTCTGGCCAGGACGGATTATTGCCCGTTCAGGATAGTTGCGGCGGATGCAAGGACGCAGCATCCTGCAATGCCGCAACGTGCTCATTTATTAAGATTCTCAAGAGTGACTGTACCAAGAGAGATGGGATTCGTGAGTCTGAGCCGTGTTCTTGGAGCTCCTCGGGGTCCCCGAGAGTGGTTACTTCTCCAGCTCCCGTGAGTTCGAGCACCCCTTATTAACGAGGCGATCGGCTGTCGGCGTGGGAGAAGCTTGAGTTGGTTGTACAGAGCTGCGAGCGGTGCTGTATTTCCGCTGTGCAGCTTCGGTTAGGTCCTTTAGGTTCTTTCAAATGTCATCACATTTGTTTGGATGTGAAATGCTTACAGGAGTTTTATGGTCTTTTCTTCCCATATGACAACTCTTTTGCCGGACTGTCCTCAACGCTGTACCGCCGCTTGTCGTACCACTCGACCATCTGAATGCTTGAATGGCGCGAGAACTCTTGCACCTCGCGGTGTGGAATACCGTCGGAGAGAAGTTTGGTGATTGCGGTCGCACGGGCGGAGTGAGGGGTTGCGTGGCTTCCAGCTCCTGCGGCCATGCAGTATTGCTTGAAGAGGAGGTATACTCCTGTGTCAGACATCGGTTTTGTGGTTACCGTTTGTCCTCCCTTACCGGTGAATCCCACGAAAAGGAAGTCTCCGTCCATCGCGCCAGTTTGCTTCCTCTCCTTGATAAGGTCCCAGAGGAGCGCCGATGCCCATGAGGGGAGGGCCTGTTCCGCGTCCTTCTTCGCTTTGGTGTGTCGGAGATAGAGATAGGTGGTGCCTGAGGATGTCTTCTTTATATCTCCGATTCGAAGCCCAACAACCTCACTGCGACGAAGGCCGCCGCCGAAGAGTGTCGCTAGTATTGCTCGGTCGCGGCGACCTTTTGGAGTTTTAGGATCGGGAAGGGAGACGATCTCCATAACGAGCTCGAAGTCGATCATCTGAGTGGGGCGCTTTCGCCCGGCGTCTTTGGGCGGCGGCGGGACTTTGTCGGCTTCAAAGGGGTTTTCCACAATGCCGAGATTGCTCGACACGAGCATCCGATAAATGCGTCGAAGCGCCGCGAACTTTTTGTGAATCGTCGCGTTTGACTGTGTCGCGTCGAGTCCATCTTTTTTAGCACCACGACCTGACGCGCGCTCGATTGATATGCCTCGATCGGCGGAGACCCTTCCTTGCGCCTGAATCATCCTGGGCCTCTCACCTGGCTTCTTCTCAAGGAACTTTCGGTATGCGATGGCGTGGAGATCCGTAGCTGTAAGGATCGCCTCAGCGCTCTGTGGGGTTCCAACATCTGCGCCGAGGAACCTACACCACTCAGCGACGATTCCAGAATAGGTCGTCCGAGTGGCCGGCGCCTTTAGGGAGAGGAACGCTGAGATACGAAGCCACACCTTTTCAGAGTTGGAGGTCCGAGCTCGGGTGATAAGTGAGGTCATAGGATAATTGTAGGGGGTAAGGAGGGGTGGGGGTAGGGGGAATTCTCCCTATGAAGAGCGTCAAAGGACCGCTTTTGTGTCACGGGGATGGAAAAAGGGCCCATGGGCCGCCTGGTGAGATTTTTTCCGGAAAGGTGAGGCCATGGTACAAGACCAGAGGAGCACCTCTTGGGACACTTTTGGGGTTTTTTAACGAGTCCACCGAAGATGGAGCCTTCCCATCGAATTACACAACAGCAGATCCTTTTTCACTACGTGGCTAGGTGTCGGATTCCGTGGTCAGCAGGTCGACCACGCCTTACGTCCCGTGATTCTTGTCGAGAAACCCCGCCAACGAACGAGCAGTGCCAGCTACCGAGGGATCCGCGTCACGCTGGAGGCTTTCGATCGCGTCCCGACTAGCCGACGATCCGATAAAGTGAAGCACGGAGAGGGCCGCACGACGTATCACAGGCTCGCTATCATCGATGGCCGCAAGCGCCGCAAGTTCGGCAACACGGGGGGTGTTGCTTCGAAGGTTCATCAGGCATCTCTGCCTGAGGGATAGATCTTTCTCCTCAAAAAAAGCGCCAAGAGTCGCGCCGGTTATACGCGGCGTATAGCCCTCTGGTTGAGCGAATTCATACACGGCTCGCCCTGAAGCGATTTCGGCCGTAAGAGTTGATATGAGTCGACCCTCCCACGCGGTCCTGTCTTCGCCGATTCTCGGAGCGTATTCATCTGAAACTCGGGCGTATCGTTCCGCGACGTCGAGCGAGGCGTTCACCAAAAGTGCGTCCGCCTGATCTGTATCGGTAAGAGTATCAAATGCTCTTCGCAATGCGGCGGAGGGATTGTACCCGTACAGCCCATGGAGAGCTTCGACTTTGATAGTGACATTCCCGCTCTCGAATTTAGCTTCACATATCGCCTCAGCAGATTCGCGACCATGGGTTGCTAGCGCCTCCACGCAGGCTCGAAAAAGTTGAGCGTTAGAGGTATGCGCCGCCGTGCGAAGAAGGACACTTCCAGACATAAGGTCTCGCTCTAGGCTATTGCCTAAGGTGATCGCGGCTTGAATTTGGCTATCTGCAGAATCCCCTGACTGAAGTGTATTTCGTAAGACGACACGTTTTACAATTTCAGTTTGGTTCATTGAAACGATAGAGCCATCGAGGTGCCGCTCTCGCTCCGATAGGGAGGTCCAAAACGTCGCGGACATGCCGGTTGCCCGAGAAAAAGCGAACGCGAGGGATGGTGTCATCGAGAGTCTTCCCGCCAAAAAAGCGTCAAGCTCTTGCGGAGCTGAAAGGGAATTCCGGGAGATATCCCCCTTTTCAAGATCTAGGTTCCTGAGTGTTAAAGTCGCTCGCTCATGTGTCCTCATCGGAACGCCGAGTAGTTCACTATTGTAGGTGTTTTGAGGCGCTAAGCCTTGTGGCTTGGTCGTCATGGCTATTTTCCTCCTGCTAGAAATCGGTGAATCTTACTGTCCACTTCCGGTTTGTAGGTGTCGTCTTTTTGGTGTGGGTTCCCGGAGAATAAGATCTCGTTAGAGCGAGACGCTCCATCAAATCCGATTATAATTCGGTCACCAGCGTTAATGTAGAGTTTCATGACTGAACGGTCGTTGGCTGTTGCAAGATGTCTAAATCTCTTTGAGTTTTGGTAAATGCTGCGTATCCCCGTAGCATGGTCGGTTCGATCGTACGTGAGAGCCTTCAGGTCGTGCACGGTCTCAGACGCTTGAAGGTCGTGAACAAGTACCTTAAAACGATCCTTCTCTGTCTCGGTATGGAGTGCCCCTAAGAATTCCGTAAGCTCTTTTTCGCTATTAACATTACGATTGGTCGATTCAACACGTTCGTCACGTGATCGAATATACGTTTGAGGATCTGCGATCCGTTTATTAAGAAGGTCTTCGAGGGTAATAAGCGTCTCATTGAAGGAGAGGAGCTTTTCCTCCTCTCCATTTGTAGCGCTTTGAAATCGCTCTTCGATGTTTCCGCGGATCTCGGCAGAGAGCTGTTGGGCCTCGACCAGCTTTCCCTTGAGGATAAGATGTTCAATCTCTCTGCGGACAGGGAGGTCCGGAATTAACTCCACCTGGGCCGCGATCGCTTGAACGAATTTGTGGGGCGCAGTCTCTGGTTGAATCGTTGCGGCCACACGCGGGTCCGCGCCTTGATCGGTAGGGAAGGTTGATCGGGCGAGCTGCTGGTCAAACCGCGCCATTTCCTGGAGCGGAGGGTCTGATATTTTTAGGTCAACACCGCGCATGGATAGTCTTTCTGGTAAAACCGGCAGGGGACCTCGAGGCCACGTTTCTGGCGCTGGGTTTTGCTCTGCTCTCACTGTAGGTATGGGGTGGATGGGGTACCTGGTGCCCTCTGGTTGGCCTCCGAATCGTGAGGGCATTGCCGGGACGGGGATTACTCGAGTCCTGTCTAATAGTTATGAAGCTTAAACAGGCGGGTCAGGCTCGACCAAAAAGAGTGGCATGCTTAAGCGCCAGGGATTTAAGCCGCTCTTACTTTCAGCCGTCACGTAGGTGGTTGTTGCAACGTATGTTGGGGGAGTATGGCAAATTCGCATGGGACAGGGTGTGGGTTTTGGATTCGTGTAGCGGCGTATCTGCTCGACCACTTGATATTCAACCTACTGATTGTCGCATTTGTTTTTGTAGCGGGACTTTTTTTTCTCTGGCGGTAGTATGGCGACCGTCTCTTCGGGTAACGACCCAAAGGTTGGCGCCGGGTATCTCGCATTCATCCTTCTGTATCGAGTGTGCTTTGAGGCGTCCTCGATACAAGGAACTCCTGGCAAGCACTTCGTGGGTTTGAAGATCGTAACGACGGGTGGCGATCAGATCTCACCGTTTCGCGCACTCGTTCGGAATGTAGTTCGATATCCATCTATCATTATAACATTCGGCATCGGCTTTTTGATCGTACTGCTTCCGGGACGAAAGCGGGCGTTGCACGACATGATATCGGGGACGATGGTAGTGAAGGTGTGAAGAGGGTGCGTGAAAGATAATGTAGAGGGCAGGGGGTCTTTCGGGAGAGGAGGCCCCTATTCTGCGCAGCACGTGTAGCGTCTTTATTTGATATCATATTGTTGGGTTTGGGTGCGATAATTCTTTGTTTTTTTTTGTGTCCTATGCCCTGCACCTCCTGGTTG
>CAIXKI010000208.1 GCA_903920005.1 uncultured delta proteobacterium
CCTTTGCCAGGTTATTGACGATGGTGGTTGAAAAATTCTCTGCCGAACGGCCGGCATGATCCAGCGCGCTCCCCGTCCAGATAAAGTCAAACTTAGCCGGTGATTTCCAATACGCCCTTGAGAGATCGAAGAGCGAAAGACGTGAGCTCGGGAACTCCTCTTCCGCGAAGAGTATCTCCGTCTCCTCTTTCAGGCCATAGACGTCCACTCCACTCCGGTACATCGATGTCAGAAGATCTTTTTGTTTACACCCAATGTCCAACATCATGCGAGGTCTAAATCGCTCTACAATATATTTAGCCAACAGAACGCCATCGCGCACTTCGATAGATTTGTCGAACTCAGTATCTGTCTTTTGATTGTTGTATCCCAGCAATCCGCCACCGTAGTACATCGAGATCCTATCACACACCATTTGTGGCGTGAGCATCGTCTGACATTTTCCGATCTGGAGCGTTTCAGATACCTGTACCGGGGACACGCACGTATTCTCATCTTTGGGGTCGTTATCTCCAACCTTCTGACAACGACTCTTCCAACATCCACCTGTCGGACAACACGGCAGAGCGCCAACCGTATGCATGAATTGGTGGTGTGGATACGCTTCCCAGTGCATCGCTTCTCGTCCTCCAGCAAGGACGATACACGGGCGTTGGGCTGGTAGCTTTCGGCCGGCAAGGTCAAAGGTGCGCATCGGAACAGCCGCCGCAAGGTGCATGGCGAATGTCACCGGAGATATCACGCCGGCGGCGTGGTGCATGAGCCGAATGAGTTGTCGTGCCGAGGTCTTTCCAACTAGATTGACGCAGCGCTCAAGGGGCGGATGGAAGTGCGACGGGTCTCCGCACTGAACGAAAAGTATTCGCCCCTGAAAATGATCAATAACCGCTTGATAGGAATCCGGATTCCACCACTTGGCGGTATAATCGTATTTACCACCTGAGAATACGAGCCAGAAATTCTCGGTAAAGCCTAGCTCGTGAACCTGACTAATCCATCCTCGCTCATCAGCAGAGAGGTGAATATCACCCTTAAATTCAGTCACCGGAACACGCACACCAAGCTTATGTTCAAAATCCTGGGCGTATCCGTGAATAAAATGATAGGCATTCTGATTGCTGCGATGGATTGAACCAGCATAGTTACCGTCGTATCCGACATCGTGTATCTCGATATCAGGATCTTCGATCTCAAATTTTAAATCTCGTGTAGGAACGAGGATCTCTCGCTCGTGAGAGGGCTCCTTCTGATCTCCCAGCCGGGATACCTTATAGGGCAACTTAGTGACGTATGGGTTATGCTCCCAAATCTCTCCAACCGAGGTATAGGCGTCCGTAATGAACTCGCCCGGATGAGCGCGGTGAAGATCTCGCACCGCGGCGGTCATCATCATGATATCCCCCGGCGAAAGGAGATTGATCAACACTACCTTTCTCTTTTTCTTTAAGATCTCAACCATATCAACGCAGCAAAACGTTTAGGTGTTCGTACGCTCTACGTCCGATCAACTACGCTACGACTTACGACGAGAAACTTCGGGGACAATAACAACGACGGGGGCTCGGCTGGTTTACTGCCTACGAGAAGAAGCCCCTATACTGTCCTATATCGACTGAACAGAGATTGGGCTTAAGAGAATTTTGTAGGGCGGAACAAGAGGGGCAAAAACACAGCGCAAACTGAAGCAATTTCAGGTACTTACAAGAACCCAATTAGGGCAGCATCCAGAGAGCCGCCGTCGGCTCCGAGGTAGGGCCCGGACCTCTGATACTCCAGGGATGCGACGAACCAGATAGCAGCGCCCAACTCCACAACAGCCCTCCACATAAAAAGGCCGCCCGCGGTCTCCCGAGGCGGCCCTTTCACGGATTTCCTGAGAAATCCTAATTACCAGTTCAACGCGCCCGCTGTCTGATACTCAGTCACTCGGGTCTCGAAGAAGTTCTTCTCCTTTCCGAGATCGATCGTCTCACTCATCCATGGGAATGGATTCTTTGAGCCGTATTGAGTCGGCAACCCGATTCGCTCAAGACGACGATCAGCGATGTACTGAACGTAGTCACGGAACATCGGAGCAGTAAGCCCAAGGATACCACGAGGCAAACAATCGACTGCGTAGTTGTACTCAAGCTCTACAGCCTGCCGCACCTTATCAATGATGTGAGCCTGGAACTCTTGGGTCCAGAGATCTGGGTTCTCGGCCTTAATCGTGTTGATCAGGTCGATACCGAAGTTCAAGTGGATCGACTCGTCTCGCAAGATGTACTGGAACTGCTCTCCGATCCCGGTCATCTTGTTCTGGCGGTGGAGCGACAAAATCATCACGAAACCGCTATAGAAGAAGAGTCCTTCCATGATTACGTAGTAGCCGATGAGGTTTTCAAGGAACTTCTGAGCGCCCTCAGGGGTGCTCGTAGTGAAGTCCGGCTTGAGAACCTCCTGGGTCAACTTCATCTCGAAGGTGTCCTTGGCATGAATCGAGTTCACCTCGTTGTACATGTTAAATACCTCACCCTGATCGAGGGAGAGGGACTCAACGATGTAGTGGAACGTGTGGTTGTGGACAGCTTCCTCAAACGCTTGGCGAAGGAGGTATTGTCTGCACTCTGGATTCGTCACGTGCTTGAAGATCGCGAGCGTGATGTTGTTTCCTACAAGACTCTCAGCCGTGCTGAAGAAGCCGAGGTTACGCATGATCACTCGACGCTCATCGTTGCTCAATCGGTCAGACTTCCAAAGCTCGATGTCTTTACCCATCGGAACTTCTGTTGGAAGCCAGTTGTTAGCGCAGCCGTTAAGGTAGTGCTCCCACGCCCACTTGTACTTGAGCGGCATAAGTTGGTTTACATCTACGGTGCTGCAATTAATGAGTCGCTTATCCGACACATTAACGCGCTTTGAAACGCCTGTGGAATCATCGTTCACGGAAGCCTTTCCACCTGTTGTATCCGAATCATCAAACGTAAGCATACGTATCTCCTTAACCCTTTTTAGCGCCGAACCCTATCAAACAAAACCGGGTTCGACGCAACCTTAAAAATCTTACTGGCAGCTCTCGCAATCTCCATCGAGTCCGCACACCTTTGGTACCTCAGACTTCGACGGCGTTGTCTCAGGAACCGCCTTTCTCTCAACCACGATCTCGCTAGAAGCCGACTTGTTCTTCATCCATCGTGGCTGGAGACCTCGACGGTTAATATCAGTCGTAGACTTCTCAATCTGCGTAGCTCCGAGCGAACGGAGGTAGTACGTAGTCTTGAGCCCCTTCTTCCAAGCCTGCATGTACATATCATTCAACTTCTTTCCACTTGGCTCAGCCATGTAGAGGTTGAGTGACTGCCCCATGTCGATCCACTTCTGACGGCGACTACCGCACTCGATCAACCACTCAGGCTCGATCTCGAACGCCGTAAGATAAATCCTCTTGATATCCTCCGGAATCCTCTCAATCTCCTGAATAGAACCATCGAAGTACTTGAGGTCGTCGATCATATCTTCATCCCAAAGATTGAGAGCCTTCAGCTCGTCAACAAGGAACGTGTTGTGAACGATGAACTCTCCCGACAAGTTCGACTTCGCGTAGAGGTGCTTGTAGTTCGGCTCAATCGACTGACTTACGCCAGTGATATTCGAGATCGTCGCGGTTGGTGCGATAGCCATCGTGTTGCTATTGCGAACACCATGCTTTTTCACCGCGTCGCGAACGACCTGCCAGTTAAGCCGAGACGATCTATCAACCTCAAGATCTCCGCCGCGCTCATCCTCAAGGACCTGAATGGTATCGAGAGGAAGAAGCCCTCGATCCCACTTAGAACCCTTGTATGTGGAGTACGCTCCCTTCTCTTTCGCAAGCTCAGTAGAAGCTAAGATTGCGTAGTACGAGATCATCTCCATACTCTCATCAGCGAACTTCACAGCTCCTGGGCTCGCATAGCTGATGCGCTGAGCATACAACGCGTCTTGGAAACCCATGAGACCGAGTCCGATTGGTCTGTGGCGAAGATTAGCATTCTTCGCTTCAACTGTCGGATAAAAGTTAATGTCGATGACATTATCCAACATGCGGATAGCTGTACGAACGGTCTTCGCGAGCAACTCCTCGTTCAATCCATTTTTATCGACGAACTTGACCATGTTGATAGAACCGAGGTTGCACACGGCGGTCTCCTCTGGCGACGTGTTCAGCAATATCTCTGTGCAGAGATTAGAGCTGTGCACGACCCCAACGTGGTCCTGTGGCGACCGGAGATTCGATGGATCCTTGAAGGTGATCCAAGGATGTCCCGTCTCAAACAACATGCTGAGCATCTTCCTCCAGAGACCAACTGCCTCTATCTTCTTAAAGAGCTTCAACTCGCCGCGCTCAGCTTTCTTCTCGTACTCTACATAACGAGCTTCAAACTTCTTGCCGTAGAGGTCGTGAAGGTCAGGTGCGTCACTTGGGCTAAAGAGCGTCCATGACGCGTTCTGCGCTACACGCTTCATGAAGAGATCCGGGATCCAATTCGCCGTATTCATGTCGTGTGTACGACGACGCTCGTCACCGGTGTTCTTACGAAGCTCGAGGAAATCCTCAATATCAAGATGCCAGCTCTCAAGGTACGCGCACATCGCGCCCTTACGCTTGCCGCCCTGGTTTACAGCTACGGCCGTGTCGTTTGCGACCTTAAGGAAAGGAATAACTCCCTGACTTCGACCGTTTGTACCCTTGATGCGGGATCCGGTGGCACGAACGTTGGTCCAGTCGTTACCGAGCCCTCCTGCCCACTTCGAGAGCTGCGCGTCATCCGCCACACATTTGAAGATGTGCTGCAGATCGTCAGCAATCGTCGTGAGGTAGCACGAGCTAAGCTGTGGATGGAGCGTTCCAGCATTGAACAATGTTGGCGTGCTGGAGGTAAAGAGCGCCTGCGAGAGCACATCGTAGAATTCGATTGCTCGCTCGTTCTTTCGCTCACCCTCGTTAGCGCTCAATCCCATGGAAACACGCATCCAGAAGATCTGTGGGGTCTCTAAACGAATATCCTCGTGATGGATGAGGTAACGATCATAGAGAGTCTGAAGTCCGAGGTATGCGAACTCGTGATCACGCTCAAGCTTCATGGCCTTTGAAAGCTTGTCGAGGTCGAAATCGAGAAGTTTCGGATCCATTCGCTCAACGGAGACAGCCTTAGCGAGGCAGTCCTTAAAGTACTGCTGGTGAGACTTCTCAATCTTTGCGTTGTGAGCGTCAACGCCCATGGTCTCGCGGTAGATAACATCGAGGAGGAGTCGTGCCGCAACGTACGAGTACGCCGGATCCTTCTCAATCTTGGCGCGCGCCGCCATGATGGTGGCCTGATCGACCTCTTCAAGCTTAATGCCTTCGTAGAAATTCTTAACTGCCTCTTGAAACACATCTTCGCTCGACGCGATCGACTCAAGACCTTTGCACGCATGAACGATTCGCTTGCGAAGATCCCCTTCGGTAAGCGTAACCTGCGTCCCGTCCCCAGCTGTCGCCTTGAAGGTTGTGCCCGGAGCAACCTCTACAACTGGCTCTACAACTTCAACCTCAACACCCTCAACTCCTCGCTGAGCAGCACGAGCAGCGCGATAAATAATGAAGTCTTTTGCCACCTGGTAGTAACCGCCAGCCATCATCTGACGCTCGACTTCATCTTGAATGGTCTCGATATCGACCTGAGCGCCTGTCGCGGCTATCTCAACAATACGCGCTACTACGTTGTTAGTGAGAGTATTTACGTTCGCGATAACCTCAGAAGGTGTCTGCCCCTCAATCTTGAACGAAGCTCGGAAAGCACGCTCAACCGCGGACGCGATCTTCATCGGGTTAAATCGAACGGCTGTTTTACCATCGCGTCGAAGGACCTTGAGGTTGCGAGGAGAGTCCTCACGAGTAGCCTTCTGCTCATCACGGTAGATGATGTAGTTGCGCCCCACGTCGAAGTGTCCGCAGTTCATGAGCTTGACCTCAACAAGATCCTGGATGCCCTCTACCGTCACGCTCGCGCCCTTAGCTGCCTCGATTGCAACGGCCTCAACGACCTCGTTTGTGACGCTCTCAACTACAGTTTGAAGATCGGCTGGCAGGCCCCCTGTCTCACCAAGCCCCTTGGTGGCTCGAAACGCCAGTTCTATTGCGCGAGCGATGCGATCTCGGCGGAAAGGAACGAGAGCTCCACTACGCTTTACCACCGTGATGCTATTAAGATCGGCTACGCGCTGAGGAGCTCCGGCAGGGGCTCCGCTCGTGGACAAAATACCTGTTATATCAGTGGTTCCGCTTACTTGTGAGTTACTTCCCGCTACCGTCATACGACCAGACTCCCTCTTTACCTGTGTTCTTTTAGCCGATTCCAGACAACACTATCCCCGTTGCGCCGTTGAAGGCGGTTTCAAAAATGCGATGCCATACTACCTAATGTGAAGAATAGTTTCGGGTTACCTACCTACTATATATGGTAGTCACCCAAGGAACCAACTACAATATATATGTACGGGTATCCACCCCTTGCTGTCTACACGAAATGTGAGTGTCCGGGTAAAAAAAAAATCTCACCTCCGTAACACCCTATAACCACAAGAGCCGCAATTTTGAGACTGCTTTTTATAGCAACAACCAACCCTACCTTCAACGAAAATCTGAATGCTCCGAATACCCAAGCCATTGATTTCAATGACACTTTTCAAATGGGACTGAGAAAGGCTCGATTTTCAAAATACCGTTCCTCTTTTTGAGTTGAACCTTACGGGGGCGAAGAGCCATGCAAAAAAACTAGCGCTAACCGAACGATCAAACCGAATCTCTTCACCACGCACCTCTGTGCCGTGATCAGTGGCGACAACAAAAACGCGTCGACGTGATCGCCCTCATGCTCTGAGCGCGTCGCGCTGTCGAATTCATACCCGCCAAAATAGCTGTTTTCGGGCGTGTTGTGAGGTTTCCGCATTAGTTCAGGCTGTCAGCCTCCTGCTGAAGTTTCCGAACGTCCGCCTCGAGCGACGCGTCCTGAACACTAGTCGGGGAGAGGCTCGGCGTACTCGCGAGGAGGCGCTTCTCAATCTCGGAGTCTGTTTTAGCCTCATTTTTCAGGGCTTTTTCGGTATCTCGCGCGAGGTTTTCGCCCGCACCAACTACCGCGCCAATAATTTCATCTTCGGTACGATTAAGATCTTGGTTGAGTTTTACCGGGTCGTTCGCGTCTTGCGCCGCAACATCTGTTAGACACAAAAACGCTAAGACAGCTGAGAAAATCACAGTTTTGCAAAACAGTTTGTTCTTCATAATCCCCTCACTCACTCGTCAACATTTTTGAACGATGAACTCTCGTGTACAGCTCGTACCTCAAACACGGAAGACCTTTTCGCGATGTGTCTCCGTTTTTATCCGTGATGGCCCTTGAAAACCACCGTTAGTCGACGCATCGTTGTGCGTATGACGAGCCTCTTCAAGAAAAGATCCCTCTCAACAATTCTCGTATCAGCAACTCTCGGCGCGGCGCTCGTACTCGGAGTGTTTTTTATCGTCAAGCGCTGGTCATACCTTCCGTTACGCTCAAAGGTTCAACGACAGATAACACCTCGAGGCAGTCTCAGTGGTGAAGAACAAACAACGATAGATCTATTTCAGAACGCCGCCGCCTCAGTTGTATACGTAACGAGCATCTCCGTTGAGCGCGACTCGCTCAGCATGAACGTGTTCGAGATTCCTCAAGGAGCGG
This sequence comes from uncultured delta proteobacterium, assembly GCA_903920005.1. Classification (GTDB taxonomy): domain Bacteria; phylum Bdellovibrionota_C; class UBA2361; order UBA2361; family OMII01; genus OMII01. The sequence continues at coordinate 7,725 of CAIXKI010000208.1, forward strand.
GGACAGGATTTATCTGGGACGAAAAGGGCTACATCGTCACGAATTTTCATCTCATACAGAACGCCACCGGAGCGCGCATTACATTATCCGATCAGTCAACGTGGGACGCGCAGCTCATCGGAGCCGAGCCAGATAAAGATATCGCGGTTCTTAAAATCGATCGCTCGGACGCGACGCTCGCGCCGATTCCGGTAGGCACCTCAAAAGACCTTCGCGTGGGGCAGAAGGTATACGCTATCGGAAATCCATTTGGGTACGACCACACCCTCACCACCGGCGTTATCAGCGGCCTAGGCAGAGAGATAAAATCAGTCACCGATCGACCTATTCAGGGTGTTATTCAAACGGACGCCGCGATTAACCCAGGCAACTCTGGAGGACCACTACTCGATAGCGCGGGGCGTTTAATCGGAATGAACACAGCTATAGTAAGTCCGTCAGGTTCATACGCTGGAATAGGATTCGCGGTCCCGGTCGACACTATAAACCGCGTCGTTCCTCAAATCATCAAGAACGGCTCCGTAATAAAACCGGGCTTAGGTATTCAGGTAGTAGAGAGTAATTTCTTGAGGCTGCGAGGAGTCATCGGCGCAATCATTGCCAACGTAATACCCAACTCACCGGCCGAAAAAGCGGGGTTAATGCCGATACGCCGGAGCGCTAACGGCAAGATACAACTCGGTGATGTGATCATCGCGATAGAGGGAGTTCCAATCCAAGACGGAGACGATCTCTTGAACGCTCTCGACGAGCGTCTGCCAGGCGACACGATTACGCTGCAAGTCGCGAGCGTAAATGGTGAACGCACCGTTAAGGTAAAACTCGGGGAGCTTAAAGAGCCCTAGCGCAGCCGGCGAGGCCGCCGGCCCTCCAGGGAACGATCATCGCGGGTTCCG
>CAIXKI010000209.1 GCA_903920005.1 uncultured delta proteobacterium
ATGCCTTTTCTCCATTTGGCGCGTCTCGTCATAGATGCGCGACGCCTTATGCTGTAATCATCGTCTACTTTAGGGCGAGCGACTTTCGAGACGCCGATTCTAAAGCTGTCGGCCCGACAGGACGACGATCTCTATGGGGCAGTACAGGCAACTCGTCTGGACTGACGAGCGGCATGGATAGCCCCTAGGTTCTTGATACTACTAAGTGCTGACATATTGGAAGGAGCAGTTTCACACAGATAGTTAGATTAGTTACAGATAATTGCAGCAAGGCACTGGACCAGATGCGAAGGGAGCACTACAGTAAGGGACTTCGACCCCAAGAACATGATGAGGCAACGCCAAGGCTTGAGCGCGTTACGCGCCACTTTGGCAAAGACCGTCATAACTCCGATGGTTGCGCGCTTGAGCGATTGGGCGACGGGGCCTTAGAAAGAAACGAAGGGACCTTATGGTTCCAAGTGGTATTAGGAACGGTATGTTGAAGGAAAACCTCGTATTTCTTCGAGAGTTTTTACTGGAGTTCAAGACGACTGGCGCTTGTTTTCCAACCTCAAAATGGGCGGCGCAAGCGCTCATTACCCCTCTCAGGGACCAAAATCGTGGTCGGAAAAACGTCCTAGAGCTCGGGCCGGGGACTGGCTCCGTAACTATCCCTATCATAAAAGAACTTCGAGATGGAGATCACCTTACCATCTGCGAAATAAACCCTCGCTTTATGAAGGCCCTTAAAGAGAGCCTTGAGGAGATGGAGGAGTTCCGACGAGCTCGCCACCAGATATCCTTCTTTGAAGGTGCCGCGCAGGACCTTCCCACAGATAAGGTGTTCGACATCATCGTCTGCGCCCTTCCATTTGTGAACTTCGATCTCCTCACGGTTCAAGCGATATTTAGCAAGCTGAGGGAGATCAGCTCTCGCGAAACCTTGATGACCTATTACGAATATATCGGCGTTCGCAAATTCAATGAGGCCGTAGCCGCCCCGGAGCGTAGGGACCGGATGGCTCAGGTCAACGAATACCTCAAAGTATCAGGATCCCTAAACTACCTCGGTCACGAGCGGGTGTGGCTAAACGTGCTGCCAATAAACATCTATACGGTAAAGCCAGCCGCATAAGGCTGCCGCCCTACCCGGAATTTTATCGACCAAAGAGTGCGCAACTGTGCCAAAGCTATGCTGTCGCACCTCTAGCCTGCATAGCGTATTCGATATGCAGGCTAGAGTTCTTCGTCTCACGGAACCGCGTATTACTGCGCCGCTACGACCTTGTCGCTAGAGAGGGCCCTGGAACTACCCCCGCACCAGCGAGGTAGCGCGCTCTTGACCTTCATAAAAGGGCCGCTTCCAACATAGAGCCCGGCCAACGCAAGAAGGCCGAGAGTCGGGTCGTACCACGTGAGCGCGATCAAACATCCCAGCACAAGACGACCCCTCAACTTAACGCCGGAAAGCTTAAACTGCTTAATACTAAAAAACTCAATGGTCGAAACCATGAGATACCCGATCGAGAGCATCACGATCGCTCCCATCACCGCCATAAAGATAGAATCCTGAGCTTGAGGCGCGGTATTAATTACAGCAACCACAAACACCGCGGCGCCGGGCGTTGGCAATCCGGTGAAGCTTTTCAAATTCTCGGCTGAGATATTAAATCGAGCCAACCTACTCGCCGCGCACAACGCGTAAAAAAACGTAATCGCCACTCCAAATTCATCGGCACACCTCTGAAATGCCCAATGATACATCATTACAGCCGGAGCTAGACCGAAAGAGACTACATCCGAAAATGAATCGAATTCGATACCAAATTTAGAGGTAGCGTTGAGTCGTCGCGCGACACGGCCATCAAGACCATCGAGAAGGATCGCCACCAGGACAGCGATAACCGCCTTCTCAAACCGCCCACTTGAGGCGTACATAATCGCGAGAAAGCCGCAGAACATATTCCCGACCGTCACGGCGTTTGGAATCGCATACCGGCGACGATACAAAATATCTTTCAGCTCTTGTCTTGTTAATTTTCGATCAGGCACTTCGCCCCCTTTACCTAATTGCGCTCACCCGCGACATTCGAGCATCGAAGAAACGATGAGATTCCCCTGCTCGCGCGCCGACTGGAGCGAGCTCTAACCGTACCACAGAGCTGAAGAGCTTTTCGAGAGCTACTGGCACTCCCGCACAAATGATTGTCGCGCCTTTTTCCAACAGCTCGCGCATACAGTCGATAACCTGCCGTTGATACTCAGCTCTCATACCGAATGGATTATCAATCAGCACCAATGTTTCCCCAATCTTCTTCGCCTGAGCCGTGATCTCGATTAGATCTCCATACACTTTGAGAAACCTCCGATCCGCCGGTGATATGCCCCCAGTCCATTGGCCCAAACACAAAGAAGACCCCAATTCAGGAGAGAGGCGCCTTACGAACTCAGCGCATCGATCACTAGACCACAGCGTTTGAGCAGCCTCAGTTAAGGGACAGGTCATCAATCGATGCAGGGTCATACCGCCAACCTCGACATCCCCCACGCTATTAGCCCATCCGCTGCCGCCACATTCGACACAAGCGTCGGCCTCTCCTCCTCGAATATCCAAACATTCGGGGCAACGGTGGCGGGACGTGGAGAATATAAAGTCCTCCTCCGCGAGTCCGCGCTCCTTCGCGTGGCGAGTACCCGAAGCGGCCTGAGCCACCTCATGCTCGAGACCGACAAGCGATACGACTCGTTCTTGCCGCGCCAGCGTCCCGTTAAGCAAGACACACCTCTTGAGAGAACCAAACGAACCAAGATGAGCTTGCTTGCGTCGCTTCGCGAATCGACGCGCTATCTCAGAAAGTAGCAAACTCTTTCCTGAACCTCGTGGACCCGCGATATGTGTAGCACTCTCAAGGGGAAGCTCAAGCTTCGGAATGTTCAACGGTCCCTTCGATACATCGATTACAGAGAGGACCCTCTCGGAACCTGCCACGCCGAGCGCGAGATCCCCGCGTATCCATTCGGGAGAAAAAACCCTAATCTTTGGCCACTCCCGCTCTTCATCACAACGTGGAGAGAACTCCTCATCTCCACCGAACATCCCAGCGTCATACAGAAGCCCAACATGGACGAGCTGAGAGAGAGTAGCCGAGACCGCCGTGATGTAAGCCCTTTCGCCACTCGAAAGAAGCGCCTCAGGCATTCCGAGCGGATATTCCCCGAGACCAAGGGCACAAATACTTTTTAAGAGCTCGGTGTCCTCTTTTGATAGGCCCATGCCCTCCGCGCCCAAAGCCTCTCGAACTTTTGTTATGGACGCGTTCGCTATCGCGCCGAGCGGAAGAGAACCACACCGGTATGACGCGATCGGGGAGCGAATACCGAATCCATCGCAATCCTCACACGAGAAATAACGGCCCTCGTCAACCAGCAGCCACCCCTCGCCTCGACATCGCTCACAAGGCTCCGCGTCCTCAAGAACCTGTCGCGACACCTCAGGAAACGACGCACGGCACTGAGGACACCTCCAGTCACGCGAGAGGTGCTGCACCGTTTTAGCAACGGCGTCTTTACTCTCTAGATGCATCAGGCGTATGGGGGACCCCCCCCTTGAAAACCAACTCGCGATATCGCGAGCCATCTCTTCGCGCTGAACCGCGGCAAAGAGCCCAACTATCGGCTCACCCTCTCGATCGTCGATCTCCTCGACTCTCACGACCCGATTATCAACGAGCGCTCTCTCGCTACCGAGTAGATCACACTGGTCCTTTAAAGGAACACTCTCAACAACGCCATCAACCACCATCGCCACATACCCAACGGACGAAAGGAGGGAGGGGTCAAACTCCCGGCCACGGGTCGCCGGACATCCACACGCATCGCACGTAGGGCACAAAACCTTAAGAATAGAATCTACGATACGGTCAAAGATCCCCAACGATTCCCATAGTGTGGGCGCGAGGATACCCAGAGGGGTACGTCTAAAGCCGCTTAACGGGCGTTGGGGCCGCGGAGATACGGATATGAAGCCAAATTCATCCGTTAACTCTCCCGCCTCCAACGCTCCTCCAAGATAGGAGTAGTCGGCATCAGATAGCCGTGCGACCCCAGGATGACGCATCGCCGAAACCACACTCTCAATTTGTTGCTTCTTTCCCTTCGTCATAGTCGTTGGTAACCTTGGGAGACAGCGCAGGCCAAGGAGAACACGCTGAAAATCTCGTTGAGATTGTCCGAAAGGGACCCCTGGCACAATACCTCGTAGATCGGCGTGCGCGGTGTAGTTTTCAACATTTATTAACAAGCCGCAAAAGCTGTGGATAACCCAACCAAACACTCGTTACTATTATATAAAAACCCAACGAGTGCTCGGATGATTTCTCACGTTCGGTTACTTATCAACAGGCTGTTGAGCCTGCCGGGCCTAGGACCACTAACTACGAGGGGCGTTGTAACCATCCTCGGCGCCCTCTACCTCCTACTCGGACCCATCCAAGGAAGTGCCGACATAGTATCGGCCTCCCTGGTATCCGCTTTGCTTGCCCTCCTGTGTCTGGCCACGATCGCAGTGACCGCATGGGGCTTTGTGCTGCAACGGAAGCTTTCGGTCACCGTCACTCCACCAGACCAGCTCGTCACGTCCGGTGAGGATGTTCGCCTCGTGCTCTCTCTCTCCTCAACTCCCATCCCTCCCCTCACCGCTCTCGATATCTCCCTCGTCTTTGAGCACTCCGGCGCGTCCCCCTCCGTCATTCGTGTATCGGGCTTTCAGCGGACCAACCGAAGAGTCTCCCTCGATCTGAGCTTTCCACATCGCGGCCCCTGGGACATCACAGCCGTACGATGTTGCTACAAAGATGTGACGGGTCTTGTTCGCCACGAATGGGAAATCCCTCAACAAACCGGTATCGTAGTGTCCCCACCCACTGTGTACGAATCGATGTTGCCCGTATTGAGCTCAACACAGCGACCGGGAGAAATGATTGTCGATATTTTCAACAGGCAAGGCGACCCGTTCGATATCAAAGCCTATCACCCCACTGACGGAGTTCATCGGATCGTGTGGAAGGCCTTCGCCAAACGCGGAGAGCTCCTCTCTCGACATCCTGAAGCGTCGATGACCCCTGAAGGATTCGTGATTATGATGGTGGTCGCTCAACGAGAGGACGATAAGGCGTGCGCCCATGCGCTTGCATACTCGGAAAGCCTATCAAAACTAAATCTCGAGATTATTGGCAGCTGTCTGGGAGCGCAGAATAGGCCACCGGCGCACTCAACGAGCACGTTCCAAGAACTCCTCGTCGATTCGGTATGAAGCGCGGGGACCACCGAAACCCTTACATCCGATACCGCGGCGCTCCTTGACTACTGCGGACAATTCACCCCTGGAATCTCCGTCTCTAAGCTCATCCTTTTTACCTCAAGCGAATTTGTGTCAAACGACAACCACCGCGCGGAGCTCCTCAAACTTGCCGCATGGCTTCAAGCACAGAACATCACCCCCATATTCTGCCTCTCTCCAGCAGAGCGCGTCTTTGCGCAGCGAGAAGACTCACGCCTCTCTCGCCTCCTTCTAAAACCAGAACAGACAGGACCAACTAACACCTCGGCCGCGGCTTTCAATTCGTTTCTTACCGAATGTCTTCGGCACCAATGGGAGGTTCACGTATGACGAACAACGCCATACAAAAACGAACAATCCCTTGGTACCGCACGATCCTCGCCTTCCGATCTCTCGGGGTAATTGTCGCGATAGCCACCCTTCAGGCTCTTGAGCCTCTCGGAACATCCCCGATTGTCATCATGGTAGCGGGCATACTGGGCGTAATCCTCTCATCTCAAGTCGCCCATTCACGACTGACAAACCTTGGCTTCACCCTTACTCTCTTTACTGGCTGGCTCGCGTCGGCGAGTATTTTTTGGACCCTTAACGCTCTCTTCTCGGGGATCACTCCCCACTTCTTCTCGCTTGATCGACTCTCACTTCACTGGCACAGCTGTCTCCTGGCGACGACCATCACGGCGACCATGACCTGGATATTTTGGCGAGCGCGCTCGGCTATTACGATCGAAGCGCTGATCCTCGTCGCGATCTCTATCCTCACTTTTGCCGGTCATCGCGACTTCCACTTCGATAGGCCTAAGATCATCAACTCCCTGGCCTGGCGGGCGGGCGTGCCTCATCTCGCGATGCTCCTTCTAATCGGCACCACCTCGCTCGCGTTTGCCCTGGTCTATCTCTACATCGCCTCACAGGCAGTCCGCCCTTCTGTAGAGGAGGGTCGGGTCCATGTGGCAAAAAGCAAACGTCGCTGGATCTCCACAGTGCTCGTACTCGGGTTTTTGGGCGGCATCGTCTATGCCACTCAAGCGACGCTGTATACTCACTACAACTCAGTCATGCTCGCGCGAGTCGCAAATGGCGTCGGAATGGGAGACTCGATGGGAGTAAGCCCGTTAAGCTTTCAATCAGCTCTCGGCAGCACTAATCAACCCGCGGGCCTCATACGCCTTGAAGGGGACTACTCCGACAACCCCTTCAGCCCCATGCTCTACCTTCGCGAGAGCGCCCTCTCTCAATTCAGTGGCAAGGAGATGGTCTTCTCAGGCCGCGCGTTTGATACCGATCTCCCTGTTGTGAGTCCACGAGACACCTTTACGGGGAAGGAAGATGTCGACCTCGGCCCAAGAACGCCCCTCATTCAATCAATGTATCTGCTCGCGGATCATGATTCCGCCTTTGCGGTCGATTATCCTCTCTCAATCGTACAACTGAAGAATCCGAACCCGTCACGATTCAAAAGCTCTTACAGAGCATACTCAAGCGCTCCCGCGTTTAAGCTCTCGGACCTCTCAACACAAGAGGTTGGAGATCCTCGCTGGCCCCCGGAGATCACGGCGCACTACCTCCAACAACATGCCGACAAGCGCTACAAAGAGCTCGCTCTTGAAATCACAAAAGAGGCATCCACACCCGTTGAAAAAGTTCTCGCGATCACAAACTACCTCTCCCGCACCGCGATATACACCCTCACACCGAATCACACGGTCTCACAAAACGAAGATCCGGTCGCGCCGTTTCTATTCGGAGATCATCGGGGCTATTGCGTCCACTTCGCTCACGCGATTACCTATATGCTCCGCGCGTTGAATATTCCCGCTCGCATCGGCACCGGATATCTTACCGACTTAAGCCAGGCGAAAGATGGTCATATCTTACTTCGAATGAGCGACCGACACGCTTGGGCTGAGGTGTATATCAAGGGCGCTGGATGGGTACCGTTTGATGTGCAACCAGACCAAGTAGAGAGCCATGCGGACACTCAAGTGGATTCAAAGCTCCTTGAAGAGCTGATGGGAAACCTCGAGCCTGGAGAGGAGATCCTGCCTCCCGAGACCCTCCATGGCGAGTCCGGTGTTGAGGAACCGATGGCCACATGGATTCCGAGTCGTCGCACCCTCCTTGTCATATTTTTTACGATTCTCGTTATCTGCGTTGGAATCAAGATCGTTCTGCGCCACGGGTGGCGCGTCGCGACAACCCCTCGTTCTAGAATCCGTTGGGGATATATTTCGGTAGCTTCGCGTCTACGCGACCTTGGGATTACCCGGCACTTCGGAGAGACTCGATCCCAATTCTCGCAACGAATAGATCAACAACCTCTCGAGCCGCTGACACAGCTCGCGCTGCTCGCGAGCTACTCCCGCTCCCCAGAGCTCTCACACGACAGTATCCGCAAAGATATTATGGGAGCCCATGCGGCCCTGGATAAGCTTCCAAGACATCGCAGGGCTCATGCGGTGATCAGCACGGCCTCAATAACTCACCTTCTCGGAGGTGGCGCATGGTAACCAAGAACACACTCACTAAACTCGCGCTCTCCGCTCTGCTAACTCTGACTCCGCTCGTCTCAGACGCGCAGGCCCCGAGCGCGACACCACCGCCGGGGAAAACGACCCTCGACCCACTCGACCCATTCGACATCTTTAGTTTTGACGAACTCAGCCCCTCGACATCCGATAATGACAAGACCGCCGACGAACTTGTCCGAGACGCGGGACGCCTGCTCTCTACTGACAGACCTCTAGACGCTCGAACCAAGCTTCTCAAAGCGATCCAGAAAGATCCCAAGGCCTACCGAGCATACTACCTACTGGCCGGCTACTACATCGTTCACGTGGGGCACTACAGACTTGCCCTAAAATACATTAAGAGAGCGGAAGCACTTTTTGAGGAGCAGCACGGCAAGCCGCCATACGCGTCCCAGACCCTCCAAATGGAGCACAGCAATCTCATCTACTATCTTAGCCAGGTGCGGCTTAATCTCGACAACTACCAGGGAGCGCTCGACGCGCTCGACGATTACTACGCGCTCGGCTATCGAGGGGAGTGGTATGCCGGATCCCGGGCCTGGATATTGATGAAGCTCGGACGGATTCCGGAAGCGATAAAAGTTGCCCGTCAAGGCATTCTCGCGGGAGCGGAGGAAGGTAGAACACTCAACATGCTCGGAATCCTCCTCTCTATGAACGACCAGCCACAGGAATCGTTAGAGGTATTTCGACAAGCTATCGCAAATGAACTGTCGATGGGACGCGAGGGACAGCCAGCGACTCCTCTCAACAACGCTGGAGAGGTCTTCAAAGAGCTATTCGAGGACGAGAAAGCTGAATCCACTTTTCTGCGAGCCACATCGATGCCTGATGGATGCGAACACGTCCTTCCAAGCCTGAACCTTACCCTGCTCTACATAGACCAATTAAAAAACGAGGCTGCTATCTCAACGATGGATTCATTCCAACGTTGCATCGCTCAATTTCCCCTTCGAAACAACGAAGAGCACTCAGCTCTTGTGAATCTCGCCCGGGGACGGGTAGACCTTCACACCGGAAACGTCGCCCGAGCTATCCAACGATTTGAAACGGCTCTGCAAGGAACCCAATGGTTCGGGAAAATTGGTACTAACCAAAACGACCTTGTGGTCGCGGCGTCTATCTCACTTGGACAGGCGCTCCTGAGACAAAATAATATCCTCTCACTCACACCAACTGAATCGTGGTCGGAATGGACAGCTCAGAAAAAGCTCGCCACTTCAAACTCCCTCCGAGCGTGGTGGCTCTTTAGACGCGCTCGACAGATTCTCATCGACGATCTCAACGACGTTGAGGATTTGACTATCCGAAATACCGACAGCCTACTCGAGTACCCGACCCTCGGAGAAACCTTAGCGGGACTCTCTCGCTCATCGCTGCGTCGTCGATTGGCTAAACAGAGAGAGATAGATCATCGTCCGGCAGCAGCGCCGTTTTACGAAGCCTATGCCGCCGAGAGCGAGAGAAACATACTGTCATCATCGGCATCAAACGCCGCGTTCGATTCAGTGATTCAACACAGCCGAGACGGAACAGACGGCCTGCTCCGTACCCACGCGATCTTGCGTCGGATGGCAGCGTTAGGCCAAGACTCTGATACCTATCGGGAGTTTGCGTATCGAATATTCTACACGGCTGCTCCAGAACTAAGAAACTATGGACTCCGACTGCCAGTTTCCTTCGATTCTACTGGCGCACCATGGGGATTACGATCGAAGATAGAGAGCGGCCCTTTCCTGGTCGTTTCTGGCGCTCGCGCCGTGTGCTCAATCGCGCCGGCCAGCAACACAACGCCAGATAAGATATCATTACGATTCACCTGCCCAGGACAGGCCAGCAAAAATAAGATCGTTGAGGGCACCTCTACAACTGAGGCGGTCAACAAGCTCTCAGACGCGCTTTTTAGAGAGGAGATAAGAAATGTCGTCACAAACTGAGGAGTTCCGCGCGGCGAGCGCCACTATAACCAGGCTATGCGAAGCCCTTGAGCGAGTGATTCGGGGGCGGTAAGATACCATTCGACTCGTTGTGTCAGCGCTGATTGCCGATGGCCACGTTCTTTTGGAGGACTATCCGGGATCCGGCAAAACAACTCTCTCCAAGACTCTTGGGCGTCTCATCTCAGGAGACGACGCGGGACGCACCCAGTATCCCTCTCTAGCGACAGATCCGATCGTCCCCTTCCGTCGGATTCAATTCACTCCTGATATGCTTCCAGGGGACGTCCTGGGCGTCAACGTGTTCGACCCAAAGAGCGGTCAATTTCATTTCATGCATGGGCCGGTCTTCGCCCACGTCGTTCTTGCCGATGAAATTAACCGAACGGGACCAAAGGTTCAGGCCGCTTTCCTTGAGTGTATGGCTGAAAAACAGGTGACGATGGACAACGTAACTCGTCCGTTGGACCAGCTGTTCTTCGTGTTGGGAACACAGAATCCTCTCGACATCGCTGGAACATATCCACTTCCCCAGGTCCAACTCGACCGCTTCCTGCTTAAAATTCCGATGTCGTATGTGGACAGCGAAACAGAGCGCGAGATCCTTGAGAACCATTCCACCATTAAAGAAACCTCCTCAACGATCCATCCCGTATGCTCTCGAAGCGACATTCTGGTGGCCCGCCACGCCTGCGAGTCGATTCACGTGAACGACCAGTTGCGGGAAGCGATGGTCGGGATCGTTCAAGCAACTCGAGGAAATCCTCTGATTCAGTTTGGCGCCTCTACCCGAGCGGCACTCATGCTTCAAAGCGCTGTAAAGGCCTGGGCGTTGGTGAACAACCGCGACCACGCGACTGAAGACGATCTTCGTTACATGGCTCCATTCGTCTTGTTACATAGACTACGATTCCACGCAGGAGCTGGAGATGCCCAGAAAGCTCTCGAAACTCTCATGCAACCCATGATCGAGCAGCTCGTGAGAAAATCCCTCTAACAGAGAAACGAAGCCATGAAGATTCGTAAGGCAGCCGAGCGAGGACTTACCGAGACGGGGTGGCTTCATAGTAGGCACTCGTTCTCATTTGCCGAATACTACGACCCGAAGCATATGGGATTTCATTCCCTTCGGGTCATTAACGACGACCGTGTTGAAGCAGCCGCCGGCTTCGGCATGCACGGACATCGGGACATGGAGATCGTAACGATCGTTGTCGAGGGAGAGCTGGAGCACAAGGACAGTCTCGGCCACGGCGAGGTCTTGCGCCCTAACGAGGTACAAGTAATGACGGCCGGTCGAGGCATTCGACACTCGGAGTTCAATCCCTCAAAGACCGCGTCAGCTCATTTTATCCAAATATGGATTGAGCCCGATACACTTGGGCTCGAGCCCGCCTACGCTCAAAAAGCGTTTAGCTCCGAACATCGGCGCAACACTCTCTTACGAGTAGCTGGAGGACGACACAACGGCGACCAAGCGCTTCACATCAATCAGGACGCGCATATCTATGTTTCAACGCTCACCCAGAATTCGACGATTAACTTTGACACCACGAACGGTCGCGCCTGTTGGCTCCAGGTCATACGAGGAGAGTGCTTGGTGAATCAGGTAAAACTAGAGCCGGGAGACGCGGTGGCAACAGAAGATCCGATCCATCTCCATATCCAAGGGACCGCTCCTCAGACAGAGATAATCCTCTTCGATCTTCGCTACGTAGACGCCAGAGCGAGCTGAGCTAGCGTTTTGACGAATCGCTCTCAAAATCCCAGACGAGGTCTATAGGATCAGGAAATACCGGCTTATAAAACTCCGCTGCCCGAGCCTCGAAGTATCCATCGAGGCTCGTCATGAGCCCCTGCCTGCGACACCACATAAAGTATCGATCCTGGATCACCTGGATATGCAAGTGGCTCCACCACCCACCATTTTTCGGTGGGCCTCCGGTTGTTGCGATCGGAGACATCGGCCCAAGGCGATCGCCCTCTTTCACATAGACATCCCCGAGATGCCCGTAGATAACAAACTCCTTCGCACCGTTTCTGATGGTTTCAACGATAACATGCGGGCCCCATCCACCCTGAGTGTCGCAGTCATCTCCAACAACACGGACGACTCCCCCACGAGTACAACGTACTAAGGTTTGCGCCGGAAGATTCACGTCTATTCCGGCATGAACAAATGTGCCCGATATGTTGCTTAAGTAGCTTCCTCTCCAGAGACTCGTGCGGTCTTCAAGATACCCTCCGAAACTCCACGTAATGCCGTGACGAGCATGATACTCGTCGACGGCGCGCTGCATCACATCAGGAGTGAGGAATGGGCTCGGAAGATCGGCCCTCGCAAGCCATGCCTTGCCGAGATAGCGCTCATCAAAATCTTTAGCGAGCTTATTAAACGATACCTCATGCGCGGCGATACCAGCGTTAAGCAAGGGGGTCGTAGGCGGGCGGATATAATCGCCCTTGGCCGCCCGTTCGGGCGCCGATCCATCTCCTACTCCACGCATCCCCTCACTCATACCGCTCAATGACCTACGAACCCTCAATACCTATACGATACTCACTACTGTCTCTTTGCTCTGCCAGCATACGATGCCGTGCACGAGAGCTCCTTATCCTTACATGTCACCGATACGAAACTTGAGACGTTCAGCGACGAGGCGCTCACCATACTCAAATCCCCCCGCATCTCGGCGACGCAGCGCGGAAGGAAAGTTCGAAACTGGCCCCGAACTTTCGCCTCACGGTTCTTGCGGTTTCCCCTTAGGGTCGTGATCCCAAGTATCGAAACCGTCACTTTCCCATTTCGCTCTCGGATTAAAAGGGTCTGATTTACCTTGTCATCCAAGTACGAGCAGCCCCCCGAGGTCCGCTCCAACGCGACTCGCCAGGTCCCCTCGCTCGTCAGGCCTACTCTCGTGCCGCTCTTTGGATGGGCGCGTAGAGCGCTCCCACTAAAAGATCGAGAGAAGTAATCTCCACAGGAACACCCCTGGGGGAGATCGAATGGACCACAACCAAACAACGCGTTATCACAACATGATGGCCGCTCAAATGGACAGCTTCCGCCTCCATTACACGACGTCATCATAATAGTGACGAGAAGTAAGTGCCACTTTGACACGACGCGGAAAGACATAAACCCCTCGCTCTGCTCCCCCACGGATATCACCCTAGCGTCAGCATACCGCAATCAGAACCGCTAAGAGAGCGCAGAGGTCCCAAAATCTCGCCGTTGCGAACTTAAAGAAACAGAATCACGCTAATTCCGTCGAATCCCAGGCTATTTTTCGGCCTGCGAATCGTCCGTTGCCGGGGCCAAGCCCCCTGGCCCTCCAGCGGGACGCGGTCTACATTCACGACATGGTTTCAATAGTTGGCATCGTGAACTGCACCCCGGATAGTTTTTCAGACGGGGATGGCGCCATTTCTACAAGCCACATTCTGTCGCGGGCTAGTCGTCTTATCGATGAAGGGGCGGACATCCTGGATATCGGAGGGGACTCAACCCGCCCAGGTTCGACGTGCGTGGGAGCTGACACTGAATGGGCACGCATCGCTCCCGTCCTCGAGTCTCTCGCGCCCCGCGTGCCGTGCTCCATCGATACACACAACCACGAAACGGCCCGCCGAGCGCTCGACAGTGGCGCAAAGTACATCAATGATATATCCGGGAACCCTTCGCTTGAGATGGTCGACTTGGTAAGACGATATAAAGCCTCTTACATCGCGATGTTCAATCCACATGGAGGACCGCACCTCTTTGGACCTGGACTCTCTCCCTCCGGTGCTATTGAGAACATCGCGAGGTGGATGAGCTCCCTACAAGAGAAATTGTCTGCTGCCGGACTCCTCTCATCTCAGCTGATACTAGACCCTGGTATGGGAGCTTTTGTGAGTCGAAACCCATCAGTTTCGTGGACTATCATCGATCGCATACATGAATTTCGAGGTCCCCAAGGCGGGCTCCTTATTGGATGCTCCCGCAAGGGATTCCTCGCGAGAAACGGCGAAAAACATCCGGCGGACAGGGATGAAGCCTCAGCTGTTTGTGGCGCTATTACGGCCAAGAAATTAGGGACTGCTACCAAGCTCTTCCTCAGAGTTCACAACCCTGCTCTTCAACAAAAGATGCTGCGCGAGTGGCGAGGATCGCCCTCCTTCGAAGAGATCTCAGGCGCGAGGAATTAAGCGCCCGCGGACAAAACAAGTTGGCGCAGAACAAACTCATCAACAGACTGCTCCTTCAAGCAATCCAGAAGCGCTCTGATCGACTGCTTTAGCGTAGGATGCTCGAAATTTGGAGCGATCTCCGCCAAAGGGCGCAAGACGAAATCGCGCTTCGCTATCTCTGGGTGCGGGAGTGTCAGGAACTCGTTCGATTCGACGCGATCTCCAACGAAAAGAAGGTCAAGATCGATAGTTCGGGGCTCCCAGCGTTTGTCCAAAGAGCGGTCTCTTCCAAGAATCTGCTCAATCGAGAGAAGACCACGTAGTATATCGGCTGGTTCAAGGGTTGTTACCACCGAAAATACGGCATTAAGGTAATTCGGCTGTGGAGTGTTATTAAGAGTAAGGGGCTTAGTCTCATACAACGACGAGAGCTCTGAAACCGGCCCGATACTTTCCGTCACAAGAGGAATCGCCTTGCGCAGTGTAGCAATCGGATCCCCCACGTTTCCTCCGAACGCTACGAACGCGATTTGCTTCATATTACTCATAGTAACCGCCCCAACTGGGTAATTCTTACCAAGGGGACAAGGTGTACACCGATTCCCCGACATGGCGCAAATCGACCCCTCCCGCCCCAAAAATCACAGATTTTCAATAACGGGGCCTCTCTTTTAGATTTCATTTAAGCAGTGCATACTTAGGTGCATTACATGATCAATCCACCACCAGAAGATCCGCAACTGCTTGTGCGACCTATCGGGTTCATTAGAACCGCGATGCGCACCAAATTCGACTCCCCGCACCAGCCAAAACAGGGGGCGGAGGAACGAAACATTATACAGCTGATCCCTGGCCTCGATCTTCAAACAGCGGTACGAGACCTCGCGGGCTTCGACCGCATATGGCTTATATGGTGGTTCCACCGCAATTCCACGTGGAAACCGTTAGTGCTTCCGCCCAGGGGTGGCGCTCATCGCAGAGGCGTACTCGCTACGCGCTCCCCACATCGCCCTAATCCGATAGGGATCACTTCAGTGCCGCTCATAGAGATAGATAAACTGAACATCGTCGTCGGAAACACCGACCTGGTTGATGGAACCCCGATTCTAGATATTAAGCCTTACATTCCCTCTGTAGACGCGTTTCCCGACGCCTCTCAGGGATGGATTGATGAAGTAGAAGAAACTCTCAACTCGGCACCGCAGTATCACGTTACCTACTCTTCACTTGCCACAGAGCAGCTTGCCTGGCTGCGAAGCGAATGGAAGGTTGATTTTGCGCCGCGGGCATCCGAACTTCTAGCGCGAGATCCAAGCGTTCACCGCACTCGCAGGATTCGACGCCTTTCTTCAGGCCTCTTCATGATGGGGTGTGGGGCGTGGCGCCTCTTCTTTACGGTCTCGGGCACCGTAGTCGAGGTCTCTCATATTACGCAGGGCTATCCCGATCGACTTCTCATGAACGGCCGAAACGATACCGTTCCAGATCAAGAGGCGCAGATAAGCTTTCGTACGAGATGGTCAAACTTCGCCGTGTTGAGCGACGAAAAATAGCTCGTAGCGCATCACACTACGAAGATCTCTTAGCAACCTCCACCCTCCAGGCGCTTGACCCTCAACTAGCCGCGCCACGATCGCACAAGGTATCGAGCGGCTATCGATACTACGACCGCGAACCATCAGAATCTCTACTTGTTATAGAGCCAATTTATTAAGAAATCCTCCCCGTTTGTCGAAGATAGCACGGTGACTGTTTTTCGTTAGAGGTACTCGGGCGATGGGATTTTTACTAGTGTTGTCCTTTGGTCTCTTCGGCGCGCTCACATGGTGCGTGTACACTCGCGATCCGAAAATATCCCGAACCGAAACGCTAGCTCGGACTTTTCAAGAGCGCGTCAAAAACTTCAGACAACATATCGATACGCTCGAAGCCCACTCAGATGAGTACAGAGCGGTTTTTGATGACAACGAATGGGAAAGGTTGGTGGGGACAATTTCTCGCCTTGAGAAGGTCAGCGCAGACGTCAGAGAGCTTATGGCCAGCAAGGATTACCACAACGCGCTCGCTAACCTTGAGCGAGTCATGAGCCCATCAAGCGCTGAACCCACTCTTGAAACAGTTGATCACGAGATCCATCAGATCGAAGAGCTGCTTAATTGGGAGCTCAACCTACACTCGATGCTCAAAAAGGTCGTTTTCAACTTGGAGGTGGCCGCGGTCGAAACGAAGAAACTCTCCCCTCAGCGCAGGTCCGCGTCAACGCGGCCTACTCTTGTGACCCTCGCGGACATAAAGAAGCAACTACTCGAAGACGAAGAGATCCGGAAAATGATCTCATAGAGGCGCAATCGCGATTAGGCGGGATCCATTCCCATGCATCGTCGCCATCCACTGACCTGCCCAAGGTGCGTTTGAGGATGCGCCAAGAGGAGGTACGCCAAGAACGCCCCTACGGTACCGAACTTCTCTCTCCGAGCCGGATTCTCTAACGGCACGTCGAAAACCTTCGCGTCGAGGTCCGCTAATCTGGCGATCAGCGCGTCAGTGCTCGTAAAATACCGTTCAACCAACTCGTCTTTGCTCGGATAGAGTATCCCCTGAGGATCGTCTACACACTGAGCGCCCATCTTGAAAAGAGTCTGATAATGCTCTGGAACCTCAGTTCCCTGAACTTGAATACCAGCCATTTCGGCGAGCTGCACTGGATAGAGAGAGAGATGCCCGAGCACAAACGCGGGGTGGTTAATGATAATCGGGACACCGCCTACCACAGGGACCCGAGCGAAGCTCTCGGCGGGCACCTGACCAACCAAACGCTCCGCATATCCTCGTACGGCGAGCGTACCAGGCTTCAAATACTCAACGAATTTCATACCATCCTCTCTATTGCCGCACAGTTCCTATATTCTCGTACCACGAGCACTTTCTCGTGGAGAATATTTTTGTTGTTTTGCGTATCTCGTCCGTTTGGCTTTCGCCACTACCTCAAGTCTTACAATACTCACACCGCGAGCTTTTCTCATAGGCTCCATGCTTTATTCCATTGAATCGCCACTATTGAGAATCCTAGTTCGGTAGTCAGTCTCTTATGCAAGTCTGGCAAATGCCCAACTCCGTAGAAAATAGCGATCTTTCTTTTCCCCTTTACGAGCTCTCTATTCAACGCGGTCATAACAGCTTTATTCCGGTCAGTAATTATCGAAAAACCATTATCACCCTCAAGCATTTTCAAGACTGAATCCGAGGCAACCAGCCCCTGGGCCATAAACCTTTTTATCCGTTGCCGCTCCTCCGCCGTCGGCCCCCGAAGTATCACTAACAGCGGGTTTATACCGTCGAGATTAGCGCTCGTGAAACCATGGTCCTTGAGCGATTTTTCTACCGCGGGATCACTTGAAGCTTTGAGGAGCTTTATAAAAAGCTGAGGCAGACTCTCACCCCGCGCGGTCATCGCAGCGCGAAGCTCGTCAGGCGAGAGATCGGCGTGAACGAAGTTGGGGGCGCTATAGTCTACCTCGTTCAACTGAAACGTTAGCCCCAACAAGTTCGCAAGGGACTGTTGAAAAACGCCAAGAAGCGACATCGGCTGATCTGGACGACGTTCAGGAAGACGATCCCCATCACTCACCAGCTCGAAAAGAACGACGTCGTACTCTTTAAACGCCCTGTTTAAGCCATCGTAGTAGCCCTTCTCGCCTAAGTGCACGGCTCCAACAAAATCAACCGACACGGCACTTGAAAAGGCAGGTCCCTTTGCGTAACTCACAACGGGAACTTCTAGAAATTGTCCAGTTGAAGAATGAGTGATTCGAAGGGGGTCTGGCAGTTGGATTGGGGCGCTCGTTCTTACAACCAAAGCCGCCGCCATTAAGAGCGCCGCTAGAACTACCCCTAGTAACCCGACGCGTTTTAAAGAAGCTCGTGCGCTCATCCCAATTCCATTTTATTGGAGCTCAACATTCGCCCTCGGCACAGTCACAACCCTTCCGTCATCCAGTGTCGCACGAAGCACCCGAACCTCCGCTCCGGTTTCTATCCGCTCTAACGCATGCGGCATCTCCCGAACCGTTCCACTCAATCCAAAATAGGGGACGCGAATAATTCGGACTCGAGAGCCTACTTCCAAAGCAGTCGACGGAGTAGCACCGATTCCGGCCTCTTGCGAACTCCCTCCAATAATCTCCGGTCGTTGAGCGCCAGCCCTCACTTGCGTCGCTCCGTTTATAGATACAGAACGCCCATCGATACATCGAAGGGTCTCTCGTATACGTTCACTCATAGCGATATTGCCAAAGCCCTCAGTGACAACGACTGTCATGGAGACCGCTTCATCACCAGTCAGAGCTACCCCTATGTCGTACCCAACGTAATCTCGGAGCGTCTGATCGTCGATTGAACCAGTAATCAACCCAACGGCCCCGGCGCGACTGGCTTTTTGCAATGCGCCAATAGTTGGCGAATGGCCACCTACGAGAACAGCCCCTACTGCCTCCGTTGGTATGTACTCTTCCGTCAATACCGTAGCACACGGAACTTTGAGAACGTTGAGCATTCCTTGGCGCTCTCCGCCGACGCCAAAGATACCCTGTACAAAGGTGCCAATAGACTCAATGACTACCGAACGATTCGGTTCTATATCCACTACTGTGCCAGATATATACGCGTTGAGATGAAGAGGACGCGAGGGAGCCCGAATACCTATGTGTCCTGTTGAGGTAGAGATGAACTCGACTACGCCGGCTAAAGGAGTCGCGATAGTACTCCTGAATAGACCCCATAAGCCGCGAACCTCGGCAAGCAGAGCACCGACCTCAACACTATCTCCCTCTTTCACGAGAACCACCTCAAGGACCTCTTCAGCGGGAATTCCGAGCTGCTCAGCAGCTCGCACGAGCCGAAGCTCCCCCTCAAGTTGCGCTACCGCGACAACAGTATCACCCTGAACAGTCTCGCCCGCTCTTACTAATATCTCTCCAAGGATCGGTAAATCACGTCGTCGACGGACCATCATCGACGAGCTGACAGCTAATGTTGGAGTCAACGCGCTACTCATGCTGCCCCCTGGGCTTTACGAGTGCGATACTTTCGTAGACCTCGCGTTGCGCGGTCACGGAGTCCTCTGGAATCACTATGGGTCTATTTCGACCGTCACAGATAATGCCAGTTTCTCCCAAGATTACCTCTCTCATTAGGGCTTCCCCGGGGCCGGACCCCACATCAACACCGCTACTTAAGGGCACTACTTTTAAGAGTCCTTTTCCACGTGCGGCAGTCTTTAGTCGCAGGACCTTCCCCCGCTGAACCTGCCCAAGCCGCTCGCCGTCGAGATACACCTCAGCAAGAACGTCTGAGCGCACTTTTTTCTCGTTATAGCGAGGCGCCACCGATACGCCGAGATAGATCAAGCAGTCGTTCTCAAAAATCTCCCTCGCCGCCTCTGGATGTACAGACGCTAAAACGCCGAGATGCGGCATCATAAAAATTGAGTCAACGGCTATTTCAGTTATGCCCTCAAGCGCGAACCCCTCGACAAGCATCAAGGCGGCCTGCGTCCGACTCGGCGCGTGGCTTAAAACGCCACCAGAACCGATAGCGATATCGAGACTCATAAGATCGACTAACTCATAGCGATCCGAACTTTGCCTAAAAACGTCCGCTATTCCTTTTTCCCGGGCCGATTCAAGCCCAATCGCGAGAGAGCGATGATGCTTTAAAGAGAGGCGAAGCGCTTCTCGACAGACAGCCTGCTCAACCCAAAGATCCTCGATAGTCTGAGGTATCGATGTCGGTCGTATCATCTTATTACGGAGCCGATCCCGCAGCTCTGTTTCAGAGATACCGAAAGGCAACCATCTTCGAATATTTTGAACACCGGCTTCGACGAGCACATTTGCGATGGAATAACTCATTCCCAAGTTAGCGCTTACAGTCCGATTAAAGGCGCGCTGTCCGGAGCGATCGGCGAAGACCGAGAATACATCGGTTGTAGCCCCACCAATGTCGACACAGAGAACATTCTTTCCGGTTCGCTCGGCATACATCTGCACGATATCACCTACCGCCGCGGGTGTGGGCATTATCGGCACCGGACTCCACGACATCAACGTTCCGTATCCCGGAGAGTGGCTCATCACATGAGAGAGGAAAAATTCGTGAATAGCTTCCCGCGCCGGACCAAGGTTTTCGTGATCAAGCCTTGGCCTAACGTTTGGAACCACGACAACCTGAGCTCGCTTCGATAGTATTTGAGAAACTTCAACAGCCGCATCAGCGTTACCGGCATAGATTACCGGCAGCTTGAGAGTATCCCCGAATCGCGGTCGAGGTGACGCGGCTACAAGTATCTCTGCCATCTCCACAACGTGCGCGGTCGATCCCCCATCAATGCCGCCGGTCACGAGAACGATGTCCGGCTTTATATGGCGAATAGTCTCTATCCTTTCGTAATCCTCCCGACCATCGTCCGCCGATACAGACTCCATCACTATAGCACCCGCTCCAAGAGCTGCGCGCTCCGCCGACTCCGTCGTAATGTTGTGAACAACACCGGCGACAAGCATCTGCAACCCACCACCCGCGGAACTGGTCGAGAGGTAGAGGTCTATTCCCCGACCTGAATCTTCACCCGTAACCATGAATGGCGAAGGCCCTTCATGAAGGAACGTGCGCCCACTTAATTCCTGTACCTCACGAAACGCATTCAGTGCCCCCATCGTTACGTCAGCGGTCGGCTCCTCCACTGTTGTTGGAGCCTCCCCACGAAAGGTCTGCTGCCAACGGTCCGCCTTACGCTCAAAGAGCAACGCCTTTGTGGTTGTCGACCCACAATCTGTAACGAGAACGGTGCGTAGCTCCTGTGACTTCGTTTTCATCCTCTATCCAAATCCCACGATCGTGCCAACGGCTGCGACCCAATCCCGCACAATAAATTGAACTCGCTCCACGAGAAGAGCGAGCCGAGCCATCACGGTCGAGCCAAAGAACGCGCCAAAACACACCATCAGAAGCGGTCGCCCCAAGGGGGCGATCTTACCCTGCGCTGAACCCTCTCGACCAAAGGTAAAGAGGAAGTAATTCAAGACGAGGAGCAGCGTCAGCACAAATAGAAGGTTATTAAAGCTAGCGAAGATTGAAAACGCTCCGTCTTCAAAGACGATGAGCGGTTTAAAGCTACTCGCCACTTGGGGAATCGCCTCCGAGAAGAACCCTCGTATCGCGAGCGCCCCACTCGTTCCAAGCGTGAAACCGATAACGATCTTCGCTAGCCACGCATGTCGCTTAGAGTAGATGAAGTAGTAGAGACACCCGAACCCCATCGGAATGAGGTAGAGAAGATAGAGCGGTTGATAAGGCACAACGGGCGTTCCATCCGGGTACGTCCGAACCGAGAAGCCGAGCATCGGCTCTACGATATTTGGCCACAGAAAATCTCGAACTACAAGCATCGGCCCTAAGCCCGCGGCGATCCCAATAAAGAGATGCTCGAAAAACCGATAGAACCCGTTTTCCTTGATGAGAAAGCTAAAGATAGCAAGCGTGGCTAATCCACCCACAAAGACTGACGCGATCTCCCACGCTGAACTACCGGTCCCCACGAGACCTCCATCGGGTAAAAAATGGCATTATATTACCAACTATGATCAGTCCTATGATGACCAGGTGCGCCGCGCTCAGAGCCGTATTTGTAACCAAGAGCCGTTTATTATCGCTCTGAGGGTGAAACTTTTTAAGCACCTCAGAGTACCACGCGGCGCCTGCGATACCCTCAAGGAGCCCATGCAGCTGTCCCGAATCGAGGAAGATATATGCCTCCGGAATAGTTATCGAAGTACATCCATGGATGATTACGGGACGGTACCCCTTCTTCTGAAAAAACTGGATGATGGTATCAAAGACACCTACGAGTCCAGTAACCTCTCCAACTACTTTCACTCGCTCAACGCCGCCGATAGCGGCAAAGTTCGGGTAGTTCGAGAGCGGCATACCATTGACATCCCTCCCCAAAAACTTCGAGAGATCGGCCGCGTTGACCAGCGACTGCATAAAGATGGCCGCACCTGGCTTATATCCAACGTTGATCCAAGCTTCACCGTATCTCCATTTCTGGTCCGGCATCTCAGCTTCCAACTGTCGTGCTACCGTTTGGGGCACGCGAGATAGAAATCGCTCTGCCTGCTGGTATTGAGAAAGCACGACCACCGGAACTCGTCTTCTAAAGAGATGTTCTATCATCACCATCGCTTGAGGTTCGTTCTCCGCGATAGTATTGGGACCAAAGTCCATCCAAACCATCGCCACCTCACCCGGCTTGACCTCTACTTTCTCCAACACATCATACATCCGCTCCGCGGATACGAGCCGCGATGGCCGCTGAGAGATCCCCAAGAGGATAGGCGCCGCTACCGCTACCAGCATTATGAGATAGATAATTCGTCGGGAGCCCATTACTTTTTCTCCGACGAAAAGGATGTTGACTCTATCGAGAGCCACATACGAATAGCCAACATAAGTCCAGCGATACCAGCCCCGAGACGAATCGCTCTAAACGCGGCGCTATTCGGAACCTCAAGGAGCCACTGACGAATTGCCGGCATCTCTTCATAGATCTCCTTGCCAAACGAGATCTGTCCTAACATCACAACCACAGCTGCTGTCATCATAAGAGCGGACTCAAGCGTTCGCACGCGGAACGCGCGATACGCCGCCGCCGCGATATAAACGCCAAGGAGAGCGAACATCGCTGAGCCAAGCTGATTAAAGAGCCCGTCATACAGAAAGTTATAAAGTCTTTGAATCGTCGCCTGAGATGCTTCTGCTTGCATGAGCACGGAATAGGAGCTCGCCAGCTCATTCGACTTTTGAGTGAACAGCGTCAGGGCGGAAAGGTCAGACGAGGTCCCAAGATACCACTCGTCTTTGCGCAGGTCTTCGATACGAGAGGCCAGATCTTTTCGTAAGACCTCATGAGCCACATCCGCGACAATCTCCTGATCCCCGGCGATATGGAGAGCGATCTTTCCTAGTTTTTGGGAGGCATATTCGCGTAAAACTACCCCAGTCGAAGGATCCACTATCCCGCTTTTGCCGCGAGCATCGTCGCCGATCTTACTCGCGAACTCCCCGATCATTTGAACATCCTGGACTTCACCCGAGGACTTCATGCTGTGGATCCACTGCAGAGACATAACGCCCACAGTGACGAAGAGACCCAAAAGAAGCGACAGGCTATTCATCCATCCCGGACGGGCGAATACGCAGCGCGCGCCATGAGTACGAACAAGATTGAAGAGGCCAAGGCCGATCGCCATCGAGCCAACGACAATGAAGCCGTTCGATATTTGCTCGTGATGCGCCTTCATCCCAAGCTCCTCAACAAGAGGTTCCGGAAGAACGAAATACACGAAGAAATAGATCCCTCCCAGAAACGTGAAGAATCGAATAACTCTCGCCCGAGTATCGCCGGATTGAGTCGCTACCATCCGAAAGCACTCCAATCTTTCAATAAAATGAGGTGGGGCATGTAGCCACCTAGCTCAGGCATCCATTGCCGCAAGGTGGCCAGAAAAACGCCAACAATAATCAGAGCGATAAAGAAGAGTTTAAACCGGTCTTGAGCGGCGAGCGTCGCGACCTGAACCGGCTCTCGACTCATGTATGCGGAAGCTCCAAACAGCTCCTCGCCGATCAACGTGTAGTCGCATGTACAGATGAAGAAGGCGACCTGCTCTGGGCTAACGCTGGCAGCGACCTGGCGCGCACCAACCTGCTGTCCAGCCTCCGCCAATACGAGCGCTTCGGCGGCAAACACACCGAACATAAAAGCGGCTCCCGCTTTTTCACGGTGCATCAGTCCCATATATCCAGAGGCGAACGCGAACTGCTCTGAGGATAAAAAGCGAATACTCTCCGGATCAAACGCGTTCGCGCGTCCAACCTCACGATACGCCTCACGAACGGTATCCTCTACGAGCGCCATAGCCTCTGGAGAATACTGCGGCACCTGCAACTTCAATTTATACTGGGCGACGCGCTTAGCTATCGAATGAAGAACTCCAAGACAAGCGAAGAGAACCGGTCCAACATCAGTAAGCGCTGTCGTAAACACAACAGATCGACCCTGTTCAGCGCAACGGCCGACAGCTCCCTCAATTGCGTCAACACCCGCGATACGACGAATATGATGAACGTATCCCTTCGACCCTCGAGACAACTCTCGATACAGCAGAACACACGCTCCGATCAGAACGAGAAGAATCCCAGGTGTTGCGTGTTCTAATCCACCCATATAAGGACTTTCACCACCTTCTCTGCCTATTCATAAGCGAGAGATAACGGGCTACGTGCGAGACGCCTCCAAGAGCGAGATAAACTTTTCGGTCTCGTCCGACGAAGCAAGTACAGCACGCATCGACGTAGCCAGAGGCGACCCGACAAAGAGTTGGACCAATGGCTCACTCAACGCATACACCTCTCGCAAACAACCCACGAGCGGTTTGCTCATCTCAAAAATAAATATGGCCGGCTCTACCAACCCACGCTGAACGACTGCGTCCACA